>JAZDGX010000202.1:0-2760 GCA_043806645.1 Candidatus Eiseniibacteriota bacterium | reverse complement strand
CGGCGGCCGCAATCCCCTGGGGCGCATGCTGCGCATCGGCGACTGGCGCTTCCGGGTGATCGGCGTGCTGGCGCCCCGCGGGACCTCCATCGGACTCAATGTCGACGAAGTGGTTGCGGTGCCGGTCGAGACGGCGATGCGTGTATTCAATCGCACGAGCCTCTTCCGCATGATGGCCGAGGTGCAATCGCATCGCGATATCGACGCCGCGCGCGACGCGGTGATCGCGGTGCTCAGCGAAAGGCACGCTGGGGAAGAGGACGTGACCGTGTTGACCCAGGACGCGGTCCTGGCCACCTTCGGCCAGATCCTCGGGGCGCTGACGGCCACCCTCGCGGGCATCGCCGCCATTTCCCTCACCGTGGCGGGAATCGGCATCATGAATGTGATGCTCGTCTCGATTTCCGAGCGCACGCGCGAGATCGGCCTGCTCAAAGCGCTGGGCGTCACCGGCGCGCAGATCGTCGCGGTCTTCTTGCTGGAGGCCTCGATGATCTCGACGGGCGGGGGAATCCTGGGATTGGGCGCGGGGATCGGCTTGGGGCAGGTCCTCCGCAAGATCGTGCCCGACTTTCCCGTGCAGCCGCCGCTGTGGGCGGTGATCGCGGCGCTGGTCGTGTCGATCGCGGTGGGGCTCGTCTTCGGCAGCCTGCCCGCGCACCGGGCCGCCCGTCTCGATCCGGTCGCCGCGCTGATGCGCAAGCGGGCGTGAGCCGTCGGGCCCGCGCGCGCCGACCGCGCCGGCACGCCGCCGGCGGGAGGAACGATGACCCTCGAGGATGCCCTGCGGCAGGCGGTCCGAGCGATTCGCGGCCATGCCCAGCGCTCGATGCTCACGATGCTCGGCATCGTCATCGGGATCGCCTCGGTGATCCTGCTCACCTCTCTCGGTGAGGGTACGCGGATCTACGTCGTTTCGCAGTTCACCCAATTCGGCACCAATCTCGTCGCGATCAACCCGGGCAAGATCGAAACCTCCGGCATTCCGGGTGCGCTGGGGGGCACGCTCCATCCGCTGACGCTTGCCGATGCCGAGGCGCTCGAACGCGTTGCGGGCGTGGACCGCGGAGTGCCGACGGTGATGGGCACGGCGCCCGTGTCGTATGCCAACCTTGCGCGCCACGTCTTCGTCTATGGCGTGACGGCCGAGGTGCCCGCCGTGTGGAACATGGGCGTGCGCATCGGGCGTTTCCTGCCGCCGGGGGATGCCCACGGCGGCTCTCCCGTGGCTGTCCTCGGACCCACCCTCAAGCGCGAGCTCTTCGGCGACCGCAATGCGCTGGGAGAACACGTGCGCGTCGCCGGCCAGCGTTTCCTCGTCATCGGGATCATGGAATCGAAGGGTCAATTCCTGGGGTTCGACATCGACGACGCCGTGTACATTCCCATCGCCCTCGCCATGGCGTTGTTCAACCGCGCGGAGCTCGATGAGATCGATCTTCAGGTGGGCAATGCGTCGGTCGTGGACGCCGCGGTGGAGCGGATGCGCGCCGTGCTTACCGAGCGGCACGCCGGCGAGGAGGACTTCACGATCACCACCCAGACCGGGATGCTGGAAACGCTGGGGCGGGTGATTCGCATCGTCAACCTCGCCGTCGGCGGCATCGGGGGCATCTCGCTGCTGGTCGGGGCGATCGGCATCTTGACCATGATGTGGATCTCGGTCAACGAGCGCACCGAGGAGATCGGACTGTCCAAGGCGATCGGAGCCACGCGCGGGCAGATCCTGCTGCTGTTCCTGAGCGAGGCCGTCCTGCTTTCGACCACCGGTGGGGTGGTGGGCCTGCTGGCCGGCATGGGGCTGGCCGCGCTGGTGCACCTGGTGCTTCCGGGCCTGCCCGTCCACACGCCGCTGACATTCGCGCTCCTCGCCGTGGCGGTGAGCTTCCTCGTGGGTCTGCTGAGCGGCATCCTCCCGGCCCGCCGGGCGGCGGCGCTGGACCCGATCGAGGCGCTGGCGGCCGAATAGAGCTTGTTTGCCGGGCCGGCGGACCCCTCCAACCCCTTGCGGTGCCGCGAGCTGGGAATCCGACCCTTCCCTCGGCCGGCTTCGATCCCCGGCGCTGACGCCACTGTCCGGAGTCAGCGTGCTCCGGCCCGAGATTGCCTCCGCCATTCCGTCCGGGGAAGGCCCGATCTAAGGATCGGCGCCGCGGGAGCCGACCTATCTCAAGGAAGGCAGGCAGGTTCCCCGGTTGCCCCTGAATCGGAGATCCCGGCCGTGCGCTCATGCGGTGCATCGGGCTCCCGCGGGGGAACCCGAGTGGAGACGTATGGCTCGACGCGAATCCGGCCCCCACGGAAAGCGGCGACGGCGCCTGTGTGCGGCGCTGGTGGTCTGCTGCGGCTTGCCGTTGCTGATCGGCGGAGCCGTGGCCGCGAGCGCCCGCGCGGGCCCGCCGACGGAATACGAGGTAAAGGCCGCCTTCGTGTACAACTTCGCCAAATTCGTGGAATGGCCGGCCGAGGCGTTCGACTCCGTCACGGCGCCGCTCACAATCGGCATCCTCGGCGAGGATCCCTTTGGGCCCAGCTTGGCCGACGCCATCGAAGACAAGCAGGCGTCCGGCCGCCCGCTCCGGCTCCGCCGGATCGACGCCGACGCCGATGCGCGCGGCTGCCAGATCCTGTTTGTCAATGTTTCCCCCGCTGATCTGAAAGAGACGCTGCGCCGGGTGGATCCGGCGGGCCTGCTCCTGGTCGGCGAGGGCGAGGCCTTCCTCCGGGAGGGTGGGGTCATCGCGCTGGTGATGGATGGAA
>JAZDGX010000201.1:0-33157 GCA_043806645.1 Candidatus Eiseniibacteriota bacterium | reverse complement strand
AGGTGTAAGCACAGTAATGTGTTCAGCCGAGCGGTACTAATCGGCCGTGCGGCTTGGTCGGACGTTTATTGCACGTCTTGGCGATCTCGCGTTCCGCCTCGTTCCAGTTGTTCTGGTTCATGCCTGGGAGTGCCCGGCGCGGATGCGCCGAGCCCCATGGCCGGGTTTTTCCGGTGGCAATGGCGGAGGGGAAACACCCGTTCCCATTCCGAACACGGAAGTTAAGCCCTCCAGCGCCGATGGTACTGCGCGGGGGACCGCGTGGGAGAGTAGGTCGCCGCCGGGAATCTCTTCGAAAGGGCGTTGGTCTTGTACCAACGCCCTTTCGCTTTTTTCACGCGCGCGCCGATTTTTCACGCGCGCGCCGACGGAGGCGCAGGGAGGCGGGGCGCACGCGCGCGGCGGCCGCGCGCGTGGCGCGTCCCGGTCTTGGCGCAGGACGGCGCAACGAACACGGGGGAGTGCGGCGCGCGCATCCCGTGCGGCGAGCTTCCCATTGCGGCCGGCAGAGGGCTTTGCTACGCTTTTCGGCTGCTTGGATGGAACGCTTCCGTGAAGCCTGCCGGTCTGGGCATGCGCTGCGGCGGGAGCCGCCAGCCGCTGCCGGAGCGCGTTGATTTCGCCCAAGGGAAAGGGGAGTCCGACGTGAAGGCGTACGATACCGCGCAGATCCGCAACGTGACGATTCTCGGCCATGGCGCCAGCGGCAAGACGCTGCTGGCCGAATCGCTGCTCTTCATGGCCGGGGCCACGACGCGCCGGGGTAACCCCGCCGATGGGACCTCGGTCCTCGATTCGTCGCCCGAGGAAGTGAAGCGCCGCATGACGCTGAGCATGGGTTTCGCGCCGATCGAGTACAACGGCTTCAAGGTGAACTTCATCGACACCGCGGGCAGCCCCGATTTCGTCGGCGAGTCCGAGGCGGCCCTCTATGCCACGGACCTGGCCATGATCCTGGTCAACGGCACCGCGGGGGTCGAGCCGGACACGGACCGCTTCTTCGACCTGGCACAGGCGAGCGGCAAGCCGCTCTGCTTCGTGATCAATCAGATGGACAAGGAGCAGGCCAATTTCGCGACGGCGGTCGAGTCGATCCAGCGCGAGATTTCCGACCGCGCCGTGCCCTTCTTTCTGCCCATCGGCAGCGGCAAGGATTTCAGCGGCCTGATCGAGGTCGTGGCGGGCAAGGCCTATCACGCCGGAGAGAAGGGGCATACGCGTGCGGGCGAGATCCCGGCGGATGCGCAGGGCCCTGTGGACGAGATCCGCGCCAAGCTGACCGAGGCGGCGGCGGAGGCCGACGACACGCTGCTCGAGAAGTACCTGGAAGACGGCACGCTGTCGCCCGAGCAGATCCAGAAGGGTCTGCGGGAGGGCTTTCACAAGGGCATCCTGTTCCCCATCCTCGTGACTTCGGCCGAGACGATGTTGGGGCTCGACCGGCTGCTCGAGTTCATCGCCGCCTGGGGACCTTCCCCGCTCGAGGCGGCCGCCCCGCTCGCGCTGCGCGAAGGGCTGGCGGAGCCGGCGCGGCTCGCCGGGCGCATCGACGGATCCCCGGTGGCCTTTGTCTTCAAGACCTTCTTCGACGACCGCCTGGGTGAATACACGATCCTGCGGGGCTATGCGGGCAAGCTCTCCCCCGGCGACTACTACAACGCGCGCAAGCAGACGACGGTGCGCATCGGCGCGCTCTACGCGTTGCGGGGCCGGGAACGCCTCGACCTGGAGGCGCTGGTCTGCGGCGACATCGCGGCCACGCCGCGCATCAAGGGCACGACCACCAATGACACGCTCTCCTCGAAGGACCAGCGCGTGGTGGTGACGCCGATCCCCTTCTCCGAGCCGATGCACACCGTAGCCGTGAGCGGAGTGGCCAAGGGAGACGAGGAAAAGATCACGGGGGGCTACACGCGCCTGCAGGACTTCGATCCGACCTTTCATGTGCGCGTCGATTCCGCGCTGCGCCAAACCCTCGTCAGCGGCATGGGCGACCAGCACATCGATGTCATGACCGAACGGATGAAGGCCCGGGCCAAGGTCGAGGTGAACATCAAGAAGCCGCGCATTCCCTACCGGGAGACGATCCAGAGCACGGTCGAGGATATCCAGGGGCGGTACAAGAAGCAGACGGGCGGGCGCGGCCAATACGGCGATGTCCATCTGAAGATCGAGCCGCTGCCCCGCGGGGGCGGCTTCGAATTCGTGGACGCGATCGTCGGCGGAGTGGTGCCCTCGAAGTTCATTCCGGCCGTCGAGAAGGGCGTGCGCGAGACGATGGAGCGCGGGGTGCTCGTCGGCTACCCGGTGGTCGATGTCCGCACGACCCTGCACTACGGTTCGTATCATGATGTCGACTCCTCCGAGCAGGCCTTCAAGATGGCCGCCTGGATGGCCTTCAAGGAGGGCTTCCTGAAGTGCCACCCGGTGCTGCTCGAACCGATCATGCAGCTCGAGATCGTCGTGCCCGATTCGGCCACGGGTGATATCATGGGTGACCTGAGCAGCCGCCGCGGCCGCATCCTGGGCATGGAGCGCCGCGGCAAGCGGCAAAGCGTCAAGGCGGTGGCCCCGCTGGGCGAGTTGTACGGCTATCTGGCCAATCTGCGTTCGATGACCCAGGGGCGCGGGCAGTATCGCATGGAGCTCTCCCACTACGAGGAGGTTCCGCGCGAGACGATGGACCGGCTCGTGCCCGCCCTGCAGCAGGAGATGGAGGAAGCCAAGAGCTAGGCCGGACCCAGGCAGGTCGCGCGGGCCGTCGGGGCATCGCGCGTGGGAGTGAGCCCCGGAGCGGGCGGCATCCGTAGCGGGAGGAGGCGAGAAGCGCGATGAGTGGCCATTCGAAGTGGAGCACGATCAAGCGTAAGAAGGGCAAGCTGGATGCCCAGCGCGGAAAGATCTTCACGCGGGTGATCAAGGAAATCATGGTCGCTGCGCGCGAGGGGGGCGGGGACCAGACCGGCAACGCGCGCCTGCGCACGGCCATCGCGAGCGCGAAGGCCGTCAACATGCCGGCGGCCAACATCGAGCGCGCGATCAAGAAGGGCACGGGCGAGCTCCCCGGGGCCCAGTATGAAGAGAGCGCTTACGAAGGCTACGGGCCGGCGGGGGTGGCGATCTTCGTCGAAGTGCTGACCGACAACAAGAACCGCACGACCGCCGAGGTCCGGCACGTCTTCAGCAAGTACGGCGGGAACCTGGGTGCCAGCGGCTGCGTGGCCTGGCTCTTCGATCCGAAGGGGGTCGTGACGATCGCCAAGGATGCCGTGTCCGAGGACCGGCTTTTCGAGGTGGTGCTGGACGCGGGCGCCGAGGATGTGAGCGCCGAGTCCGACGACGCCTACGAAGTCTACTGCCCGCTGGCCGGGATCGAGAGCGTTTCGAAGGCCCTGGCGGGGGCGGGGATTGTGGCGCTCTCCGCGGAAGCCTCCCGCATCCCGCAGACGACCGTGATGCTCGAGGAAGAGGACGCGGTCAAGCTGATGCGGCTGCTCGACGGGCTCGAGGAGCTGGATGACGTCCAAAAAGTCTACTCAAACTTCGATGTCTCTAAGGAGACGATGGATCATCTGAAGAGCGAGTAGAACCCCGCCGCCGCGAGGATCGCGTCTCCATCCGCGAAGGCCGCGGTTCCATGTCGATCCTGAGGACAAGGTGCCCATGTTGATCTTGGGCCTCGATCCGGGTTCCCGCTGCACGGGCTACGGCCTGATCGATGCGGGGTGCGGATACCTGCGCTGGCGGGCAAGCGGCATGTTGCGGCCGCCGCGCGAACAACCCCTGCACGAGCGCCTGCTGCACATGCACTCCGGGTTGCGCGACCTCGTGCGGCAGATGCGCCCCGCGGCCGTCGCGCTCGAGGACTCCTTCGTCGGGCGCCATTCGCGGTCGGCTCTGATCCTGGGACAGGCGCGCGGCGCGCTGGTCGTGGCCGCCCTGAGCGAGGGCGCGCCGCTGTTCGAATACGCGCCGCGGCTGGTCAAGCTTGCCGTGACGGGTACCGGCGCCGCCTCGAAGGAGCAGGTGCGGTCCATGATCGGCCGGCTGCTCGAGGATGTGCCCGGCGATCTGCCCTTGGACGTGACCGACGCGTTGGCGTTGGCGATCTGCCATGCCAATCGCTGCGCCGCGCCGCCGCGGGTGCTCTGGGAAGCCCCGCGCGCGCCGGGTCGCGAAGCGGGAGGAGCGCGGTGATCGAGAGTGTGCGCGGCAAGCTGCGGGCCTTCTCCGCAGAGGGCTTGATCGTGGAGGTGGCGGGGTTGGGGCTGCTGCTGCAGACGCCCGCCGGGGATCGCGAGCGCCTGACGGCTCTGGCGGAGGGCACGCCGGCGCCCCCGTCCGTGCAGCTTTTCACCCATCTGGTCA
Organism: Candidatus Eiseniibacteriota bacterium; assembly: GCA_043806645.1. Lineage (GTDB taxonomy): Bacteria > Eisenbacteria > RBG-16-71-46 > CAIMUX01 > WJJG01 > JAZDGX01. The sequence goes on along the minus strand of JAZDGX010000201.1, from coordinate 28,789 downwards.
TTCGTCCGGAAAGCTGGCAGCTTTTCGGCTTCCTCGGCGAAGAGCAACGCGACCTGTTCCGCGTGCTCCTCGAGATCTCCGGTGTCGGCCCGCGCATGGCGCTCAATGTCGTCTCGCGTTTATCGCTCGCCCAGATCCAGCAGGCGGTGGCGGCGAAGGCTCCCGAGCCGTTCGAGGCGGTTCCGGGCGTGGGCCGGCGCACCGCGGAGCGCATGCTGCTCGAGCTGTCCGGAAAACTGAGAAAGCGGCTGGGCGAAGCAACGGGTATTGCGGCGCGCTCGCCGGTGGTGCAGGACGCGATCGACGCGCTCGTGGCCCTCGGAATCACCCAGCCCGAAGCGATCGAACTGGTGCAGCATGCCGCCCGCGACCCGGGCGCGGCCCGGGACTCCTCGACGCTGATCGCAGCGGCGTTGCAGCGTCAACGTGCGCCGCGGGGTCGGTCCTGACCCTCCGGCCTGCGTTGTCCGTTGCGACCGGCTGTGCTAGGCTGCCGCGGTTGCGCCCGCGCGATGGATCCTCGCGGGGAGGAGCGGCGCCCCGCGGACGCCGATCGACGTCGGCCGGCAGCGGTGTCGGCGGAGGCGGCGCACAGGAGATTCAATTCCAGTGGAAGACGACGGCATCCAGGAAGTCGCGGAAACGCTCGATCCGCGGCCCCGCGACGGCGAGCCGGTGCAGGAGCGCTCCCTGCGGCCCGCGCGCCTGGCGGAATTCGTCGGCCAGGCGGAATTGAAGCAGAACCTCTCGATCTTCATCGGTGCGGCGCGCAAGCGCGGGGAGCCGCTCGAGCACCTGCTCTTCTACGGTCCGCCCGGGCTCGGCAAGACGACCCTCGCCCACCTGCTGGCCGAAGAGATGAATGCGCGCATGGTCATGACGAGCGGACCGGCCCTGGAGCGCGCGAGCGATCTGGTGGGACTGCTCACGAGCCTGACTCCGGGCGCGGTGCTCTTCGTCGACGAGATCCACCGCATCCCGCGGGTGGTGGAGGAGTATCTCTACAGCGCGATGGAGGACTTCCGCCTGGATGTCGTCCTTGACCGCGGCCCCGCCGCCCGTTCGGTGCGCCTGCAGCTTTCCCCATTCACGCTCGTCGGGGCGACGACGCGCATCGGGCTGCTCACCGCTCCGCTGCGCGGGCGCTTTGGATTCACGGGGCATCTGGACTTCTATCCGGCGGAGGATCTGCGCCCGATCGTGGTGCGCTCGGCGAGCATCCTGGGCATCGCGATCACCGCGGAGGGCGCGGGGGAGATCGCCGCGCGCGCCCGCGGTACCCCGCGCGTCGCCAACCGCCTCCTGCGTCGCGTGCGCGATTTCGCCGACATGCAGGATGCGCCGCGGATCACCCCCGAGATCGCCCGCGCGGCGCTGGCCCTGCTGGGCATCGACGACCGCGGCCTGCATGACATGGACCGGCGCCTGCTGCGCGCCATCGTGGAAAAATTCCAGGGCGGGCCGGTCGGGGTGGGCACGCTGGCCGCGATGCTGGGGGAAGAGGAGGACACGCTCGAGGACCTGCTCGAACCCTTCCTGATCCAGCAGGGTTTCATCGAACGCACCCGGCGCGGCCGCCTGGCGACCGCGGCCGCCTACGAGCTCTTCGGCCTGACGCCCCGGGACCTGCAGGATCGGCTGTTGTGACGAAGCCCGCCGATCGTTCGGCCCGCTGCGGCGCGGGCGGGACATCCCCGGCCTCGGAGAACACCGCCACGCCACGCGAGGGGGAGGACGGACCGGGCGCGGAGGAATTCTCGCGCCTCCTGGACGGGTACGACTATACCCTCCCCCCGGAGGCCATCGCCCAGCGGCCGGCCGAGCCTCGCGACGCCTCGCGGTTGCTCGTCCTGCGCGGCGGCGGCGAGGCCTTCGAACATGGGCGCTTTCACGAGTTGCCGCGCTTCCTGCGCGCCGGCGATCTGCTCGTTCTGAACGACACGCGCGTAATCCGCGCCCGCCTGTGCGGACGGAAGATCCCCGGCGGGGGCGCGGCGGAGGTCTTTCTCATCCGCGCCCTGGCGCGCGGGCGATGGGAGTCGCTGCCGGGCATGTCGGGGCGCCTGCGTCCGGGGCAAGAGGTCGATCTGGGCGAGGGGTTTCGCGCGCGCCTGATCGGGCAGATCGAGGAAAGCCGCTGGGAGGTCGAGATCGAGACGCCGGCCGCCGGCGGCCCGGGCGGATTCGAAGCGTTTCTCGAGCGCGCCGGCCGGATTCCGCTGCCGCCCTACATCCGCCGCCCCGACACGGCCGACGATGCGCGCTGGTACCAGACGGTCTACGCGCGGCAGCCGGGGGCGGTGGCCGCGCCGACCGCGGGGCTGCACTTCACGCCGCGCCTGCTCACCGAGCTCGAAGCCGCGGGGATCGATCGAGCGGTGGTGACGCTGCACGTGGGCCCGGGCACCTTTCAACCCCTGAGTCCCGCGGACCACGCCCGCGGACAACTGCATCCCGAGTTCTTCGACTTGCCGCCGGAGACGGCGCGGGCGGTCGAGCGGGCGCGCGCCCGCGGCGGTCGCGTGATCGCCGTCGGGACGACGAGCGCGCGCGTGCTGGAGACCCGCGCCCGCGCGGACCGGAGCGTGGAGCCGGGCAGCGGAGAAACGCGGCTGTTCATCCGCCCCCCGCGCCGACCGGCCGTCGTCGATGGCTTGATCACGAACTTCCATCTGCCGCGCACGAGCCTCCTGATGCTCGTGGCCGCGCTCGCGGGCCGCGAACGCGTGCTGGCTGCCTATCATGAGGCCCTCGCGCGCGGTTATCGATTCTACAGCTACGGCGACGCCATGCTCGTGCTCTAGCCGATGCGCGGGGGATGGGGTAGGATCGCGACGGCGCACGCGGATGCGGGCGGGACCGGCAGGGTCGGCGAGCACGCCGGAGAAGGCGACGGGAAGGTCGCCCGGCGCGGCCGCGACGGGAAGGGAGAGGCGTTGGCTCTCGGAGAGCGGGTGAGTTTCGAGCTGGGCGCGGGCGGCGGGGAGGGCCCGCGGCTGGGCCGCGTGCGCATCGGCGAGCTCTCCGTCGCCACGCCCGCCTTCATGCCCGTCGGCACGCGGGCGACGGTCAAAACCGTCGGCAGTGAGACGCTGCAGGAGATCGGCGCGCGCCTGATCCTGGCCAATACCTATCATCTCTTCCTGCGTCCGGGGGCCGAGCGGATCGCGCGCCTGGGCGGCCTGCACCGTTTCATGTCCTGGGCGGGCGGCATCCTCACCGACAGCGGCGGTTTTCAAGTCTACAGCCTGGCCGATTTCCGCAAGATCCACGCGGACGGCATCGAATTCCGTTCGCATCTCGACGGCACGCGCCATTTCCTCACACCGGAGCGGGTGCTCGAGATCGAAGCGCTTCTCGGCAGCGATATCCGCATGGTTCTCGATGTCTGTACCCCTCAGCCGAGCGGCCGCGAGGATACGCTGCGCGACATGGAGCTGACGCTGCGATGGGCGGAGCGATCACGGGCCGCCTGGATCGCGGGAGGCGCGCTCTTCGGCATCGTCCAGGGCGGGGTGTTTCCGGATTTGCGGCGCGACTGTGCCCGGCGGCTTGTCGCGATGGGGTTCGACGGATATGCTCTCGGCGGCTTCTCGGTGGGGGAGCCGGTGGAGCAGCGCATCCCGGCGCTCGAGGCGGCGATCGGTGAGTTGCCGGTGGATGCGCCGCGCTACCTGATGGGGGTGGGAACGCCGCAGGACATCCTGGCCGCGGTCGAACGTGGAATCGACCTGTTCGATTGCGTCCTTCCGACGCGCAATGCGCGCAAGGCGACGGTGTTCACCTGGCATGGAAAGATGATTCTGAAGAACAGCGCGTATGCGGAGGATCAGCGCCCGATCGACCCCGAATGCACCTGCCCGACCTGCCGCCGGTATTCACGCGCCTATCTGCGGCATCTCTTCCAGGTGGGAGAGCAGCTCGCGGGGCATCTGGCCACGATCCACAGCCTGGCATTCTACCAGCAGTTGATGGAGCGCCTGCGTGGGGCGATCGCCGAGAACCGCGTCGCGGACTTTGCGGGCGCGCTGCGGGAACGTTGGAAAAGGCTCGACGCGGGCGACGCGACCCCCGACTCTGTGTGAGTCGGGGGGGAGCCCGGCCCGCAGCACGCGGGCGCAGCGGAGGGCGAGCGGAAGCCCGTGCCGGCGCCGGCGCGGGAGTGGAAATCGCGGATCTGCGAATGGGAAGGAGGGTGCATGCTGAGCATGATCGTCTGGATGGGCGGAGGCGGAGCGGCGGGCGGCGAGGGACAGGGCAATCCCCTCACGATGCTCCTCATGTTCGTCCTGATCTTCTTGATCTTCTATCTCTTGATCATCCGCCCGCAACAGAAGCGCCAGCGCGAGCATCAACGCATGCTCGGCGACATCAAGAACGGCGACCGGGTCGTGACGGCCGGGGGCCTGATCGGCAACGTGGTCGGCACGAAGGATGAGGAGGGTGTCGCGATCATCGTGATCAAGATCGCCGAAAACACCAAGGTCGAAGTGTCGCGCAGCCATGTCCAGCAGGTGCTGCTGAAGCAGCGCTGATGCGCTCTGCGATTCCGGGCGCTCCCGGAATCGCGGATCTCGGCGCGCCGCGGCGCAAAGGAAGGCCGGTCGTGCGCATCGTGTTCATGGGCACACCCGAGTTCGGCGTTCCTGCGCTGGCCTGCCTGTGCGAGGCGGGCTTCACCCCGCAGGTCGTCTATTCGCAGCCCGACCGCCCTTCCGGACGTGGGCTGCGCACGAGCGCGCCGGCGGTCGCCGTGGAAGCGCGGCGCCGGGATCTTCCGCTGCGGCAGCCCGAACATCTCCAGCGGCCGGAGGAATTGGAGTTTCTCGAAGCCTTGAAGCCCGATGTCATCGTCACGGCGGCCTACGGCAAGATCTTCCGGGAGAGACTGCTCGGGCTGCCGCGCCGCGGATGTTTCAACCTCCACCCGTCGCTCCTGCCCCTCTACCGGGGCCTTTCGCCCGTCCAGCGGGCGATCTTGCGTGGCGATGCGGTGACCGGGGTCACGCTCTATCGCATGGTCCGTGCGGTCGACGCCGGGCCCATTCTCGCTCAGCGACAAGTGCCGGTCGGTGCCTGCGAGACCGCCGGAGAGCTGACGCAGAGACTCGCGGAGGTGGGGGCCGGATTGCTGGTCGAGGCGCTGCCCGCCCTGGACGCCGGACAGCTGCAGGAAGTGGCCCAGGACGAGGCCCTGGCGAGCTACGCTCCGCGGCTGGGGCGCGGCGACGGCCGGCTCGATTGGCGCCTGCCCGCCGGGCAGATCGAGCGCGTGGTGCGCGGGCTCACGCCCTGGCCGGGTGCATTCACCTACTGCAGCTTCACGCGCGTCAAGGTGCTCCAGGTCGAGGCGATCGACGAAACGCCGCGCCGGGTTCCGCCCGGAACCGTCTTGCGAATCGGAAAGAAGGGCCCACCGCTGGTCGCCGCCCTTCCCGGTGCCGTCGCCGTGGTGCGCGTGCAGGCGGAGAGCTGCCAGGCGCAGGGCGGCGACGCCTTCTGCTGCGGGCGGAGGCTGAGGGAGGGCGACCGCCTGCTCCCGCATCCGCCCTCGATCTAGGATTGAACGATGGCGGATGTACGCCAGGCCGACGCCCGCGCCGTTGCGCTGCGCATTCTGTGCACGGCCGAATCCTCGCGGCGCCCTTCCGATCAGGTTCGGCTTCCCGCGCTGGGGCGCAGCGAACTGGATGCCCGCGCGCGTCGACTGGTGACGACCCTGGTTCAGACGACCTATCGCTGGCAAGGGCGCGCCGACAGGGTCTTGGACGCGCGGCTCGACCGGGGCGTCGCATCGCTCGATGTCTGCACGCGCAACATTCTCCGCCTCGCTTACGTCCAACTCTTCCATCTCGACCAAATCCCGGATTATGCGGCCGTGGACACCGCGGTGTCGCTCGCCCGCCGGCAGTGCGGCACCGGCAAGGCGCGGCTGGTCAATCGCATCCTGCGCGGATTGACCCTCCATCGCCCGGACCCCGAGGAATGGGCGGCGGGCGCAGGGATCGCGGCGTTGGCGGGGGAGCTTTCCCATCCGGGCTGGCTGCTTGAACGATGGATCGCGCGCTGGGGTCTCGAGGAAACGCGCAGGATCTGCGCCTGGAACAATCGCATTCCCGATTTCCATCTGCGCGTCATGGGGGGACCGGAGGGGGTGGCCTCGGCATTGGACCGCCTGCGCGCCCGCGGCCTGGATGCGTCCCCGGGGCGTCTCCTGGAAGAAGCCGTGCGCGTGTGCGGGACCTTCGATGTGGCAGGCGATTCCCTGGTGCTAGAAGGGGGCGTGACCATCCAGGACGAGAGCCAGATGCTGGTCGGCCGTCTCTGGCCGCAACCCGAAGCGGGACCGGCGGTCGATCTGTGCGCGGCCCCCGGCACCAAGGCCTCCCATCTGGCGGCGCTTCTGCCGCACGACTCCGTGTTCGCCGGCGACGCGACCCTGCGGCGGGTCCGCGCGATCGCCGCCACCGCCCGCCGATTGGGTCTGCCCAACCTCTTCGCCTTCGTCGCCGACGGCCGGCGGCCGCCGCTGCGCCCGATCGTCGCGCGCGTCCTCGTGGACGCGCCCTGCACGTCGCTGGGGGTCCTTCAGCGCAGGCCCGATGCGCGCTGGCTGCGGGGCGCGGAGCAGATCCCGCGCGCGGCCCGGCTCCAGGAGGCGTTGCTCGCGGGGGCCGCCCGCCTGGTGCGCCCGGGCGGATGGCTGCTCTACAGTGTGTGCACGCTCGAGCCTGAGGAGACCGAGCGCCAGGCGCGAGGGTTCCTGGCGCGCCAGCCTCTGTTCACCCTTCAGCCGGTGCCCGCTTGGGTTCCGGAGGAAATCCGGGGGCCGGAGGGGACCGTGCGCGTTCTTCCCGGGGTTCTAGGTATGGAAGGGCTTTACGCGGCGCTCTTCAGGCGGCAGGCTTGAGAGGAAGGGAGTCGCGATCGTGGCGAGCTACGCAACCGGAGACAGGCGAGGGACGCCCGCGCGCCGGCGTTCGGTGCGACGTCTGCTGATCGGCCTGTCGTTTTTCGCGCTGGGCAGCCTGGGCGGCGTCGTCTTCTTCCAGGTCGTGGTCATGCCATGGTTCGTCCTCCACGGCGCAGAGACGACCGTGCCCGATTTGCGCGACATGTCGGTCGATGAGGTCGCGCCGCTCCTGAGCGGGGCGCATCTCGAGAAGGGAGAGGTGCGCGGGGCCTTCCACGACAAGGTGCCCGCGGGGCGGATCGTGCGGCATGCGCCTCCACCCGGCTTCAAGGTCAAGCAGGGTCGGGCGGTCGACCTCGTGGTCAGCCGTGGGCGCGAGGAGCTGTGCGTGCCGGATCTGGAGGGCGAGAGCCTCGTGCATGCGCGCTTCCTGCTCATGCAGGCGGGCCTCGAACCGGGTCGCGTCCGATCGATCCACAGCGAGGATGTGCCCGCCAGCCATGTGATCGCCTCCAGCCCGCGGCCCGGCACACCGCTGGGCGGAAGGAGCACCGTGGATCTGCTGGTGAGCGAAGGGCCCGAGCCCCAACGGTTGGTCATGCCCGACCTGCGAGGCCAGGACCCGGACCAGGCCGCCGCCTGGCTCGAAGCGGCCGGCCTGCGCGTCGAGCGGCGCTTCTGGCCCGGGGCGCGCAGCAACTGGCCGCGCGTGACGCGGCAGAATCCGCTTCCCGGCTATCCGGTCGAGGAAGGCGGCACCGTCCAACTGATCATGGAATGAACATGCGCAAGCCTCGCAGCATCCCCGGCGGCATCCAGGTCGCCCCGTCCCTGTTGGCGGCGGACTTTGCGCGCCTGGCGGAGGAGATCGAGACGATCGAAGCCGCGGGCGTCGAGGTGCTCCATCTCGACGTGATGGACGGGCACTTCGTTCCCAACATCACCTTCGGGCCGCCGCTGGTGCGTTCGGTGCGGCGGACGACCGGGATGTTCCTCGACACCCACTTGATGATCCGCGATCCCCTCGCCTTTCTGGAGCCCTTCGTGACGAGCGGGGCCGACCTGTTGACCCTGCACGCCGAGTCCCTGGGGGACCCGGCCGGCGAGTGGAGCTCGGCGATCGTCCGGGCCCGCGAGGCGAAGCGACGGCTCGACGACCTGGGCTGCCGCATGGGGATCTCTTTCCGGCCGGCGACCGATCCAGGGCCCTGGCTGAAGGAACTGGGCGCGCAGCTGGATCTGGTTCTGATCATGACCGTCGAGCCCGGCTTCGGGGGCCAGGGGTTTCTGGAACAGCAACTGCTCCGCATAGCCGGGGCGCGGGAACTGCGCGAGGACCGTCACTTCCCGTACCGGATCGAGGTCGATGGCGGGATCACGGCGGAAACGGCCCGGGCCTGCGTGCGGGCCGGGGCCGACATCCTGGTCGCGGGAACGGCGATCTTCGGTCGCCAAGAGCGCGGGGAGGCGGTCCGGGAGATCCTGGCCGCGGCCCGCTCCTGACCGGGCTGCTCCATGGGCCGAATGCGCAAGCCCCTATCGGGGCCCAAGGGCCAAGGGCCCCGGACCCGCTCCGAGGGGCGGGAGGGCCGTTTCCCGGTATGAGGCAAGGTGTTAGCTCCATCCCGAACCCGCTTCTTTCAGCTTGAAGGGCGCGAAGGCAGGGTGATAGACTCTCCGTTTCGTGACGACTGGGCCTCCACGATTCGATCGATTGGGATCCCATGTTCGAGGCGTTGGCGGGTCGCCTGGAGGCGGCCTTTTCGAAGATACGCGGCCGGGGCAAGCTGAATCCGGAGAACATCCGCGAGACCTTGCGGGATATCCGGCGCGCATTGCTCGAAGCCGACGTGAATTACAAGGTTGTTCGCGACTTCGTTCGTGAAGTCGAGGCCCGGGCGGTCGGTGTCGAGGTGCTGCGGAGTCTGACTCCGGGCCAGCAGCTCGTCAAAGTCGTCCATGATGTGCTGGTCGACCTCCTCGGAGGGCGAACGGTTCATCTGGCCGAGAGCGCCGAGATTCCGACGACGATTCTCTTCGTCGGGTTGCAGGGTTCGGGCAAGACGACGACGGTGGCGAAAGTCGCGGCGCGGTTACGCAAACGCGGCAAGGTCTGCCTGCTTTGCGCCTGCGACGTCCATCGTCCGGCGGCGGTGCAGCAGCTTCAGACCCTCGGCGCGCAGCTCGGCGTGCGGGTCTACGCGGAGCCGGGCGAGCCGGATGCCGCCGGGGTCGCCGAGCGGGGGCGGGCCGAGGCCCGCCGGACGGGCGTTGACTACTATCTCGTCGATACCGCCGGGCGGTTGCAGATCGACGAGCCGATGATGGAGGAACTCGCGCGGGTGCGCGAGTCGGTCGAACCGCATCAGATCCTGCTCGTCGTCGACGGTCTCACCGGCCAGGAAGCGGTCGCGGTGAGCGAGGCGTTTCACAAGCGCCTCGGCCTGAGCGGGGTCGTGCTGACGAAGATGGAGGGCGATGCGCGCGGGGGAGCGGCGCTGAGCACGCGGGCGGCGACGGGTGTTCCGATCCTGTTCGTGGGAACGGGCGAGACGCTCGACGCCCTCGAGCCTTTCCATCCGGAAGGCATGGCCTCCCGGATCCTGGGCATGGGCGATGTGCTGGCACTCGCCGAACGGGCCCAGGAGCGAATCGACATCGAGGAAGCGCTACAGCTCCAGAAGAAGCTCGAACGGGAGGAGTTCACCTTCGAGCACTTCCTGCAGCAGATGCGGGAAGTGCGCAAGATGGGGCCTCTCGAAGATGTGCTGAAGCTCATTCCCGGGTTGGGCGGCAAGGCCCTCGGCCGGGTGAACGTTGAAGAGAAGGACATGCGGCGCGTCGAGGCGATCGTGCTCTCGATGACCCGCGACGAGCGCCGCCGGCCGGAGATCCTGAACGGATCCCGGCGCAAGCGGATCGCCCGTGGTAGCGGAACCACGGTGCAGGAGGTCAATCGGCTGCTGCGCGATTTCGAGTCCATGCGCCGATTGTTCGGACGCCTGCGGAAGGGCGGAAGCCTTCCGCGCATGTTTCAAGGGCCGTAGAGGAGCAAGGGAGGAACAGACGTGGCGGTGGTGATTCGGTTGCAGAGGGCGGGTGCCCGCAACAGGCCGTTCTTTCGGATCGTGGTCGCCGATTCCCGGCGCGCCCGGGATGGGGCGTTCATCGAGAAGGTGGGCTACTACGACCCGTTGCCCGGCCCTGACATCATCTCCCTCGACCATCCACGCGTCGAGGAGTGGATTAAGAACGGCGCCCAGCCATCGGTGTCGGTGCGGCAATTGATCAAGCGCAGCAAGCTGCGCGCCCGGCAGGGTGCGACGATCCCCGAGCCTCCGGCCCCGACTGCGCCGGAGGCGGCGGAACCCGCCGCGGGGGCGCAGTAACGTCGGAAGCGGCTGCTCGGCCTTGATCACCGACGCAAGGACGCTGTGGGACGCGCCGGCCCCATGGGATGCCGGCAGGAGAGTAAGCCCAAGACGGCGATGCGCACTGGCGTGAGTGCGGCGTGACGAAGCGAATCGAAAGAGAGGGAGAGCAAGGGAAATGAAAGAGCTGATCGAGTACATCACCAAGGCGCTGGTCGACAAGCCCGACGAAGTCGAGGTCCGCGAAGTGGTCGGGGAGAAGACGACGGTATACGAGCTGAAGGTCGGCGAAGGGGATCTCGGCAAGGTCATCGGCAAGCACGGCCGCACGATTCGGGCGATCCGCACGCTGCTGTCCGCGGCGGCGACGAAGCAGAACAAGCGGGCGGTGCTGGAGATACTGGAGTAGGGCGGGCCCACCCGGGCGACTTCCGGGGAGAGCAGATGGTGGAGCGCGCGGAAGAGACCTGGGTGCAGATCGGACGAGTAGGCAAGCCCTTCGGATTGAAGGGCGAGGTGGTGATCCACTACACGGGTGAGACGCCGGAGCGCTTCCGCCCCGGGGCCGTCGTGCAGGTGGTTACCCCCGACGGGCGCGTGGATGCGCGGGTAGCGACGACGCGACCGATGCCGGCGAAGTTCGTCGTGTCGTTCGAAGGACGCCCGGACGTCGATCGGATCCGTCCCTGGGTCGGGTGCGAGATCCAGATCCGGGCGAGCGAGTTGCCCCCGCTGGAAGAGGGCAGCTACTACCACTTTCAGCTTCTGGGGCTCGAAGTGGTGGATGCCGACGGACGCCGGCTGGGCGTGCTGGCGGAGATCCTGGAGACCGGCGGCAACGACATCTACCGCGTGTGCGGGGAGCAGGGCGAGATCCTGGTGCCGGCCATCGAGGATGCAATCGCCTCGATCGACGTGGCCGCGGGCAGGATCACGCTGCGGGATCTGAAAGGACTGGTCGAGCCGTGAATCGGGAGGGCCCCCGCGTCGCGGTCACGGTCCTGACCGGGTTTCCGGCGCTCTTCGGCAGCCTGGACGCCGAGGGCATCGTCCGGATCGCGCTCGAGAAGAAGCTGGCCGCGTTGCGGATCGTCAATCTCCGTGACTACACGGAGGATCGTCATCGCACGATCGATGACTATCCCTACGGCGGCGGGCCGGGGATGATCCTGAAGGTGGAGCCGGTCGCCCGTGCGCTGGCGGATCTTCCGCCATCGACAGGCGGACGCGAGGTCGTCCTGCTGACCCCCCAGGGGCGGTTGCTGACGCAGGAGTTTCTCGAGACCCGCGCCGCCGCGGACGCGGACCTGGTGTTGATCTGTGGACGCTACAAGGGGGTCGACGAGCGCATACGCGCGCTGGCCGACACCGAGGTTTCGCTCGGGGACTTCGTCATCTCGGGCGGCGAACTGGCGGCCATGGTGGTGATCGACGGTCTCTTCCGGCTGATTCCCGGGGTGCTGGGAGATCTCGATTCGGCGCGCGGAGACAGCTTCGCGACCGGGATTCTGGACTGCGCCTACTACACGCGTCCGGAGCAATGGCAGGGCGGCTGCGTGCCCGAAGTGCTCTTGTCGGGGAATCATGGGGCGATCCGGCGCTGGCGCCGGGAGGAGGCCCTGCGGCGGACGTTTGAACGCCGTCCGGAATTGCTTGCCAAGGTGGCCCTGGATCGGGAAGATGTTCGCTTCCTGAAGAGCCTGGGCTGGGGGGAGACGCTCCCGGGGCGGCCCGCTACGCGGCCTGCGGGTGAGCGGGAGTTGTGACGATGGCCGTGCGGGCCCGCGATGAGTGCGCGCCCGGGCGCGGGAGGATGAGGGGGAGACGATGGACATTCTGAGAAACGTCGAATCGCCGTACGTCAAGCCGGAGCTGCCCGTCTTCGGACCGGGCGACACGGTCCGGATTGCGGTGCGGGTTGTCGAGGGCGACAAGGTCCGGTCCCAGATCTTTCAGGGTGTCGTCGTGGCCCGCTCGGGAGCGGGTGCCCGCGCGACCTTCACGGTGCGCAAGATCAGCGACGGCGTCGCCGTCGAGCGCATCTTCCCGCTGCATTCGCCCAACGTGGCGAGCATCGAACTGATTCGCAAGGGGCGCGTCCGCCGCGCGCGCCTGACCTACCTGCGCGGCCGCAAGGGCAAGAGCGCCCGCATTCGGGAGCGTGGGACCGAGCAGGGCCAGGGGCCTGCCCCTGCCGCCCGCGTCGCGACCGAGCCCAACGCAGTCGCGGAGACCCCGGTGCCTGCGACGACCGCGGCCGAGCCGTCCGCGCCCAAGCCAGCCGCCAAGCCCGCGGCCAAGCCGAAGAAGAAGGCCAAGGGGAAGTAGGCCGCGCCCCAAGGTGCGGCGACTTGAAACAAACCCCGGAGCCTTCCATTTCGGTCCCGCTCTGGCTATCGAAGGGTGTGGGCTTCGCGCGCTCTTCTACGCGATCCACTGCGGTCATCCCATGCGAGATGCGGGCGCCTCGTTCGAGATACCGGGCGAGGCCGCGCTTCGGCCGGCCGGATTTCCCGCCGCACCCCAAGGAGGAGCATGAAGCGGCGCGAGCCGGACACGGTCTGCCGGGGCCGCCTCGGGGAATCGATTGCCGCGCACTACCTGGAGATGAACGGCTATCGCATTCTCGGCCGGAACCTGCGCTGCGGCCCCCTCGAGATCGATCTCTTGGCCGAGCGGGCGGGGATCATCGCCGTCGTAGAAGTGCGCCTGCGCTCTTCGGGTACCCACGGGCGGCCCGAGGAGAGCGTGAGACGGATCAAACGCGAGCGCCTCTCCCTCGCGGCCGGCCTGCTCATGGAGCGGCTGGCTCCTCCCGCGGGGACCTTCCTGCGCTTCGACGTGATCGCAATCGAGCGCCAGGCCTTCGGCTTGCTCCTGCGGCATTTGCAGAATCTCTGGCGGCTTCCCTCTCGTTGACATCCCCGCAAGCCGGTTGATACAGTCGTTTTCTTGTATTGCGGCGAGAGGCCCGGGCGGAGGTGCGGAAGCGGCGTGTTGGGCCCGTCCGCGGGCGAGGAACGCCCTGCTGCGCAATGCGGCCGCCCCGATCCGGGAAGCTCTCCATCCGGGTTTTCAGGGAGTGCCATGCCAGCGCGGGAAACCGGCCATAGCGACCCGCCCTTCGCACGCGAAGAAGATGCGGCGCGGCGGGAGGCGGCCCGCCTGGCCGAGGGTCTGGCACGCTGCGAACGGCGCGCCGTCGCCCGGGCGATCTCCCATGTCGAGGATGAGACCGCCGTCGGTCACGAACTCCTCGATATCATCTATGTCCATTCCGGCAAGGCCCGCCGCATCGGCGTCACGGGTCCTCCCGGTTCGGGCAAGAGCACGCTCGTCCACGGATTGGCCGGTCTGCTGCGCCGGCGGGGGGAGCGCGTCGGGGTGCTGGCGATCGACCCGACGAGCCCGTTCACGGGAGGTGCGATCCTGGGCGACCGGGTGCGCATGCCGGGCGCCGCGGGGGATGATGGATTCTTCGTGCGCAGCATGGCTTCGCGCGGCAGCCTGGGCGGCATTTCGGCGACCACGCATGAAGCGGCCGATGTGCTGGCGGCGGCTGGATTCGACTGGATCCTGATCGAGACGGTCGGCGTTGGGCAGTCGGAGCTCGAGGTGGTCGAGCTTGCCGATACCGTGATCCTCGTCCTCGTGCCGGAGTCGGGCGATAGCGTCCAGACGATGAAGGCGGGCATCATGGAGATCGCCGACGTCTTCGTGATCAACAAGTACGATCGCGAGGGCGGCGACCGGCTGATGCGCGACATTTCCGTGACGCTGGAACTGACGCGCTGGACCCGACCGGGCGGCTGGGTCCCGCCGATCTGCACGACCGTCGCCACGGCGGAGCAAGGCGTGGAGAAGGTCCTGCAGGAAGTGGAGGCGCACGAGCAATGGCTGGCGGCCGATCCCGCGCGCCGGGAGCGTATGCGGCGGGAAACGTTGAGACGCCGCTTGCGGGCGCTGCTCAAACGCGCCTTGATCCAGCGCGTGTGGGCGGAGGCCGGGCTCGAGCAGCGTCTGGCGGAGGCGCTGCCGCGGATCGCCGCGCGTGAACTGTCGCCCTATCGGTGGATCGAATCGATCCGCGCCGGCGGGGCCTGAGGAGCGCGGGACGAGCCGCCGAGCGCCGGGCGAAGGGTGCCGGGCAAGTTCGGGGGGTGACCCATGACGGCAGAGAAGATCCGGATTCTGGTGGCCAAACCGGGCCTCGACGGGCACGACCGGGGAGCCAAGGTCGTCGCCGCTGCGTTTCGCGACGCCGGCTTCGAGGTCATCTACACCGGGCTTCATCAAACGCCCGAGATGATCGTCGACGCGGCGATCCAGGAGGACGTCGACATCCTCTCGATGTCGGTGCTCTCCGGCGCGCACATGACGATCTTCCCGCGGGTTCTGGAGCTCCTGAAGGAGCGCGGGGCGGGCGAGATCCACGTGATCGGCGGCGGGATCATTCCGCGGGAAGATGCCCGCCAGCTGAAGGAACTGGGTGTCGGCGCGATTTTCGGCCCGGGGACGCCGACCACGGAGGCGATCGAGTACATCCGCACCTGGATGGCCTCGCAGGGGGGCACGCCCGCGTAGGTCGCCCGGCCGGCGGCCGGCCGCGGGGTGTTTTCACAAAGGGTGAGTGTCAAGGGTCGCAGGAGGCGAGCATGGACTTCTCGTTGACCGAAGAACAACGCATGATTCAGGAGACGGCGCGGGATTTCGCCGAGCAGGAGCTCATGCCGATCGCCGAGCGGGTCGATGAGACGCGCGAACCCCCGCTGGACGCGGTCCGCAAGCTTGGGGAACTCGGATTCCTGGGCATGCTCGTACCTGAGCAGTACGGCGGCGCCGGTCTGGACGATGTGAGCTATGTCCTGGCGATGGAGGAAATCGCCCGCGGCTGCGCCTCGACCTGCGTGATCATGGACGTCAACAACTCGCTCGTCTGCGAGCCGCTGCGCATGTTCGGCAACGAGGAGCAGAAGCGCCGGTACCTGACGCCTCTGGCGAAGGGGGAGAAGCTCGGCGCCTACTGCCTGACCGAGGCCGAAGCCGGCTCCGACGCGGGCAATCTCCAGGCGCGCGCGGTGCTCGACGGCGAGCGCTACCGCATCACCGGCACGAAGCTCTTTGTCACCAACGGCGGCATCGCCAACATCTTTATCGTCTTCGCGAGCACCGATCCGGAAAAGAAGACGCGGGGCATCACGGCGTTCATCGTCGAGGAGGACTTCCCCGGCTTTCGCCGCGGCCGGCGCGAGAAGACCCTGGGGATCCGCGGCTCGACGACCTACGAGATCATTCTGGAGGACTGCGAGGTGCCCGCGGCGAATGTCCTGGGCGAGCCGGGGCGCGGCTTCAAGGTCGCCATGGAAGCGCTTGACTCGGGTCGCATCGGGATCGCTTCGCAAGCGGTCGGGATCGCCCGCGCGGCTCTCGAGCGCTCGGTCGAGCACGCCAAGAACCGCACGCAGTTCGGCGAGCCGATCGCGAATTTCCAGGCCATCCAATGGATGCTGGCGGATATGGCGACCAAGATCGAGGCGGCCCATCTGCTGACGCTTCAGGCGGCCGTGCTGCGCGACCAAGGCGGCGACTATGTCACCGCTTCGGCGCGCGCCAAGCTGTACGCGAGCCGCGTGGCGGTCGAGGTCTGCGATGCGGCGATCCAGGTGCACGGCGGCTACGGCTATACGCAGGACTACCAGGTCGAGCGGCATTTCCGGGATGCCAAGATCACGGAGCTCTACGAGGGCACATCCGAGATTCAGCGGCTGATCATCGCGCGACGCTTGCTGCGCGGCTGAGATCCGCCGGCCGCCGGCGAGGCGATGGGAACAGGGATGCCCCCGGGGCGACGATCCCGAAGGGACGATGCGTGGAACTCGGTTTCAATCCCGACCAGCGGATGATCTTGGATGGCGTGCGCGACTTCGCCCGGGGCGAAATCGCGCCGCGTGCCAGGCAGATGGACGAGGAGGCGCGCATTCCCGAGGATATCCTCGACCAGATGCGCGCCCTGGGGCTTTTCGGCATCCAGATTCCGGAGGCCTACGAGGGTCTCGGCCTCGATACGTGCGTCTATTCGGCGATCGTGGAGGAGCTGGCGCGCGCCTGCGCGGGGATCGCGATCCTGCTGAGCGTGCACTCCTCGGTGGCCGCCTATCCGTTGATGGTCTTCGGCAGCGAAGAGCAGCGGCGCCGTTTCCTGCCGCGCCTAGCCGCGGGCGAGATCGGCGCCTTCTGCCTTTCCGAGCCCGAGAGCGGCAGTGACGCGGCCTCCTTGAAGACGGTGGCCCGCCGCGAGGGAGACGACTACCTGCTGACCGGCAGCAAGGTCTTCGTTTCGAGTGGCTCGCTGGCCGGCCTTTACCTGGTCATGGCGCGCACCGACTCCGAGGTGCAACCGCGCCACCGCGGGATCAGCGCCTTCCTCGCCGAGCGCGGCTCGCCCGGACTGCTCATCGGCCGCAAGGAAGACAAGATGGGCATGCGGGCCGACGACACGATGGAGATCTTTCTCGAGGATTGCCGCGTGCCCGCGGCGAACCGCATCGGCGACGAGGGACAGGGTTTTCTGATCGCGATGCGCGCGCTCGATAACGGGCGGATCGGGGTCGGGGCCCAGGCGGTGGGAATCGCGCAGGCGGCCTTTGAAGAAGCGCGCGCCTACGCCAAGGTCCGCCACCAGTTCGGGTATCCGCTGGTGCATTTCGAAGCCATCCAGGGCAAGCTAGCCGAGATGGCGACGCGCATCGAGGCGGCGCGCCTGCTCGTCCAGCAGGCATCCTGGTTGAAGGACCAGGGCAAGCCCTTCACCCGGGTGGCGGCCATGGCGAAGCTGACCGCCTCCGAAACCGCGAGCTGGGTGACGCACCAGGCGCTGCAGATCCACGGCGGATACGGGTACATGAAGGAATACGCGGTCGAGCGCTACTTCCGGGACGCGCGCGTGACGGAGATCTACGAGGGCACGAGCGAAATGCAGCGGCTCGTGATCGCGCGATGCCTGCTGCGAGGCGAGTAGGGCGGCGGGCGTTTGGCGTCGTGGGGCGCGGGGGTCGGATGCGGGTTCCCGCGGGACCGGCGCGCGCTCTCGGAGTCCCATTCTCAGGGGCGCGCGCCTTGACTCCGCCGCGCGAAGGGCTCTCGTGCACATTCCGTACGCGGTACATATGCGCGGCGGAGACATCCCGCGGGAACCCGCATCCGACCCCCGCGCCCTTGGCGAAATCCGACCGCGGAATCCATTGGCCGGCCGGCGAATCAGCCCGCGGCTGCCTCGCACAATTCGAGCAGGACTCCGCCGGTCGTCTTGGGATGGAAGAAGATGACGCGCTTGCCCCCGGCGCCCGCGGTGGGGTGTTCGCCCAGCGGCTGGAGCCCCGCGGCCTTCAAGCGGGCGATCTCGACGTCGAGATCCTCCACGGCGAGCGCGATGTGGTGGATGCCCGCGCCCTTCTTCTCCAGGAACTTCGCGATCACGCTTTCCGGGTCGGTGGGCGAGAGCAACTCGAGGTTCGATTCACCGAGGCGCAGGTGATAGGAGAGGATCTTTTGGCTTTCGACCCTCTCGGTATCGGTATGCGCCAACCCGAGCGTGTCGCGCCAGAGCGCCAGCGCCGTCTCCGCGTCCGCGACCGCGAGCCCGATGTGATCGATCTTGCGAATCATGTCTTCCTTCCTCACGCGGTTCCCCGACTGGATCACAGATATCCCGGGTCCCGGTACGCCCCGAACACACCCCGCAGGCGCCCGCAGATCTCGCCGATACTGCCGTAGGCCCAGATGCAGGCGAGGATCGGCTCCATGAGGTTCTCCGTCCCGCGCGCGGCGTGCTCCAGGCGCTCGAGCGCGGCCGCGACGAGGCCCCCGTTGCGGCCGGCGCGCACCTGCCGCAACCGCTGGATCTG
Organism: Candidatus Eiseniibacteriota bacterium; assembly: GCA_043806645.1. GTDB lineage: Bacteria > Eisenbacteria > RBG-16-71-46 > CAIMUX01 > WJJG01 > JAZDGX01. The sequence goes on along the minus strand of JAZDGX010000201.1, from coordinate 10,601 downwards.
GCGGCTCTCCAACTCGGGATCGAGGCGGAACTCGGGTTCGGGCACGGCCTCATCAATCGTGTAGCGGTTGACCCCCACGACCACGCTCTCGCCCGCTTCGATCGCCAGTTGCTGGCGGTAGGCGCTCTGGTGGATCTCATGCTGGATGAAGCCGCTCTCGATCGCCGCCAGCACCCCGCCGAGCCCTTCGACCTTCGCGATCAGCGCTCCGGCCTCGCGAAAGATCTCGTCGGTCAGCTTCTCGATCGCGTAGGAGCCGCCCAGGGGATCGATCGTATCGGTGACGCCGGTCTCCTCGGCGAGGATCTGCTGGGTGCGCAGCGCGAGCAAAGCCGCGCTTTCCGAGGGCAGGCAGATCGCCTCGTCGCGGCTGTTCGTGTGCAGCGACTGGGTGCCGCCGAGGACCGCCGCCAGCGCCTGGTAGGCGACGCGCACGGCGTTCAACTCGGGTTGCTGGGCGGTGAGCGTGCTGCCCGCCGTCTGGGTATGAAAACGCAGCACCCAGCTGCGGGGATCGCGGGCGCCGAAGCGCTCGCGCATGATCTCGGCCCACAGGCGGCGCGCCGCGCGGTACTTCGCGACCTCCTCCAGCAGGTGGTTGTGCGCGTTGAAGAAGAAGGAGAGGCGCGGGCCGATCTCGTCGACGTCCATTCCGCGTTCGACGGCCGCCTGAACGTAGGTGATCCCGTTGCCCAGGGTGAAGGCGACCTCCTGCACGGCGGTCGAGCCGGCCTCGCGAATGTGGTAGCCGCTGATCGAGATCGTGTTCCAGCGGGGCAGGCGGGTGCGGCAGTACTCGAAGATGTCGGTCGCGATCCGCAGGCTGGGCCGCGGCGGGAAGATGAAGGTGCCGCGGGCGACGTACTCCTTGAGCACGTCGTTCTGGATCGTCCCGTTCAGCTTCTCGGCCGCCACCCCCTGCTGCTCGGCGAGCGCTTGGTACATGAGCAGCAGGATCGCGGCCGGGGCGTTGATCGTCATCGAGGTCGAGACCTGATCGAGGGGGATCTCCGCGAAGAGGGTCTCCATGTCGGCCAGCGTGTCGATCGCCACGCCGACCTTGCCGACCTCGCCCGCGACCTCGGGGGCGTCTGAATCGTAGCCCATCTGGGTCGGCAGGTCGAAGGCGACCGAGAGTCCGGTCTGACCCTGCGCGAGCAGGTAACGGAAGCGCCGGTTGGTTTCCTCGGCCGAACCGAAGCCGGCATACTGGCGCATGGTCCACAGGCGGCCGCGGTACATGGTCGGCTGCACGCCGCGGGTGAAAGGATAGGTGCCCGGATAGCCGATCGCCTCGGGCGGCGCGATCCCCGCGAGGGAAGCGGGATCGTAGAGCGCGTCCAACTCGCCCGAGGAGGTGCGGAAGCGGGGCTTGCGCTGCTTCTGTTTCGCCGCCGCCGCTTCCCAGCCCTCTCGACCGGGGGGGGGCGGCGTGGATGCCGGATTCATGGGTCGGTTCCTCCACGGGCGGCGCGAGACGAAGGCGCCGTCAGAGCGGGATGTTCCCGTGCTTCTTGGGCGGGTTCTGCTGGCGCTTGTTGTCGAGCGCGGCGAGCGCCTTGATGAGATACGGGCGCGTCTCGCGCGGCTCGATCACGTCGTCCAGGTAGCCCAGGCCCGCCGCGACGTAGGGATTGGCGAAGGCATCGCGGAATTGCCGCACGATCTCCGCCTGACGCGCCTCGCGCCCGGCCGCTTGCTCGAGCTCCTTGCGGAAGACGATCTTGACGGCGCCTTCCGCGCCCATCACCGCGATCTCCGCGCCCGGCCAGGCGATGTTGACATCGCCGCGGATGTGCTTGGAGTTCATCACGCAGTAGGCGCCACCGTAGGCCTTGCGCGTGATCACGGTCAACTTGGGCACCGTCGCTTCGCAATAGGCGTAGAGCAGCTTGGCGCCGTTAATGATGATGCCGCCCCATTCCTGCGCCGTCCCCGGCATGAAGCCGGGCACATCCTCGAAGGTCACGATCGGGATGTTGAAGGCGTCGCAGAAGCGGATGAACCGGGCGCCCTTGCGCGAGCATTCGATGTCGAGCACGCCGGCCAGGTAACGCGGCTGATTGGCGACGATGCCGACCACGCGCCCGCCCAGGCGGGCGAAGCCGACCAGGATGTTCGGGGCATAGTGCTCGTGCACCTCGAGGAACGTATCGCGGTCCATGATGCGCCGGATCGCCTCGCGCATTTCGTAGGGCTTGTCGGGTTCGGGCGGCACGAGGGCGTCGAGTTCGGGGTCCCGGCGTTCGGGATCGTCGCCGGTGTCCAGGCGCGGGGGGTCCTCAAGATTGTTCTGCGGCAGGTAGCCGAGCAGGCGGCGGATGAGCTCCAACGCATGGCGGTCGTCCTCGGCGGCGAAGTGGGCCACCCCGCTCTTGACGCTGTGGGCGCTCGCGCCGCCGAGCTGCTCGAAGGTCACATCCTCCTGGGTCACCGCCTTCACCACGTCGGGGCCGGTGACGAACATGTGGCTGGTGTTCTTCACCATGAGGATGAAATCGGTCAAAGCGGGCGAGTAGACCGCTCCCCCTGCCGCCGGGCCCATGATGGCCGAGATCTGGGGCACCACGCCCGAGGCGAGCGTATTGCGCAGGAAGATGTCGGCGTAGCCCCCCAGACTCGTCACGCCCTCCTGGATGCGGGCCCCGCCGGAGTCATTCAGGCCGATGAAGGGGCAGCCGTTGCGCACCGCATGATCGAGCACGAGACAGATCTTGCGCGCGTTGGCCTCGGAGAGGGTGCCGCCCAGCACGGTGAAGTCCTGGGCGAAGAGGTAGACCTGGCGGCCGTCGATGCGACCCACGCCCGCGATCACCCCGTCACCCGGCATGCGCCGCTTGTCCATCCCGAAATCGCTGCAGCGGTGGACGACGAAGGTGCCCAGCTCCTGAAAGCTGCCGGGGTCCAGGAGGGCTTCGATCCGCTCGCGCGCCGTCAGGCGGCCCTCGGCGTGGCGCTTTTCAGCCTTCTCGGGCCCGCCGCCGGCCAGAACCTCGGCCCGCCTGCGGCGGAGATCGGCGATCTTCGGATCCTGGTTCATTGTCCCTCCCGCGTTGCGTCGATCGACGGCCTGCGTCCGGGTCCGGATTCGCCCCGCCGGCCTCTCACCCGCCTTCGAGGACGATGGCCGCTCCTGAAAGCGAAGATACGCATCATAGGGAAGAAGCCTCCCGAGGGTCAATCGCGCTGGCGCGCGGGAGCGGCCGCGCATGCGTTGACTTGGGCTCCCGCCTGGGCCTAGGCTCGCGGGTTCGAATTGCGCTCCGCGATTCCCGCGCCCGGGAGCGGGCCGAGACCCGAGACACGTCACACGTCGCAGGAGGAGTCATGACGGCGGACCGCACGTTCCTGCTCCATGAAGCGAAGGGCCCGGTGGCGATCGTCACCGTAAACCGTCCCGACAAGCTGAACGCCATCAACCGGGCGATGTTCTTCGAACTGCGCGCCCTCTTTCAGGAGATCGACGCCGATGCCGCGATCCGCGCGGTCATCTTGACCGGGAGCGGGACCAAGGCCTTCGCCGCCGGGGCCGACATCGCCGAGTTGGCCACCCTCAGCCCGGCCGAGGCGCGTGAGCTTTCCCTGCTCGGGCAGTCGGTGATGGAGGGCATCGCCCGCCTCTCCAAGCCGGTCATCGCCGCGGTGAACGGCTTCGCCCTGGGCGGGGGCCTCGAGCTCGCCCTCTGCTGCCATTTCCGCATCGCCAGCAGCAACGCGCGCCTTGGCTTGCCCGAGGTCACCCTGGGGCTCATCCCGGGCTATGCCGGCACCCAGAGGCTGCCCCGGCTCGTCGGGACGGGCCGCGCGCTGGAGATGATCTTGACCGGTATTCCGCTTGACGCGCAGGAGGCGCTGCGGGTGGGCCTGGTCAACCGCGTCGTGGAGCTCGAAGCGTTGCTCCCGACCTGCGAGGGCATCGCGACGACGATCGCCTCGCGCGGCCCGGTCGCGGCTCGCTTCGCCCTGGATGCGGTTCAGAGGGGCCTGGACGGAACGCTCGAGGAGGGCTCTCGGCTGGAAGCCGCCCTCTTCGGCCTGCTCTGGAGCACCGCGGACATGAAGGAAGGCTGCGCGGCGTTTCTTGAGAAGCGCAAGCCTCAGTTCGAGGGTCGCTGATCCGGTCCGGCGCTCCGACGATTCCCGCGGGCGCCCTTTATGGACAGCTCCGCTCCCGCGGCCTACAATGCGCGGACGGCCGCACGCGGCCAAGCCGGCGGGCGAGAGTGGCGGAACTGGTAGACGCGCTGGACTTAGGATCCAGTGATGATTTCATCGTGGGGGTTCGAGTCCCCCCTCTCGCATTGAGGGCCGGTCCGGGGGCCGACCCGCTTCCGAGTGACGGATTCCGCCCGCAGCGACGGGATCCGGGCGGCCGCGATCCGGGAGCGATGCGTTTCTTCCTTTGCACGTGGCGTAGTACGCCTCACGGATCCAAGGAGGTCACCGAGTGAAAGTCGAAGTGCGCGAGGTGGGGGTCTTGCAGAAGGAGCTCGACATCCATCTCGATACGGACGAAGTCAACCGCTTCATCGATGGTCTGATCTCGGGCTACCGGCGCCGCTATGCCCTGCCCGGCTTCCGGCCGGGGAAGGCGCCCGACGGGGTGGTCCGCGCCCGCTTTCAGGATGAAATCGAGCGGGCGGTCTTCACCGAACTCGTGCCCGATTCCATCGACCGGGCGGTGGCCGAGAATCAAATCCGCCCTGCAGCTTCAGGCGACATCTCGACGATGCGCTTCCGGCCGGGCGAGCCGCTCGCCTTCACGGTGAAATTCTCCGTCTGGCCCGAGGTCGCGCTCAAGCCCTGTGAAGAGATCGAGCTCGAACAGGTCGTCGAGAGCGTGACGCCCGAGCAGGTGGAGGCGTTTCTCGGACAGATCCGGGAGCGCGCCGCCGACTCCGAGACGGTCGGGCGGGCGGCACGCGATGGAGACCTGATCGAGGCCGAGTTGGAGACGGTGGATGCCGAGGGCAATCGGGTCAAGGGCACCAAGCGCGAGAAGGTGACGCTCGAGGTCGGCAATGCGAATCTGTTGCCCGAATTCCGGGAAGCGGCCGGGGGGCTGGCCGCCGGTCAGGAACGTGACTTCGAGGTCGCCTATCCCGAGGATTTCGGGCAGGAGAGCCTGCGGGGCCAGAAGCGCCGGTATCGCCTGCGGGCGCTGGAGATCAAGGAAAAGAAGCTGCCCGCTCTCGACGATGCATTTGCCAAGCAGTTCGATCCGAATCTCGACTTGGACGGCCTGCGGGCCCGGGTCCGCCTGCGCATCGAAAGCGAGCGCCGGTTGGCCGCCCGCGAGGATCTCGAGGAGAGGCTGATCGACGCTCTGATCGCGGCCAATCCCTTCGATCTGCCCGAACCGACGGTCCGGGCTCCGCTGGAGCGGCTGATCGAGCGCGTGCAGAAACAACAACCTTCCGCCGGGCGCGAGGATCTGGAGCGGACCTACCGGCCGCAGATCGAGCGGCTCCAGCGCCGGGATTTTCTGCTGGCGAAGGTGGCGGAACAAGAGGGGATCCGGGTGACCCCTGCCGATGTAGAGGGTGAGATCGAAAAGATGGCCCGAGGGGAGAGTCGGACCGTCGAAGAGGTCCGCAAGGACCTGGGCGACATCGAGCGCTACCGCCAGTTCCTCTTCGAGAGAAAGGTCTTCGAGGCCTTGCTGGGAAAGGTCAAGGTACGGGAGCTCCAGGTTCCCGGCCGCGGACCGCAATAGGGCGTGGGGTCAGGGGTTCGACCCGCGCTTCGGACCGGGGCGCGGGGAGGGTAGGCCGCGGGGCTCGGGGGATGCCCCGGGACGAGAGGGAGGAAAGATGCGCTTCAGGGAGGATCGCTCGTTGGATCGGCACGCAAGTGGGTGGAGCCCGACCAGCATCGCCGGAGTCTCGACATGGATGGGGCAGACGGCGGCATCCGTGGAGCTCTCGGCCCGCCCGGGCGGCGCGCGAGCACCGGAGAGCCGCAAGGAACGCGAGGAGCTCCTCTCGCTGGTGCCGATCGTGGTCGAGCAGTCGGCACGCGGCGAGCGGGCCTACGACATCTTCTCGCGCCTGTTGCGCGACCGGATCATCTTCGTCGGCACGATCATCGACGACACGACCGCGAATCTCGTTATCGCGCAGCTGCTCTTTCTCGAAGCGGAGGATCCCGACCGGGACGTGCACCTCTATATCCACTCTCCGGGCGGAGTCGTTTCGGCGGGGCTCGCGATCTATGATACGATGCAATTCATCAAGCCCGACGTCGCGACGATCTGCATGGGTCAGGCGGCGAGCATGGGCGCCCTGCTGCTGGCGGCGGGTGAGAAGGGCAAGCGCAGCGCGCTGCCCCACGCCCGGGTCATGATCCACCAGCCGATGGGGGGAAGCCGCGGCCAGGCGGCGGACATGGAGATCTTCACGCGCGAAATCCTGACGCTCAGGGAGAAGATCAGCGAGATCCTCTCCGCGCACACGGGCCAGGACCTCGAGCGGATCCGCAAGGACACCGACCGCAACTACTTCATGTCGGCCGAGGAAGCCCGGGCCTATGGGCTGGTCGACGAGGTGATCGTCAAGAAGAAGTAGTCGTGGCCGATGGTTGAAGTAGGTGCGGCCCGGCCGGCGCCGAGGGGCGCGGGCGGGCGGGTTGCGCGCCGGAGGCGCGGCGCCCCGCCGAGGGCGTGCCGTCCCACCGGCAGGATGGGACGAAGCAAGGAGAGCCGATGAAGAAGCGCTCGGGGTCGTTGCAGCCCATCCGGTGCTCGTTCTGCGGCCGGGGCCAGGAGGACGTGGCCCGGCTCATTTCGGGCCCGGGAGTCTACATCTGCAGCGAATGCGTCCGGCTGTGCAACGAGATCCTCGAAGGCGAGACGACGCATGCCTATCCCGCGGCCCTGGAAGACCTTCCCAAGCCGGGAGAGCTCGTCGACATGCTCGATGAGTACGTGGTCGGGCAGGAGCGGGCCAAGCGCGTGCTCGCCGTCGCCGTGCACAATCACTACAAACGCATCGCCAACGTGCGCACGAGCGCCGACGTCGAGCTCGAGAAGGGCAACATCCTGCTGATCGGCCCGTCGGGCTCGGGCAAGACGCTGCTGGCGCGCACGCTGTCGCGCTTCTTGCGCGTGCCCTTCGCGATCGCCGATGCGACGACGCTGACCGAGGCCGGCTACGTGGGCGAGGACGTGGAGAACATCCTGCTGCGCCTGCTCCAGTCGGCCGACTACAACGTCTCGGCGGCCCAGCGCGGCATCATCTATATCGATGAGATCGACAAGATCGCCCGCAAGAGCGAGAACCCCTCGATCACGCGGGACGTCTCGGGGGAGGGCGTGCAGCAGGCCCTGTTGAAGATCCTCGAGGGGACCGTGGCCAACGTCCCGCCGCAGGGCGGCCGCAAGCATCCCCAACAGAAGTACATCGAGATCAACTCCAAGGACATCCTCTTCATTTGCGGGGGCGCCTTCGAGGGCGTCCAGAGCATCGTCGAACGCCGGATCGGGAAACGCAGCATCGGCTTCGGTGCCGAGCGCCGCGCGACGCGCGAGATGGACAACAGCGAAATCTACGCCGCGGTCGAGCCGGAGGACCTGCTGAAGTACGGCCTCATTCCCGAGCTGATCGGCCGGCTGCCGGTGGTCGTCACGCTCGCGGACCTCGACGACCGGGCACTGCATGAGATCCTGGTGCGTCCCAAGAACGCGCTCATTAAGCAGTACCAGAAATTCTTCGAGATGGAGGACGTGCAGCTCGAGTTCACCGAGGAAGCGCTGCAGGCGGTCTGCCGGCTGGCGCTCCTGCGGCACACGGGAGCCCGAGGTCTGCGTGCCGTTCTCGAGGACGCGATGCTCGACATCATGTACGAGCTGCCCACGTGGAAGGACGCGGAGGTCTGCCTCGTCACCGAGGATGTGATCACCAAGGGCGCCGCTCCCGAAATCCGCTACCGTGAATCGAAGAAGCAGGCCTGAGCGCGCGCGGCCGCCGTACGCGCGGCTGCGCCACCCCGAGACCGCCGAGGAATTCGAACTTCCCCGGCGTCTTCCGCTGCTGCCGTTGCGCGACGCGGTCGTCTTCCCCCGCACCCTGCAACCGCTCTTCGTCGGCCGCCCGGCGTCGGTCGCGGCGCTCGAGCGGGCGGGCCAGGGCGACCGGCTCCTGCTCACCGCCACCCAGCGGCGGCCCGATTGCCCGCAGCCCGGACGCGACGATCTCCACGCGGTGGGTACCGTCGTGCGGGTCCTTCAGGACTTCCGCCAGGCGGATGGGACGCGCAGGGTCCTGCTCGAGGGTCTGGCCCCGGCGGGAATCGGGGAACTGAGTGGAGGGGAGGCATCCTACCGGATCCTCACCCCGGCGGGCGCGACCGATCCCGAAGCCCCGGATCTGGTCGAGCGGGTCAAGAGCGCGTTCCGCGACTACATCCAGCTCGAGCGCCGCGTCCCCCGCGAGGCCCCCCTGGGCGTGGACCGGCAGTCCGATCCGACGACCGTTGCCTACCGCATCGCGGCCCACGTGCGGGTGCGTCCGGTGATCCGCCAGCGGCTCCTGGAATGCGCCGATCCGGTGCAGCGGCTGCGCCTGCTGCTGCGCATCCTGGCCTCCGAGATCGATGGCTTGCGGGCCGAAGCCTGTCTGCGACGGCAGGGAAGACCCCGGCAGTCCGGCGTTAGCAGGCAGGTTCCGGAGGGGGAAGGGCATCGGCAGCGGGTGCGCGAGAGTTCTCCGGGCGCCTCGATGGCGGGGCGTGCGACGGCGCCGGAGACCTCCGGCGAGGCGGACGATCCCCAGGCGGCGGAATACGAGGAACTCGTCCGCGCGGTCGAGCGGGCGCGCCTGCCGGCGCATGCGGCCGAGCGCGCGGGGCTCGAGCTGGCGCGACTGCAGCGGACCATGCCCCTCTCCCCCGAGGCGACCGTCTCGCGCAACTACATCGACTGGCTGCTCGCCCTGCCCTGGCGCCGGCGCACGCGCGAGCGCCGGGATCTCGAGCGGGCCATCCGGATCCTGGACGAGGACCACTTCGGCATGAGCCGGGTCAAGGAACGGATTATCGAGCTCATCGCCGTTCTGAAGCTCGCGGGGCGCACGCGCGGGTCGATCCTGTGCCTGGTCGGCCCGCCGGGCGTCGGAAAGACCTCCTTCGGGCGCGGAATCGCGCGCGCCCTGGGTCGCCGGTTCGTCCGGATGAGTCTGGGGGGGCTGCGCGACGAGGCCGAGATTCGGGGCCATCGCCGCACCTATGTGGGCAGCCTTCCGGGGCGCATCCTGCAGGCCATGCGCCGGGCAGGCTCGATCAACCCGGTGATCCTGCTCGACGAGGTCGACAAGCTCAACCGCGACGGACACGGCGACCCCGCGGCCGCCTTGCTCGAGGTTCTCGATCCCGAGCAGAACCACGCGTTCAACGATCACTACCTGGAGATCGACTACGATCTTTCACACGTGCTCTTCATCGCCACCGCCAACGTTCTCGAGGCGATTCCGCCCGCGCTGCGCGACCGCATGGAGACGATCCGGCTCCCCGGCTATCTGGAAGGGGAGAAGCTCGAGATCGCGAAGCGCTTCCTGCTGCCGCGCCAGAGAAAGGCGAGCGGGCTGGTCGCGGGCGATCTGGATCTGACCGCGGCGGCCCTCACGCGGCTGATCCGCGGTTATACATGTGAAGCCGGCGTGCGCACCCTGGAGCGGGAAATCGCGCACCTCTGCCGGAAGGCGGCGAAGCTGAAGGCGGGCGGTCCCGAGCCGGCGCTGGCCGGGCTTGCACGGACGATGACGGATGGAAAGACACAGGCGGCGGCGTCCCGCCGGGCGCGAGGGCTGGGGATCGTCGTGGATGAAGGGCAGCTGGAGGCGATTCTCGGCGTCGCGCCGCAGGATGCGTCCGACCCCTGCTGCGCCCACGGTCCGGGAGTGGCGACCGGGCTCGCCTGGACTCCGGGCGGCGGCGAGGCGCTCACGGTGGAAGTGGGCGTTCTGCCCGGCCGCGGCAGGCTGCTGCTGACGGGACAACTCGGCGCGCAGATGCGGGAATCCGCGCGGGCCGCACTTTCCTACGTCCGCTCGCAGGCGCGGGCGCTGGATTTGGCTCTGGATTTCGCGGGCCGCGTGGACATTCACATTCACATTCCGAAGGGCGCCATTCCGAAGGACGGTCCCTCGGCGGGTGTCACGCTCGCGCTCGCGCTCGCCTCCGCGTTGAGCGGATGGCCGACGCGCGCGGGGGTCGCGATGACGGGCGAGATCACGCTGCGCGGCCACGTGCTCCCCGTCGGAGGGCTGGCCGAGAAGCTCGTGGCCGCCCGCCGCGCCGGCGTGAAAACAGTGCTTGTGCCCCGCGCGAACGCGGGGGCGTTGCGCGAGCTTCCCGCCGAACTGCGCGAGGGGCTCGACGTCGTGCTCGTGGACACCATGGCTGAAGTGCTGGCCCACGGGTTGGATCGCGCGGGGGCTCGCGAGACGCGACCGGCCGCGCCCACGCGTGCGCGCAGAACGCGGTCGCCCGCCGCGACCCGCGCGCGCCGCAGCGCTGCGGCGCGGCCTTGCGGCGAAGGCATGCGCGACGCGGCCTGAATTCCGCTGGAATTCCGCGGGTTTTCTGTCTTCCGCTTCGCGCGCCGC
>JAZDGX010000200.1:0-13164 GCA_043806645.1 Candidatus Eiseniibacteriota bacterium | reverse complement strand
CACCCGGTCGACGAGCCCGTACGCCCGCGCCTGCTCGGCGGCCAGCCAGAAATCGCGGTCGACATCGCGCGTCACCTGGTCGATGTCCTTGCCGACCGCCTCGGCGACGACGGCGTTGTAACGCTCGCGCATGCGAACGATCTCGTTCGAGGCGATTGCCAGATCCGAAGCCTGGCCGAAGCTTTGGCTCGAAGGTTGGTGCATCATGAAGCGCGAGTGCGGCAGGCTGAAGCGCTGGCCCTTGTCGCCGGCGAGGAAGACCATGATCGCCGCGCTGGCGCACAGGCCCGAAACGATCGTGCGGATGGGACAGACGACAAAACGCATCATGTCGTGGATGCCGAAGCCCGAGTCGGCCTCGCCGCCGGGCGAATTGATGATCATCGTGATCGGCTTCTCCCGGGACTCCTCCTCGAGGATCAGCAGCTGCATGTAGACGCGGCGCGCGAGCTCATCGGTGATCGTCTCACTGATCATGATCGTGCGCGTCTTCAGCGCCTTTTCCTGCAGGCGTGCGTCGGCGTCGCTGCCCGCACCCTCCTCGTCGTCCTCCCCGTCGTCGTCGTCGTCTCCGGGGTCCTCCAGCAGCGGGAGTCGAAGCCGTTCTTCCTCAGCGCGCGATCCCATCCAGTTCTTCTCGTCCATGCTTCCCTCTCTGACTGTGCTCCGTGAGGCCCCGGCCCGGTCCCGGGACATGGCCGCCCGCGCCGCGCGGGGCGCCCGCTCCGTCCGCTAACCCAAAGCATCGGCGGGCAAGGGGGGATCCTGTAGATCGTCCCGTCGCCCCGGCCGCCGCTGCAGTCTCCGTCCGAGCCCGCGGGCCGACGACCGAGCGTGCGACTCTACCATCCGTGAACGGGTGAGGCCAGCGCCGGATTCGCTTGGCTAGGTGCGGTAGCGGGCCCACCAGAGCGACCGGCCCGCGCGGGTCCACTTGAGGGCGTAGTTGGTCGGGTGGCGGTCGGCGGCTTCCGCGGGCCACGGGAGCTCGCGAAAGCGCGGATCGCCGGCAATCAGAGCGCGGATGTCGCAAGCGTAGGCTGCATCGTCGGTGGCGACGCGCAACTCCCCGTGGGGGACGAGCGCGCGGCTGGTGAGTTCGAGCAGGTCCGGGCGGAAGATGCGGCGCTTGCGATGGCGTTTTTTGGGCCAGGGGTCGGGGAAGTAGATGTGAACGGTCTCCAGCGAACCCGGGGGGATCCAGCGGGCCAGCACATCCAACCCATCGGCGCGCATCAGCCGGACCGAGGTGATTCCCGCCCGGCTCAGCCGGCACACCGCCGTCCGGTAGAACTTGCCGGCACGCTCCACGCCCAGATAGCGGATTTCGGGATGGGCCCGCGCGGCTTCCTTAAGGAACATCCCCTTGCCGCAGCCGATTTCGAGTTCGACCGGCCCGGGGGTGCCGAAGAGCCGCGTCCAGTCGAAGGGAGGCGTCCAGGCCCCCGGATCGATTTCGATCGGGTTGCGTCCCCCGGCCTCGGGTCCCGCGCCGCAGCAGGAGGCGGGGCCGGCACGGTCGGCGGAAGCGCTCACGACGCGGGGATCGGCCGGTCCGCGCCCGCGGGGAGGAGGCGCAGGATCTCGGCCGCCAGGTCGCGATAGATCCTCCCGACTTCCGAATCGGGAGCGCGTACGACGATCGGGAGGCCCTCGTCGCCTCCCGCGGCCACGGCCGGATCGATCGGAATGCGCGCCAGCACCGGCACGCCCATGCGCGCAAGCTCCTGGCTCAACGCGCCCGCAGGGAAAATGGTGCTCGCGTGTCCGCAGTGGGGGCAAAGGAAGTGGCTCATGTTCTCGACGATTCCGAGAACCGGGATCTCCACCTTCCCGAACATCCGCACGCCGCGGATCGCGTCGATGAGCGCCACGTCCTGCGGCGTGGTCACGATCACGACTCCGGAGGGATTCGCCTTCTGCGCGATCGAGATCTGGATGTCGCCGGTTCCCGGCGGCAGGTCGAGGACCAGATGATCGATGCCGCTCCAGTCGACATCGGTGAGCAGCTGCTCGATCGCGCGACTGGCCAGCGGCCCGCGCCAGATGATCGGATCGAGCCCGCCGGTGAGAAAACCGATGGAGATGGCGCGGATCCCGAGCGCCTCGATCGGCACGAGTTTTCCGCCGGTCGATTCCGGGCGGCGGTCGGCGACCCCGAGCATGGTCGGCACGCTGGGTCCGTGGATGTCCGCATCGAGCAATCCGACCCGTTTGCCGAGAGCGGCGAGACCAAGGGCGAGATTGACCGCCACGGTCGACTTGCCTACTCCGCCCTTGCCGCTCGCGACAGCGATCTTGTGCCGGATGCCCGGCGCGAGATCCTCGATCAGCGGACGCTTGGGGGTCTCCTCCGGTGCGGCGGCGGGGGGGAGCATCTCCAACTCGCAGTCGACCTGCGCGCGCGCGAGCCGCGCGCGGACCTCCGCCTCGATGGCGCGCGCCGCCTCCGGCCGGCTGGAGGCGATTTCGAGGCGGATGCGCGCCCGCTCGCCCTCGGCCTCGACGGCCTTCACGTATCCGAGATCGACGATGGTCTTGTCGAGGCCGGGGAAGCGCACCTCACGCAAGATCGCCCAGACTTTCTGCAAATCCGCCATGGAACCTCCATAGCTCAGACTGCGGCGGCCGCCGGTTTGTGTCAAGGGTCCGCGACCCGGCCTTGTCGCGCATGGCGTGATTGGGTACGCTGAGCGAGCGGGTCAGGGGCGGATGACGCGGCGCCGGTTCGGGAGGCCGGGACCGGCGAGGACGTCGGGGAGTCCGGCAGGTCGGGGCAGGCGCTTGGCGGCGGGTGCGGGTCGGGGAGGAGAGATGAAGGTCTCGGTGATCATTCCGGCCTTCAACGAGCAGGCGACGATCGAGGCGTTGCTGGCCCGGGTGCTGGCGGTGCCGCTCGAGAAGGAGATCCTGATCGTCGACGATGCCTCCCGCGACAACACCCGCGACCTGCTGCGGCGGCTGGCGGTGCCGCCCGTGCAGCTCTTCCTCCACGAACGCAACCGCGGCAAGGGCGCGGCGATCCGCACCGCGCTGCCTCACGTCACGGGAGATGTCGTTATCATTCAGGATGCCGACCTCGAATACGATCCGGCCGACTATCCGCGCTTGATCGAGCCCATCGCGAGGGGAGAGGCGGACGTCGTCTACGGGTCGCGCTTCCTCGCGCGGCGTCATCGGGCGAGCGGCCGCTGGCACTATGCGGTCAACCAGATGCTGACCCGTCTCTCGAATCTGTTCACCGGGCTGCACCTGTCCGACATGGAGACCTGCTACAAGGTCTTCCGCGCCGATCTGATCTGCGCTCTGCCGCTCATCTCGAACGGCTTCGACATCGAGCCGGAGCTGACCGCGCGCGCCGCGCGCCGGGGGGCGCGCTTCCTCGAGGTGCCGATCTCCTATCGTGGGCGCAGCAGCCGTGAAGGGAAGAAGATCAATTGGCGCGACGGGGTGCGGGCCCTGCGTGCAATCGTGCGTTTCGGCCTCTGGTCGCGGAACTGACGCATGCGATACTTCGATCTGCACATCGATACCCTGGTCAGGGCGCTCGTCCCCGGCGTCGACCTGCTGGCAGGCGCCGCGGAGGCATCGGTGGATCTGCCGCGGCTGACCGAGGCCGGCGGGATGGGCGCGGTGTGGGCTGCCTGCGACGACGTCCACCTGCAAGGGGCGGGCAGCGCGGGACGGGTGCTGCGGATGGTGGCGGCGGGCCGCGACTTGGCCGCGCGGGCCGGCGGGCGGATGCGTCTGGTCACGAGCGCGGCGGATCTCGAGGACTGCCTGCAGCGGGGAGGGCCGTGTGCACTGCTGCTCGCGGTGGAAGGGGCCCATTCGCTGGCCGGCAGCCTCGAGATGTTCGCGGCGTTTCAGGCGCTGGGCGTACGGCTGCTCACGCTGACGTGGAACCATGCCAATCCCTTCGGGAGCGGGTGCCGCACCGACCCGCACGAGGATCGGGGATTGACGCCGCTCGGCCGGGAGCTGTTGGCTGCGGCGATGCGGCTGGGGGTCGTGATCGATCTGGCCCACGCCTCCGCGGCGACCCTGGCCGATGCGCTGGGGTGTATCGCCCATCCGCCGCTGGTCAGTCATTGCGCCTGCGCCGCCTTGCGGCCGCATCCGCGCAATCTCAGCGACGCCCAGTTGCGCGAAATCGGCGCCGCGGGTGGAGTGGTCGGGATCACCTTCTGCCCCGCGTTCCTGGCGGAAGAAGGAGCCTCGATCGCGACTGTAGTCGCCCACGTGCGGCACGCGCTCGATACGGCCGGCCCCGCGGCGGTCGCCCTCGGCAGCGACTTTGACGGAGTACCGTCGCTCCCCGAGGGCATCGGCGGCTGTGAAGACATGCCCGCACTCTTCGAGGCGCTTTTCGCGGCGGGGCTGAGCGAGCCGGTTCTGGAAGGGATCGCCTGGCGCAACGCGGCGCGCGTCCTGGGCGCGGGGCTAAGGGGAGTGTCGCCATGAAAGGTCCGGCACAGCCGATCCTCCCGCCCCCGGCGCCCGACGTTCCCCGCGTGCAGCGGATCTTCGTCAATCGCAATCTCCGCCTGGGGAGCGTGCGCGCGATCGGCTTCGACATGGACCACACGCTGGCGGTCTACAAGTCGCTGCCCTTCGAAAGGCTCGCCTTCGAGCAGACCACGCGCAAGCTGGTCGAGCGCGGCTATCCGCGCGGTCTGCTGCGCCTGCGCTATCAGCACGAGTTCGTCGTCCGCGGGCTGATCGTGGACAAGGGCCGGGGGAACATTCTCAAGTTGGACCGCCACCATTATGTTGTTCAGGCGTACCACGGCATGCGCAAGATTCCCCATGAGATGCGCAAAGAGCTTTATTCGCGCGAGCGCATTCGGATCGGTGGGAAGACCTTCGTCGCGGTCGATACGCTCTTTTCGGTTCCGGAGATCAGCCTCTATGCGCAACTCGTCGACCTGCTCGATGCCGGCGAGACCCGCCCCGACTATCGGCGGCTCTACGACGACGTCCGTGCGGCCATCGACGAGGCCCATGCCGACGGCAGCATCAAGAACGTGATCGCCCGCGACCCGCTGCGCTACCTGGCCATCGATCCGCAGCTTCCCGGGACCTTGAGCCGCATGATGGCCCACGGCATGCGGCTGTTCCTGCTCACGAATTCCGAGGCGGAATACACGGCGCTGATCATGGACCGCCTGCTGGGCGGGCGGATCAAGGCGCATCCCCACTGGACGGACTACTTCGATGTCGTCGTCGTGCACGCCGACAAGCCGGGGTTCTTCGGCGGGCACGATGCGCTGCGGGCCCTGGCTCCCGCGGCGCTGGGGCTGCCCGAGTCGCGCCGGCCGCGTTTCGCCCACACGGGCGGCTCGGTGCGCGCCCTGGAGCAGGCGTTGGGGGTGAGCGGCGACGAGATCCTGTACTTCGGCGATCACACCTACGGGGACATCATGAGGTCCAAGCGCATCTGCGGTTGGCGCACGGCGATGATCGTCCGGTCCTTGGAAGACGAGCTGGCGCTGCTGAGCGCGGCGCGGGAGGAGTGGAAGGTCCTGGATGGGCTGGAGCGCCGTATCGACCGGCTGGCGGCGACCCGCGATTTCCTGCAGCGCGCCGTGGCGGGGGAGGTCTCGACCGATGCGCTGCGAAAGTTCCTGCGCGCCGCGGGGCTGGCCGGGGGCCGGCGGCGGCTGCGGGCCGACCTGCGCGCGGTGCAGGAGCAGATCCACGAACTCTCGGCGGAATCGCGGCGCCGGGAAACGGCGGTCGAGGCGAGCTTCAATCGTTATTGGGGGCCGATCTTCCGTTCGGGGCGCCAGACCTCACACTTCGGCAAGCAGGTCGAGGAATTCGCCTGCATCTACACGAGCCGGGTGAGCAACTTCCTGAACTACCCGATGAACAAGTACTTCGTCACCTCGCACTTCTTCATGCCCCATGAACGCTAAGTCGGTGGGGCTCAGGCTCCGGTGCGTCGCGCTTGCGGCGCGGCGATGAGGTCTGCGTAGATCTCGGCGGAGCGACAGGCGATGCGGCGGACATCGAAGCCCTGCTCGATCCAGGCGCGTCCGCGCCTTCCCATCTCGGGCCACTGATCGGGATTGGCGAGCAGCCATTCGAGATTGCGCGTCAGCGCCTCGTCGTCGTACTCGGGGCTGAGGAGCCCGCTCACGCCCTCGCGCACCACCTCCGGGATGTCCGCGTGATGGGACGCGACGACCGGCAGCCCGGCAGCCTGGGCCTCGATGAGCGCCACCGGGGCGCCGCCCTCGCTGTCGCCGTCGGGCGCCGTGCGACTCGGCGCGAGGAAGATGTGCGCCTGCTGCAGCGCCTCGAGATGACGTGCGTAGCTGACGTAGCCCTCGAGCACGATGCGGTCGCCGAGGTTGGCGCGGCGCACGGCCTCCAGGACCTGGCGGCGCTGCGGGCCATCTCCCAACAGGCGCAGGCGGACCCGGGGAAAGGCCGCGGCGAGGGCGGCGAAAGCGCCGACGGCGGCGGGGACCCCCTTTTTGGCGCGAAAGCTTGCGCTCACCAGCACCTCGATCTCTCCGCCGGGCGCGGGGCTGCGCTCCCGAAAGGGGATGCGCGAAACGTCGATCCCGACATGGACGACGCGGACCTTCGCCCGCGGGCAGCCGAGGGAACAGAGGCGCTCCGCGAGGACAGGGCCTTCGGCAAAGAAGAGGTCCCCCTCCTGAAAGAGGCGCTGGAAGCGGACGTTCCACCAGGGGTAGCGGGGGAGCCGGCCGGCGTCGCGTCCATAGAAGGATGTGACCAGAGGCAGGCCCGCGGCGCGGGCGACGGGCCAGGCGCGCGCTCCTTCCCACCCCAAATGGGCGTGGATCAGCGCCGCCCCCTCGGCCCGCAGCACGGGCAGATAGAGGCCGGGGTCGAACCGGCCGGCCAGGTGGAGCAGGCGATTGCGGATTCGCCCGCGTCGATCCAGACTGGATGTAACCTCGAAGACGGGCGAAAAGGGAAACGCGCCCGGGTCTTTGAGGCGCTGGGTCAGAACGATGGGGCGGTTTCCGCAGGCGTAGACGAGCTGGGCATGGACCCAGGAGCCGGTCCGAAAGAGGTAGGGCGTGACCAGATGAGCGACGGTCGGCTGCTCTGCCTCGTGGGCCATGTCACCCTCCTTGCCGGCTCCTCATGCCATCCGGGCATTCGACCCGGGACGTTAGCAGGGGGGAGCGGTGTAGACAACGGTGGGGTGGATTGACACCCCCGGACGGGGTTGCTATGCTGCTCCGTCTTCAAGGGTTGGATGCATCGGGGAGATTCGCGCGCGGAATCGGTGCCGGAGGACCGGAGGGGGTTCGATGAAGGCCGCAATTGGGCTGGGTGTCGTGGCTGCGCTGTGTGTTCTTCCTTCGTCGGGACGGGCGGAAGATCCGATCGGTCGAATCAGCCTGGGCGGCAGCGCCGGCCTATCCACCTACGGTCTCGCCGATGTGAACGATCGCATCGCGGATGCGGGCAACCGGTTTCTCGAGGTGGACCACCTGCCTCCGCTGAAGGGGCTGGAGACCATCGATATCGGGTGGACCTTCTGGAGCGATGTGAAGATCGCCGTGCCGTTTCTGAGTTCCTTCTTCATCAGCGGCGGCTACGGCGTCTCTTCCGGCGGGGTCGATAGTCCCGACATGGACAACAAGATCGAGGTGTCGGCCTCGCAGAAGGCCATGCATGTACGCCTGCTCTACACGCCTCCGTTCCGTATTCAGGAGGACACCCGGCTGTTCGTGGGGGGCGGGCCGCTGATCATCACCGAGCAGAAAGTGCGCGCCACCCAGATGAACCGCTCGAATATGGACGAGCCTTGGACGGAGGAGATCGTCTACAAGGCCGATGGGATCGGCTGGACCTTCGGCCTGGGAGCCGAATACATGGTCCAGGACCGCATGACGCTGGCCCTGGACTTGGGCTATCGGCTGGCCGACTTGAAGTACTCTTCATGGAGCGCTTGGGAGAATGTGAAGCTGACGCTGCCGGAGACCGCGGTTCAGAACGAAGTGGATCGTCTCCACTATGAGGATTCCTACCCGGGGCACGCGTTTCTGGACTGGGAGGCGACGGTTGCCAACGGAGCGGCCGATGAGTACGCCACACAATACGGTCCGCATCGAGAACAGCTCGTTCCGCTGACCCCGGAGGACCTCAGACTCGACCTTTCCGGCTTCCAGATCCAACTGGGGCTGCGGTTCTACTTCCTCTAGCAGCCCGGCGCGCCTGCCGATCGGTGGTGTGAGCGCTGGTTCCTACAGGGTGTTCCCCGGGAGGACAATCGAAAGCCATGCGCGTTGCAGCGCGGATGCATCTATTGGGTTGTCTGGCCTGCGGGATCCTTCCGTGTATCTGGGGTCCGGCTGCGGCCCTGGATTCGCAGACCCCCATTTTCCCCCTCGCGGAGGTCCGCCCCGGGTTGCGGGCGATCGCTCTGACGGTTCTCGAGGGCACCGAACCGGATACCGTCGCGTTGGAAATCCTGGGTGTCGTCGAGAATACTGCACCGGGATCGCATCTGATCCTGGTGCGGGGCCTGGATAAGCCGTTCGAGCGCATCGGGATCGCGGCAGGCATGAGCGGCAGTCCCATCTACGTCGAGGGACGCCTTCTGGGAGCCCTCGCCTTCTCCTTCGTTGCCGCAACCGAGCCTCTGGGCGGCGCCACTCCGATCGAGGAAATGCTCGCGCGCCTCGGAGATACGTTCGAGGCGGCGGAACATCCGATCGGGACCGAGGTGCGCGGCAGCCTGGGCAGTCTGGATCTGCCTGCCTATCCGGTTTGGCGCGACCAGTGGGTCGGGAACGTGGCTTGCGCAGGTGCAATCTCGCAGGCGGGGGTACCCCACGATCTTCCAGCCGGGCTCGAGCCGATCGGGATGCCTCTCTTTTTCGGGGGAGCATTGGGAGGGCGGGTCCGCCGCGACATCTCGGGTTGGCGGGCGTTGGGACTGGACGCGGTTGCCGCCGGCGAGGCGTGGTCCGCCGTGGCTGCCGGTCTCGGCGACTCGCGGGCGGAAGCCGCGGAGACGACGGCCGGCGCAGGCGCAGACGGCCGCGGGACGCTCAAGCCGGGAGATGCATTCGGCATCCGGTTGATCGGCGGGGACATGGAGATGGCGGCCATCGGCACGGTCACCTGGATCGAGGGCGACCGCCTGCTCGCTCTGGGACATCCGTTCTTTGAAACCGCGCCGGCCGAATTCCCCGTCAGTCGGGCTCGCATCCATACGATCATCCCCACACGCGGCGTTTCGTTCAAAGTGGGCAGCCCCCTGGAGGAAGTGGGCCGGTTGATCGGCGACCGCCGCTGCGGGGTCTCCGCGCTCCTGGGACGGCGGGCGAGATTGATTCCCTTCACCGTTCGCGTTCGCAGCGATGGTCGCGCGCAAGCCGATGAGTACCGCTTCGACGTCGCGCGCAACGACATGCTCACGCCCGGGCTGCTCTATATGGCGTTGCAGGCGGCGCTGACCGGCGATATTCATGGCTCGGGCCCGGCCACGCTCGAGGCCGAACTTCAGGTGAATCTCGAAGACGGCCGCGTTCTTCGGCGGCGGGACCTTTTCGTTACCCTGGACCCCGGCCAGTCGGCCGCGAATGTGCTCGCTCCCGTCGCGTATCTGGCGGGCAGTTCGCTCGCGCCCTTCTCCATCCAGTCGGTCTCGGTGCAGGTCGAGAGCCGCACCGAGGTGCGCACGGCCCGCGTCGAGGCGGTCCATGTTCCGTGGAACAAGGTGCGTCCCGGCGCTGCGGTCGCCGTCGACATCGTGCTGCGCCACCAGGAAGGTGAGCGGGAAACGCGCCGCGTCGTGCTGCACGTTCCGGAGTCCTTTCGCGGCGACCGGATCCAGGTGATGGCCGGTTCGGCGGACGCATTCTTCGAATGGGACCAGGAGCGGGCGCCTCAGAAATACGCTCCGCGGGATTTCGACCAGCTCATCGATCTACTGGAAAACTACCCCTCGAGCGAGAGCTTGATCGTGCGGCTGTACGGAGCCTCCCGCGGGGTCGTCCATCGGGGACGCGAGTTGGCCTCGCTGCCGCTTTCGAAGTGGCAAGCCCTGCGCGGAGGGACGACCGGCGGTGACACCTGGTCCGTCGGGGGGCTGGTGGTCGACGAGCAGATCATCGCCACCGGCGAGGTCGTTCAAGGCGGTCAAATGGTGGAACTGCAGGTCGAGGAGTAGGAGCATTGCGGTACCGCGAGATCCCCTGGTCTAAGGAGAGGGCATGAATAGACGGCACAGCCGTTTCATGGGCGCAGCGGCGATCCTGCTGCTATGGCTCGGCGCGAGCGCCCACCCCGCGTCGGCCGCCAAGACCCGTGAGTTCCGCGTCGAGCGCCCGGAGAGCGTGCTGGCCGGCGAGCTGAAGGGAACGAGCGTCACTTCCGAAGGGATGATCGCGCCCGCGCCTTCCAGCCTGCAGATCTTCTCGGGCGAAGCGTCGTACGTGTGGGGGCTCGTTTCCGACGGCGCCGGCGGCGCCTTTGCGGCGACCGGCAGCCAGGGCAAGGTCTATCACCTTCGCGAGGACGGATCCTGGGAAGTTGCCGCGGAGACGTTGGAGTACGAACTTTTCGCGTTGATTGAAGGGCCTGAGGGACTGCTCTTCGGCGGCGCGCCGAACGGGACGGTCATGCGCCTGGATGAGAACGGTTCCCTGGAGACGCGGGTCGATCTGCCCGAGGGGCTGGTCTGGAGCCTGATCGCGGGACCCGACGGCGATGTCTTTGCTTCCAGCGGGGAGGCGGGCCAGATCTATCGCATCGCCGCCGAAGGCACGACCCAGGCCTTCGCCAAGATCCCCGATTCGCATGTCGTCTCCCTCGCCTGGTGGAATGAAAAGCTGATTTGCGGCACCGACGGTCGGGGCATGCTCGTGGAGCTCGACCCATCGACGGCAGAGATGCGTGTGCTCTACGACGCGGCCGAGGAGGAAATCGTCGCTCTATTGCCCCGCGGTGACCGCCTGCTCTTCGCCGCCAACGGCACCGGAGCTTCCGGAGGAAGTGGCGGCGGCGAGGGGGGCTTGCTGGTGCTCCCCGTCATCGAGGTGGGTCCCGAGGGCGCGTCGACGGGGGCCTCACTCTACGAGGTGCGGGCGGACGGATTGGTGCGGCCGGTGTGGCAGACGTCGCAAAAGCGCATTCTGAGCCTGGCGCTGGCGCCGGATGGGCGGGTGCTGGCCGGCACCGGCGATGAAGGCGTGCTCTTTGCGCTCGATTCGCTGTGGAACGAAGTACGCCTGCTCGATCTCCCCGAAGCCGATCTCCTGTCGTTGCTCGCCGCCGACGAGCAGCTGTTCATCGGGACGGGCAACGGCGGCGCGGTCTACCGGGTGCGCTGGGAGGAACGCAGAAAAGGGGAGTACGTCTCGCGCGTTTTCGATGCCGAGCAGGTTTCCGCCTGGGGAACTCCCGGCTGGATCGCGTCCGGATCGGGGGAAGTCGTCTTCGAAAGCCGCAGCGGGCAGACGGCGAGCGTGGATGAGACCTGGAGCCCGTGGGTGGCCCTGAACCGGGGGCGCATCGCGAGTCCGGCCGCCCGCTTCCTGCAATGGCGCATGGTCCTCGATGCGGGCTTGGAGAACGACGGCGGGGCGGTGCGCCGGATCGTTGTGCCCTACCGGGGGTCCAACCGGGCGCCCGAGATCACGAGCCTGGAGGTAACGTCCAAGGCGCCGGTCGAAGTCGCCGCGGAGGCGCCGGGGAGCGGCCCGATTCGTCAGGAGCTGCCGGGCGGGGTGCGGATCGCCTATGAGCTGAGCGCGGAGACTGCCTCGCCGCGCGAGGGCGACGTGCAGCCCGGGCTATGGACGCGCACGCTGCGCAGCGCGGTGTGGAAGGCGCACGACCCCGACGACGATCGGCTGCGCTACGACATCTTCATTCGCTCCACCCGCGAGGATGAGTTCTATCCTCTCGAGCTGGATCTCGATATCCCAGCATGGAGTTGGGAGGCGGCCGCCTGGCCGGACGGCTGGTACCAGGTCAAGGTGATCGCCCGCGATGGGGAGGACAATGCCGAGGGCGAGGGCCTGCTCGCGACGCGGTTGAGCCAAACCTTCCAGATCGACAATACCCCGCCGATTCTGGAAGGCCTCGTCCTGCTGGCAGAAGATGGCGGATGGCGCGTCAGCGGTCGCGCAAGCGACGCGGCCGGCCGGATTGTGGCGATCGAGTACTCGGTCGACGGCGCCGGATGGAAGCCCGCTCTTTCGAGCGACGGAATCGTGGATGGATCGGTGGAAGAGTTCTCGATTCCCAACGGCCCGCGTGACGGCGGCCGGGCACCGGCCGTGGTTGGCATACGCGTCACCGACGAGGCCGGCCACGTGGCCGTGGACCGAGTGCGGGTCTCCGCCCGCTGAAGCGCCGATGGACGTGCGGCCCACGCGGCTGATTTCTCTGGTGCCCAGCTTGACCGAGGCGATCCTCGATCTCGGAGGCGAGGATCGGCTCGTCGGCGCGACCGAGTACTGCCCGGCCTCAATCGATCTGCCTCGCGTCGGAGGCCCCCGGACGCTCCGCCTGGAGGCTCTGAAGAGCCTCCGTCCGGACGCTGTAATCGCTTGCATCGAAGAAAATACCAGAGAACAGCTCGAGTCGGTTGCGAACGAGTTGCCCTTGCTTGCCTTCTCGTGCCGCACCCTGGAAGATGCACTTCGACTGGTGCGCACCCTTGGGGATCTGCTCGGAGCGCAGGGGCCGGCTGCGGAGACCTTGCAGCGTTTCGAAGCGGCGCGCCGGGAAGTTCGTCTGCGCCGTAGGGGAGAGGCCCGCGCGGGCGAGCCCCCGCCGAGGCCGCGGAGGGTCTTCTATCCGGTCTGGAGGGATCCGTGGCTGGCAGTCGGCCGCGGGTGTTTCCCGGCGGCGATGCTGGCGGAGGCGGGGGGCGTTTCGGTGTTCGCCGATGCCGCCGTGCCCTATCCGGAGATCAGTCCGCGGGAGCTCCCCGTGCGCGAGCCCGAGCGCATCCTGCTTCCGGATGAACCGTGGCGCTTCGGCGAGGCGGATGCGCAAGAGTTGGCCGCGTTGTGGACAGGTCCGGGTCCGCGCATCGTGCTGACGGCGGGCCGGTGGGCCGCCTGGTATGGGACGCGCATGGACGAAGGGCTGCGCGCCCTGGCGGCGGCGATCGAATGATGCGACGCGCGCGCTAGCGGGGTTCCCCGCGGT
>JAZDGX010000199.1:0-12140 GCA_043806645.1 Candidatus Eiseniibacteriota bacterium | reverse complement strand
CTGACGGGTCCCCATTCGATCGACGGTTGGGGCCGCCTTGGCACACGGTAATCTGGGACCGGGACCACCTCGGGCCAGGGGGCTTGGGCTTCCCGCCGCGACTCGGCACCCTAGCGCCCGGCCCGGCTCTCCGTCAATCCGTCCAGGCACGGTCTGTCCAGCCACGGTCGGCCGAGTCCCGTTCCGGGCCGGCGTTTCCGGGTTGCTCCGCGCGGTGGGTACGCGGAGACGGGCGCTGCGTGGCCGCTACGTCCGGTGCGGGCTTTCCACCGCCACACTTTCCGCCGCCCCTTGACCCTGCTTCTCGTGTGGCGTAACCTTCAATGCTTTGCCACGTTGTCCCGGGGGCGCGGCTCTTAACCGGCGCCCGATTCCGGGATGTTCCAAGGCATGATCCAGGTCGGGCGACCTGGGTGGCGCCGCGCGCGGATTTGCCCGCGCGGCAGCATCGAGGCGTGCCAGCGCCGGAAGGGATTCGTTCAATGGCGACGGAAGCTCCAGCCGAGAAGAAGGCGGCCAAGATCCGGGGACACGTCGAGATCCGGGTCGACGAGTGCAAGGGCTGTGGCTGTTGCGTGATCGTCTGCCCGAGGCAGGTCCTCGAACTGTCCGCCGGTCTGAACGCGATGGGCTACCATCCCTGCACCTACAAGGGGGATGGCTGCATCGCCTGCGGTTTCTGTTTCTACTCCTGTCCCGAACCTGGGGCGATTACGGTCTACGTCAAGGAAGAGGGCGATCGGTAGCAGCGAAGGCATTCGCCGCAGGCGCCGGGGGCCTTGCTGCGGCGCAAGCCCGAGCCGGGCGCAAGCGCTACGCGCGCGGGAGTCATCCCCGGGGGAATCGCGCCGGGAAAGCCAAGGGGGGGTGAGGATGGCCAAGATCATTCTCAAGGGCAACGAAGCCATCATCCGGGGGGCGATTCTCGCCGGCTGCCGGGCCTACTACGGGTATCCGATCACACCGGCCAGCGAGATCGCCGAAACGGCGGCGGCCTACATGCCCTTGGTCGGCGGGACGTTCCTTCAGGCGGAGAGCGAAATCGCGGCGATCAACATGGTCTACGGAGCCGCGGGGGCCGGAATGCGGGCGATGACCGCCTCCTCAGGACCCGGCATCAGCTTGAAGATGGAGGGAGTCTCCTACATCGCGGGAGCGGAGCTGCCCTGCGTGATCGTCTCGGTCGACCGCGGGGGTCCGGGTCTGGGCAACATCGCCCCCGAACAGGGCGATTATCATCAGATCGTCTGGGGCGGGGGCCACGGCAACTACCACAACATCGTGCTCGCGCCCAATTCGGTCCAGGAAATGTCGGACATGACGATGCTCGCCTTCGAGCTTGCCGACAAGTACCGCAATCCGGTCTTCCTGCTCACCGACGGCGCGATCGGCCAGATGATGGAACCGGTGGAATTCCCCGATGAGGTCCGCGTGCCCCCGGTCAAGGAGTGGGCCGTCGGGGTGGGAGAGAAGGCCCGCCGCAATCTCATCTCCTCAATCTTCCTCGACGCCGATGAGCTCGAGGCGCACAACCGGCATCTGATGGAGAAGTACGCGCGCATCGAGGCGGCGGAAGTGCGCTACGAGGGCGTCCAACTGGAGGGCGCCGAGCTGATCGTCGTCGCCTTCGGCATCGTTTCGAGGGTCGTGCGTTCGGCCATCGAAACGCTTCGCGCGCAGGGCGTCAAGGTGGGCCTGCTGCGCCCCCAGACGCTGTGGCCGTTTCCGGAGGCGGCACTGGTCCAGCTGGCGGAGCAGAAGTCCGTGCGGAGCTTCCTGTGCGTCGAAATGAGCGACGGCCAGATGGTGAAGGATGTGAAGCTGGCGGTTCTCGGCCGCAAGCCGGTCTCCTACTACGGCCGCATGGGCGGACACATTCCGGGCGAGGCGGAACTCGTCGAGAAGATCCAGAACCAGTTGATGGCCCGGCAGGGAGGAGTTCGATGAAGGTCAAGTACGCGAAGTCGAAGACGTTCTATGACGTCTACCGTCGCAAGGCGGGGGGCGATCAGACCGTCATCCACTACTGCCCGGGCTGCGGTCACGGCAATATCCACAAGATGATTGCCGAAGCGATCGAGGAACTGGGGGCGCAGGATCGGACGATCTTCGTGAGCCCGGTCGGATGCAGCGTTTTTGCCTACTACTACTTCGATACCGGGAACATCCAGGCGGCGCACGGGCGGGCGCCGGCGGTGGCGACCGGGGTGAAGCGCGCTCATCCCGACAGCCTGGTCATCTCGTATCAGGGCGACGGAGACCTGGGCGCGATCGGAACAGCGGAGATCGTGCACGCGGCCAATCGCGGCGAGCACATCACCGTCTTTTTCGTCAACAACGCGATCTATGGGATGACGGGCGGGCAGATGGCGCCCACGACCCTGGAGGGCCAGCGCACGACGACCACGCCCTATGGGCGCAAGCCCTCCAACGAGGGCTATCCGGTGCGTGTGGCGGAGCTGATCAACGCCCTCCAGGCGCCTGTCTACATCGAGCGCGTCGCGCTGACCGATGCGAAGAACATCGCCAAGACGCGCCGGGCGATCCACAAGGCGCTGACCTATCAGTCGCAGAACAAGGGATTCAGCCTGGTCGAGATCCTCTCGGCGTGTCCCACCGGGTGGGGCATGCATCCGACCCAGGCGCGCGAGTGGATCAAGGAGGCGATGGAGCCGGTCTTCCCGCTGGGCTGCCTGCGCGACCGGGGCGAGGAAGTCGAGGCGCGGCCGCTCGAGCCGCGGTCCTTCACCGGCGAGAACATCCATCAACTTCTGGACATCCCCGCGCCGGGAACGCGGGGTGAGGACGTGCACGCGCCATCGATGGACCACATGGATGCGGTGTTGCGCAATCCGCGGATCAAGGTTGCCGGTTTCGGCGGGCAGGGTGTGCTGATGCTGGGTCTGGGGCTGGCCGCGGTCGGGATGAAACTGGGATACCACGTCTCCTGGGTGCCCTCCTACGGTCCGGAGATGCGGGGCGGCACCGCCAACTGCAGCGTGCGCGTCTCCACCCGGCTGATCGGTGCGCCCACCGTGGCGGAGGCCGACATCCTGATCGCTTTCAATAAGCCCTCGCTGGTCAAGTTCGAGAAGGACGTCAGGTCCGGGGGGCTGGTTTTCTACGACAGTTCCTTGATTGACCGGCCTCCCGAGAGGGGCGATATTGGCGTCGTGGCGGTGCCGGCCACCAAGTTGGCGGATGAGTTGGGCAACACCAAGGCGGCCAACATGGTGATGTTCGGGGCGATCGTCGAGAAGACGGGCCTGTTCAAGGAGGAAGAGGTTCGGCGTTACCTCGGCGATTTCATCAAGAAGAAGAAACTCATTTCGCTGAACGAAGAGGCCGTGCAGAAGGGGGCGCAGTACATTCGCGCGAAGGTCTGAGGCGGTTGCATGTCTGGGCCGAAACGCCTGGGCGTGTTTCCGGATCGCACGCGCGCTTCCGCCTGACCTCCGCCATGGAAGGGGGGTGAGTCAGGAATGAGCCGTACGGTCCTGGTCGTGGAAGAACACCCCGGCTTGCGCCGGCTCTATGCGCGCCATCTTCGCGACGCCGGCTATGAAGTCCTCACCATCTCTCCCTGGGAAGGCCTGCAGGCGCGCATTTCCTCTGCCGCGCCCGGTGTGATCGTCGTGGATCCCGAGTCCGCCAATGGCCGGAGCAGGACGATTGCCGAGGCGGCCCTGCGGGCGGATCCTTCCGTCGCGCTGGTGTTCAACACCTCGAATCCGATCGAAATGGAAAGGGACTTCACGAGCTGGATGGCCGATGCCTTCACGGTCCGTTCCGATGCGGGGGAGGGTGTCGTCCGTGCGGTGAGTCGCTTGATGCCGCTCGAGAGCCGCGGGGCCCGGCGCCGCGGGGGGCGTCCCACACATCCGCCCTCGGCGGTGCGCTCCCCGGACTATCCGCCGGCGAGCACCCGCTCGCGCAGGATCAAGTGCTCCTCGAGTCGGTGAAGGAGCTGGTCCAGATCGCCCAGGAATCTGCGCACGGTGCGCGGCGCGCTCGATAGCTGGCGTCCCTGGTCGAGTTGCCCCTGGACTTCCTCGAGATCCTGGAAGATGAGCAAGTCCGCCTCGAGCACGCGTTCCAGGGTCACTTCGGAGACCTGCTCGGCCTCGAAGAACCTCCAGAGATCCCCCGGGCTGAAGCGAACCGCCTCCGCATGGCCGGCCAGGCGTTGGCGCACCGAGACGAGGCCGGTCGCGATATTCGCCGCGGCCTGCCCGTTCCAGTGCGCGGAAAGCGCGTCGATTTCGCGCAGAAGTTGATCGATGTTGCGGCAGACCCGCGCGCGCATGCGGGAGTCTTCTTGCCTGCGCAGCTCATGGTGCCGGTATCCCTGATAGCCCGGGACGAGGTAGGCGAGATTCTCCAGGAACCGCAGGCCGCTGGGGCGTTGGGAGGAGGGGCGCATCATCATCTCTCCGCTTCGTTCCGCCCGGGGCGGATCGAACCGCAAGGATCTCCGGTTGCGCTGCCCGAAACCGCTCATTCGGTCTCGGGAAGCGCGTGGACGTTCGCTGCTCCCGCTTCTCCCGCAACTCCCGCTTCTCATTCCGCCGCCAGTCGGGGCGAGGGCGCCTCGGGCCGCGTCGGCTCGGAGAGGACTCTCAAAACCTGTGCCGTAGCCGCTTGACATCGCCAACTACTTGCCTAGCATGGCGAAAGGCGGCTGCAGCAGGCCGGTCGGGTGAGATGCCGGGTGTCTCCGCGCACGATCCGGATGCAGTCTGCAATGGATATCTTGGTATTTGTGCGGTAAAGGCGGAATTCGGAACCGGAGCAAGGAGGAATCGATGCCGGCCGAACCGAGTGCCTGGGAGCCTCAGTTCACCGTGCTCGTGGTCACGGAGGGTGGCGGCGAGGGGGGACGAATCCAGGCCGCATTGGTTGCGGCGGGACTTGCCTGCATCGTGGTCGACAGCGGCGAAGCGGCCATCAACGTCCTCGACAGCAGGTCGGTCGATGCCTTGGTCAGCCGGATGCGCGCGCCGCGCATCTCGGGCCTCCAGTTGCTGGCGCTGGTCCGCCAGCGCAATCCGGAGGCGGGGGCAGTGCTGATCATCGCTCCCGGGGAGGATGAGGCGGCCACGCTCGCCATGGATCGCGGCGTGATCGATTTCCAGCCCCGGCCCCTCAATGCGGAGAAGCTCGCCGCGGCCATCCGGCGGCTGGCGGATCACCAACGGCTGGTGGCCGAGGTGGCGCGGGTCAACCGCCGGCTGGATGATCACTATGGATTCGCGGGCATCGTCGGCGCGACCGGAGTCGCGGAACGGATGCTCTCGAAGCTGAAGGAAATCGCGCCCCTCGAAACCAATGTCCTGGTCGTCGGCGAGCCGGGCAGCGGAAAGGACCTCGTTGCCCAGGTCCTGCACCAGAACAGCCCGCGGCGCAACGCCCCCTTCGTAAAAGCCGATTGCGCGGCGCTCTCCGCGCGTCTTCTCTCCCGGGAGCTGTTCGGCTCCCAGGAAGGGGCGCGCGGCGGACGCAGGCCGGGCCGCTTTGAATCGGCTGCGGGCGGAACCCTCTATCTCGATGCCGTCGCCGCGGCGCCGACCGATCTCCAAGCACGGGTCGCGGAGATCATGCGTACGCGGCAACTGCGCCCCGACCTCGACGGACAGCCCGTGGAGATCCACGTGCGTCTCGTTGCCGGGAGCGACATGGATTTGGAGGGGCTGCTGGAGGCGCGGCAGTTTCATGAAGGGCTCTACCAGATCATCAGCGAGACTCGCATCGACGTGCCGCCCCTGCGACACCGCCGGCGCGACATCCCGGCCCTCGCGCGTCACTTTCTCGATGGTTTTCTGGGAGAGCAGGGGGCGGCAATCGGCTTCAGCCGAGACGCCCTGGACCGGCTCGAAAGCTACGACTGGCCCGACAATGTGCGCGAACTGCGAGAGGTGGTGCGCGAGCTGAGCCGGCGCGTGCCTCCGCGAGAGACGGTTCATGTCGGGGATCTGCCCCTGGAGATACGGGAGCACCGGATGCGGGGAGACCAACTGGCGCTGCCGCCGGGTACGCCGCTGTCCGAGGCGGAGCGGCGCCTCATCGAGGGTACGATCCGGCTGACGCGCGGCAATCGCGAGCGGGCCGCGGAAATGCTGGGAATCGGTCTGCGCACTCTCTACCGGAAACTGAAGGCCTATCGAGCGGACTGATCCGAGCGGCATACTGCCAATACGGCAGTCGCTATGGCTGACAATTCCACCACCTGGCCGGGCTCCCCTTTGAAATCGGACCGAAGAGCTTCCCCGGCCCCCAAATGCACCGAAATGCAACCCGAATCGTCTCAATTTGAAAAGGAGGGCAGGGGGAATGTGCTCATGCGGAATGGAGATTCCTTCCCCGAGAACAATGATATTCAGGACATCTCTTTTGAAAAATAGAGGTTGGAAACTGGCTGTCAGTTTGGCATAGTTCTCGCAGTCGACGTCGCCTTGTCTTGTGAATGTCCGTTCGACGCGGGCCCCTTGAGTTTTCCGATCTGTGCGCGGTCTGCCGGATTTTGGATGCCCCGGCGGGACCGAGATCGACAGGGGGCGCTCACGCATTCATACCTCGGCGGTCATTCCGATGTTGAGCAGAGCGGCGGCATCCTTGGGAGGAGGAGGTTCCATGAAGACGAAGTTTCGCCCGATCGGAGACAGGATCCTTGTCAAGCGCTTGGAGGAGAACAAGGAGCAGCGCACCAAAGGCGGGATCATCATTCCCGACACCGCCAAGGAAAAGCCGATGGAAGGCCGCATCGAAGCGGTCGGTCCGGGGCGCCGCACCGACGACGGCAAGCTGCAGAAGATCGAGGTCCAAGTCGGACAACGGGTGCTGATCGGCAAGTATTCGGGCACCGACGTCAAGATCGATGGCGAGGAGTTCGTGATCATGCGCGAGGACGATGTCCTCGGCGTCATCGAGCAGTAAGCAGGCAGTCGCTCGGCTGCCATGCGATTTCCCAGGCCAGCGGATGCGGCAACGAAACGTGGGAGCCGCCGCAACAGGCGGTCGTTTGAGGAGAGGAGGTTGACATGGCTGCCAAGCAGCTAGTTTTCCAAGAAGAGGCGCGCCGCGCGATTCTCGAGGGTGTGGAGCTCTTGTCGCGGGCGGTCAAGGTGACGTTGGGACCTCGCGGCCGCAATGTCGTGCTGGAGAAGAAATGGGGCTCGCCCACGATCACCAAGGACGGCGTGACGGTCGCCAAGGAGATCAGTCTGGAGAACCCCTGGCACAACATGGGCGCCCAGATGGTGCGCGAAGTGGCGTCGAAGACCTCCGATGTCGCCGGTGACGGCACGACGACGGCGACGGTGCTGGCCGAGGCGATTTTCCGCGAGGGCCTGCGCAACGTCACGGCCGGCTCGAACCCGATGCATCTGAAGCGGGGCATCGAGAAGGCGGTCGAGACGGTCGTCGCTGAACTCGAGAAAATGAGCAAGAAGGTGAGCGAGTCCGCCCAGATCCAGCAGGTCGCCACGATCTCCGCCAACGGCGATGAGGCGATCGGCAAGATCATCGCCGAGGCGATGGACAAGGTCGGCAAGGAAGGCACCATCACCGTCGAAGAAGCCAAGGGCATGGAGACGACCCTCGAGGTCGTCGAGGGGATGCAGTTCGACAACGGGTATCTCTCCCCTTACTTCATCACCGACAAGGACACGATGCAGGTCTCCCTGGAGGACGCCTACATCCTGCTTCATGACAAGAAAATCTCCGGTCTGAAGGACGTGTTGCCGGTTCTCGAGCAGGTCAGCCAGTCGGGACGCCCGCTGCTGGTCATCGCCGAGGATGTCGAGGGCGAGGCGCTCGCGACGCTCGTGGTCAACCGGTTGCGCGGGACCCTCGCCTGCTGCGCGGTCAAGGCTCCCGGCTTCGGTGATCGCCGCAAGGCCATGCTCGAGGACATCGCGGTGCTGACGGGCGGCCAGGTCATCTCCGAGGAGCGCGGCCGCAAACTCGAAAGCGCCACCCTCGCCGATCTGGGCCGGGCGAAGTCGATCCGCGTCGACAAGGACAACACGACGATCATCCAGGGCTCCGGCAAGGCGGCCGACATCAAGGCGCGCATCGAGCAGTTGGGGCGCCAGATCGAGGAGACGACCTCGGACTACGATCGCGAGAAGCTGCAGGAGCGGCGCTCAAAGCTCTCGGGCGGCGTTGCGTTGATCAATGTCGGCGCGGCCACCGAGACCGAGATGAAGGAGAAGAAGGCCCGCGTCGAGGACGCGTTGCACGCCACGCGCGCGGCGGTCGAGGAAGGCATCGTAGCGGGCGGCGGTGTGGCGCTCCTGCGCTGCGTGCCGGCTCTCGATAAGGTCCAGGAGACGGGTGATCTCCAGGTGGGGATCAACATCGTTCGCCGGGCGCTCGAGGAGCCGCTCCGGATCCTCGCCGACAACGCGGGTGTGGAGGGCAGCCTGGTCGTGCAAGAGGTCCGCAAGAACCCGAAGAAGGCCTTCGGCTATGACGTCGAGCGCGATTCCTATGTCGACATGTTCGAGATGGGCATCATCGACCCCAAGAAGGTCACGCGCACGGCTCTGCAGAACGCCGCTTCGATCGCGGGGCTCATGCTGACGACAGAGGCGATGGTCGCCGAGATCCCCGAGAAGAACAAGGAGCCCATGCCCGGCGCCGGCGGCGGCGGCGGCATGGACATGTACTAGAAACCCCGTCGCGCGCCTGTCCGTCCCGCTCCGGCGGGGAGGACGAAGGGCTGCGCGCCGAGGATGAGGACATCCCGCCCGCCTTCTTTGCGAGGGCGGGCGGCCCTTTTTCCGGCGCTCCGCCTGGCCCCCCCTCCCGTCTGCTCGATCGGGGTCTTTTTGCCGGGCGGCGGCCGTCCAGCGGAAGATGGCACGCGAGGCCGACGCGGCCGTCTAGAAATCGTAGTACAGAGTCATCTCGTAGGGATGCGGGCGGTTTTGCACCTCGTCGGCCTCGCGTGGCATCTTCTGTTCGATCCACACGGGGACGAAATCCTCGGGGAACACTCCGTCGGCCGTGAGGAAGGCATGGTCCTGCTCCAGAGACTGCAGCGCCCCGCGCAGCGAGGAGGGGACGGGCAACACTCCCTTCAGCTTCTCGGGAGGCTGGCGTCGGATGTCGGTGTCGATCGGCCCCATGCCCTCCTTGCGCGGATCGATCCGCCGCTGGATGCCGTCGAGTCCGGCCATCAGCATCGCGGCCATCGCGAGGTAGATGTTGCAGGTCCCGTCGGGGGGGCGGAATTCGATGCGCTTCTCGCCGGGTTCGGTGGCGTACTTCGGAATGCGAATCGCCGCGCTGCGATTGGCAAGTCCGTAGAAGAGCAGCGTGGGCGCCTCGAAGCCGGGGACCAGCCGCTTGTAGGAGTTGGTGCTGGGATTGGTGAGCGCGAGCAGGGCCTGGCCGTGCTTGAGCAGGCCTCCGATGTAGAAGAGCGCGAGTTCGCTCAGCCCCTCCGGTCCCTGGCGATCGTAGAAGAGGTTCCTTCTGCCGCGGATCAGGTTCTGGTGGAAGTGCAGGCCCGAGCCGGCCTCGGCGTAGAGCGGCTTGGGCATGAAGGTGGCGCTCAGATTGCTCTTGATCGCGCAGTTCTTGATCAGGTACTTGGCCCACATCGTGCCGTCGGCGCATTCCAGGAAGGGACGGCGGGTCAGTTCGATCTCGCACTGGCCGGGCCCGCCGACTTCGTGATGGTGGTAGCGCACCGGGATGCCCGCCTGCTCGATGAGCTTCACCATGCGGGCGCGCAGCTGATAGAGCCTGTCGAGCGGGGGGATGGCGTGGTATCCGCCCTGATGGGGGATGTTGTGGCCCAGCTGTTTCGAGCACGAGGCGGCCGAATTCCAGTCCGCTTCTTCCGACTGGATCTTGTAGAAGGCGCCGTTGACCTCGTTGCCGTAGGAAACCTCGTTGAAGATGTAGAATTCGAGCTCCGCCTGCCAGAGGCTCTCGGTCGCGATTCCCAGTCCGCGCATGTATTCGACCGCGCGCCGCGCGATCGAGCGCGGGTCGCGCGTGAAGGCGACGACGGTGTCCGCGTGCACGGCCTGGCAGATCAGACTCAGGGCGGGCGTCTCCCAGAAGGGGTCGAGGAGCGCGGTCGCGGGATCGGGAATGAGGACCAGATCGCCCGCCTCCTTGCGGCGGAACCCCGCAACGCTGGAACCGTCGAAGGCCACGCCGCGGGCCAGGACCGAGCGATCGAAGGCGCTGATCGGCAAGGTGAGGTGCTGCCAACGCCCGAAGAGATCGGAGAACTTGAGATCGACCATCTCGACCTTGTGGCGGCGGATGAATTCGCGGAGTTCCTGATAGTCCGTCATACGGCCCCCTTGCCCGGCATCCGGGGCGCGGGCTCCGGACGAGACGATGCTGAAAGCGACACGAGACAGAAAACGCTACCGCAGCAGGCCAATCCCCTTCAAGAGCGGAAGCGGGAATCGCCGCGATGCGATTCCGCGCGGGGTGGTCCCGGTCCGCCGGGGACTTACGGGAGGGGGCCGTCGGGCGAAGCTTTCTGGTATGATGAGCCCTGCGGTATGATGAGCTCTGCGGGTATGAGCAGCGCTGCTGGTCTGCGGATCGCTGCGGGTACGATGAGCCCTGCGGGGCAGGCCCGAGGCGCCGGGGCGTCGAGGGCCGCCGGTTCGGGCATGGGCGAAGCGGCCCCGGGTTCTTGTATCTGCGTCGCGAGCGACCAGGAGGATTATGACGATCGAAACAGCGGCCCGCGCCGAGCGCGCTCTGCTCATCGGGTTGGGCCGGGACGGCCGCCGCGGGAAAAAGCCGGTTCCGGCCGGCGGGCCCGATTCCGGCGGACTCGAGTTGGACGGGCCGGGTGACGAAGGGACGGAGCCCGTCGCGGCGGCAGCCGAGGAGACCTTGGCCGAACTCACGCTGCTGGCCCAGACGGCTGGCGCGGAAGTGGTCGGCACGCTGCGGCAACGGCGGGAGTCCGTGCGTCCGGCGACATTCCTCAGCTCCGGGAAGCTGGAAGAACTACGGACTCAGATAAGCGAGACACGCGCGGATCTGGTCATCTTCGACGACGATCTGTCCCCGATCCAGGGGCGCAACCTCCAGAAGGCGCTCGACCTGAAGGTCATCGATCGGACCGAGCTCATCCTCGACATCTTTGCGCGCCGGGCGCGCACACATGAGGCGCAGCTGCAGGTCGAGCTGGCCCAGTTGGAGTACATCCTGCCCCGCCTCACGCGCATGTGGATTCACCTTTCGCGTCTGGGGGGCGGCATCGGCACCCGCGGCCCCGGGGAAACGCAGCTCGAAGTGGATCGCCGGAGAGTGCGCCAGCGCATCAGCATGTTGAAGGAGCGGCTGGCCGGCATCGAGCGTGAACGAGAGGTGCAGCAACGGCGGCGGCGCGACATGTTCCGCATCGCCCTCGTCGGATACACGAACGCGGGCAAGTCGACCCTATTCAATGCCCTGACCCATGCCGGCGTGGTGGAGGAGGATAAGCTTTTCGCGACCCTCGATACCACGACGCGGCGTCTCGTGACGCCGGCCGGAGATGTGATGCTCCTCTCCGATACCGTGGGGTTCATTCGCAAGCTGCCCCACCATCTGGTGGCCTCCTTTCGGGCGACGCTCAGGGAGGTGCGCGAAGCCGATCTGCTCATCCATGTGGTCGATGCCGCGCAGCCCGAGTTTCCCGCGCAGATGGCCGCCGTCGACACGGTGCTTGAGGAGCTTCTCGGCGGACGTCGGATCCCGAGCCTGATCGCCCTTAACAAGGTCGATTTGCTGAATGAGACCGAGCAGACCGTCCTGCGCGCCCGGTTTCCGCATGCCCTGCTGGTCTCCGCGCGCGAAGGCGAACGGCTGATCGCCTTTCGCGGCCGTCTGATCGACATCGCCCGCGAGCATGGCTTGGCAGGCAAGCGGGGCGCCGAGTTTTCCCCCCGCGCCGTTTCCGGCGCGCCAGAGGAGCCGTGAGCCGCTTCGGGAGCCGTGCGGTCCCGAGGACGATCGCCGGCAACCGGCTCGATCGCTGGCTCTGGTCCGCGGAGCGCGTGCGTTGGGCGCGACGACTTGCAGCCGGGATGTGCCGCTTTCCCACGTTGGATGCGCTCCGCGCCTCCCGACTTTGGAGTCGGGAGGCTGCGCGCCTGGAACGCTTCCTCGAC
>JAZDGX010000198.1:0-6899 GCA_043806645.1 Candidatus Eiseniibacteriota bacterium | reverse complement strand
TGTGCGTCTGGAGGGATGGGGGCGGACCTTCGCCGCATTGCGGAACCACTCTCCTCTCGCCATGAGCGTGGCGTCTCCCAACGAGATCGTGCGTGAGAGTCTGTCGAGATTTCAAATCAGAGGAACCGCTTCGATCGAAATAGACCTGCGGTTGGACGCTCGCCAGGCTATCCGAGTCGACCGGGCCCTGTTCCGGCAGGCGTTGGACCATCTCCTCGCGAACGCAATCGAGGCCATGGAGGGAACGGGGCGCCTCTCCGTCAGCACGAAGGACCTGATGGCAACCGGGTCGCCCAGGGTTCAGATCGAGGTCACGGACACGGGGAGCGGAATCCCCGAGGGTTTTCTCAAAGAGCGCCTGTTTCGACCGTTTGCGACGACCAAGAGGACGGGGCTCGGATTGGGTCTATGGCAGTGCCGGTCGATTGTCCGTGCTCATGGAGGTGAGATCGGTGTCGAGAGCCGCATGGGGGCAGGCACCACGTTCCGTATGGCCCTGGCGGGGCTAGCCATGGATGGAGTAGCCCAACCAAGTCCGGATTCACCGGCCCCGGCGCGGAAGGCCCCCCCGGAGGGCACGAGGCCGCGGGGAACCCGGAAAACCAGGAGGCTGCTGGCGCCCCGCACTCGGATCGCCGAATCGCCTCCCGCTGAGATCCACATCCATTCGCGGGTCTACAAGCCCCGTGGGGAGCGGCAAGAGTGAGGACAAGGACGAGTCTCCAGGCTGCGCTGTGGGTCATGCTGGCGTGCTTCGCGCTTCCGGCCGGGGCAACCGAGCCGGCCGCGTTGGAAGCGGATCCGCCCGGGGCGTATCTCTCGCTTCGCGGGCCGCTTTCTGTTTCCGGCTTCGGCGCCCTCCCACTGGCCGAACTGCCGCTCGGGCAGTACGAGATGATCGCCGAGGGCCCAGGCCTGCCTGCCATCCGAGGACGGCTGGTGCGCACGCGCGAGGGCCTGCTCGGCCGCTCGTGGGCGGGGCCGGTGGCATTCCTGCTTCCGCCCGGGTTCGTTCATCTCGAACGCGGAGAACGGCGCGGATGGGCCCTGATGGGCGCCGGTTTCGCCTCGGCAGGCATGCTGGTCGCTTCACAGATCGCGATCAAGGAGGCCGGGAACGAGGAGGAGCAGGCGGCGGCAGCCGTCCGACGGGCCGAGACCGACGAAGAAAGGGCCCTGGCCAGAGCGGACCTTCTTCGCGCCGGAGACGAAAAAGCGGATCGCATGGAGGTGCGCAATCTCTGGACCGCCTACCTGGCCGCCACATGGATGGGGGCAGCCATCGAGACCGCGGTCCTCACGCCGGGGCCGGAGCTCTCTTCCCCAAGTCCCGGGCACTATCGGGCGGTCCTGCCCAGGGCGGGGGGATTCAAGGCCGCCCTGCGCAGCCTGGTGATCCCCGGCGGCGGACAGCGCTATATGGGTCATCCCGGACGGGCCAGCATCTTCTTCACGGCCGCGGCCACATTCGCAGCCGCCACCATCGCGTACCAGGACGCTTTCCTGGAAGCGCGGCGCGATCAGGCCCATGCCCAGAGCCGATTCGATGCGGCCGGCGACGATGCGGCATTGGATGCGGCACGCGCAGACCTCGCCGAGGCAACGGACCGGGGCGACCGCCGCGATGTTCTCCGCTGGGTCTTTGCCGGAGCGACTGCCGGAACCTACCTGTGGAGCATCTGGGATGCCTTTGGTCTGGGGCAGGAGGCCCACTCGTCGGCCCTTTCCTGGTCGGCCCTGCCCCGGCCCGACGGTGTTCTGATTTGCGCCAGGTGGAGCAAGCCATGACGGGACGGAGCTGGGGCCCGGGATCCCGCATGGCGGTGACAGGACGAGTGAGTTTGCAGGCACATCGGCGGGAGGATGACCGCAAGACTCCCGAACCGAGCGACGGTGGAAGAAGGACATGAGCACAACACCAGGCACGAGAACAACCGCCCGCTTCGCCTCCATTCACGCAGGCTCGACCGCAGAATGGATGGTCCCCTCGCGACCCGTGTCCGCCCCGGTGGCACGGCCCCTGACCAGGGCCAGGCGCGCACCGAGCGTCGGGATCTTCGAACGGTCCGTCGCGGCGGTCGGACTCATCGGCGTCTCTCCGCTCCTGCTCCTGATTTCGACGGCCATCAAACTGGAATCGCCCCGTGGGCCTGTCTTCTTCCGCCAGGAGCGCGTCGGTCTGAACCGCCGCCGCGGGCGGGCGGATGCCGCGAGAGCGGGCCTGCCGCAGGATCGCCGGAAGAGGACCGGATACGGGCAGACGTTCATGATCTACAAGTTCAGGACCATGATTCCCGATGCGGAGCGGCAGACGGGGCCGGTATGGGCTTCCGAGAACGATCCGCGCATCACGCGGATCGGACGCGTCCTGCGCGGCCTGCGCTTGGATGAACTGCCCCAGCTCTTCAACGTCGTCGGTGGGCAGATGAGATTGATCGGTCCCCGACCCGAGCGGCCGCATTTCGTCGAGCAGCTATCGCGGGACATCCCCGAGTATCTGCAGCGCCTCACAATCCCCCCCGGCATCACGGGGTTGGCGCAAGTGGAGCGGGAATACGATTCCGACGTGAGCGATGTCCGCAAGAAGGTGAAGTACGACCTCTTCTACGCCCGCCACCAGTGCTGGCTGATGGACGTCAAGATCCTGCTGAAGACCATCCAGGTCGTGGTCGCGCGCAGGGGGGCCCACTAGACAGGCGGGCGGACGGACGGAACTGCTGTCGAGCCCGTGGTGATTGCGATTGATCTCCCGGGAGGAGTCGGGGAAACTCTCCGCGGGGCGCTTTCCGCCGCGGGGAAATTCTTCTCCGATGCGGACCCGCGCACAGTCGGCTTTCCGGTGACGCCAGGGGCAGGTCCCGCCTCCAGGCGGGGCCGCGGCAGATTCTCCGCGAGAAAGGCACGATGTCCTCTCAGGATACGACCGTCGATCTCAAGCACTACGCGCGCATGATCTGGAGGCACAAGGGGATCATCGCCCTGTGCCCTGTCATTGCGCTCTGCGCCACACTCATCGCCTTGTCGTTCATCCCCAACGAGTACGAAGCGAAGATGACGCTGGCGGTCGAGGATCCGGGACTCGTCTCCCGGGATGTCGTGGATCTCACCGGTGGCATCATGCAGCCTCCCACGGGATACCGCGT
Source organism: Candidatus Eiseniibacteriota bacterium (assembly GCA_043806645.1). Lineage (GTDB taxonomy): Bacteria > Eisenbacteria > RBG-16-71-46 > CAIMUX01 > WJJG01 > JAZDGX01. Next base: position 3,756 of record JAZDGX010000198.1, on the reverse strand, counting down.
CGACGAAGAGCGCATGGCCAGACTGTCAGGACAGATTCTCAGCCGCGCGTTCCTCGAACGACTGGTCCGCATGCTGAAGATGAACGAGGATCCGTTGGTTCGGTCGATGGCGCAGGAGCGCCTCGCGGGGAGTTCCGCGATCAGCCTCGACGACATGGCGATCCGGATTCTGGTCGAAGATCTCCAGTCCCGGATTTCGTTCGACACCAAGGGGCCGGGCATCTACCAGATCATCGTGTCGGCCCCCAGCGGCAGCAATGCCCAGCTTCTCGCCTGGTGGACCGGCGAGCTCTTCGTGGATATCACCGAGCAGCAGGCGTTCGAGAGCATCCAGAACGCCGAGACCTTCGCCCAGGACCTGCTGGGCCGCTATGACGAGCGGCTGCGCAACTCCGAGGAAGCCTTGCAGCTCGCCCGGCGGGGGATCATCGGCCGCGGCCTGACCCAGACGATTGTGCGCAATGAAAACCTCTCCAGCGCGGAGGCCCTGCTGCGGCGCATCGAAAACGAGGCCTCCCAGGCGCGTATCCGCGCCCGGGCATACGAGGACTCGCTGGACAAGCATGGCCGGGCCACGGACCGCGCCGCGTTGACCGCGGACCCGCGCGCCGGGGAGTTGCAGACCCGGCTGGTGGCGACCTTGTGGAGCGAGGCGAGCAATCATATCGCGCGGGGCGCTGCAGTCGACGCGGCCAACTGGCCGCCGGCGGACACCTATCGGGCGCTGCGCCGCGATCTTCTCGAGTCTGCCGAGGCCGTCGCGGCCTCCCTGTATCCCCGGGCAACTCCCGCGACCATGGGGCTGTTGGCGGGCTATCTCTTTTCGAACATCGACGCCGGGGCGCAGCAGGCCGTGGCCCTGGAACTGACCGATGCGATTGCCAAGTTCAGGCGAAGCGCCGAATCGACCCCCGGCGGGGAGATCGAGCTTTCCCGCCGCCAGAGCGAAGTCGAACGCAACCGCAGGCTGCGCGAGAAGGTCGAAGATTACATCGTGGGCACCGATGTGCGCCGTTCCATCGAGACGGCGGAATTGGGCGTGCGGATCACGGTTCTCGACCCTCCGGGCCTGCCCATGGCCCCGGTTCGGCCCAACCGCCCCAAGATCCTCATCGCTTCCATCCTGCTGGGAGCCTTGCTCGGCGCGGGCTTCGCATTCGCTTTGGAGGTCATGGATCCGATCGCGCGCACGCTCGAAGATTTCGGAAGAATCTGTCCCGAACCGATTCTGGGAGTCACTCCGCTTCTCTCCCGGCGCCTCCAGCAACCGCAAGGGCGACTGCAGCGCCATTGGCTTCTCATCATCGTCGCCGCCTTCATGTTCTTGACCGGAGGAGTCCTCCTGGCCCGCAAACAGATGCTCCCCAAGCTGACCTCCGCGGGGATTCCCGTCCAGATCGTCGAACCGGGGATGGACGTGCATGAAAACCGCTGACCGGCTCAGTCAGGATTGGGTCCTCGCCACCGAGATCCACAAGCTCGAGGCCCGGCTGTGGCGTCAGATCCGCAAGGAAGGCCAGCGGGTCATTCTGTTCACGAGCGCGGCGCGGGGGGATGGGAAGAGCACGACCGTGGCCTATCTGGCCACGGCGCTGGGGCTCTATCCCAACCGCCGGATTCTGGCGGTGGACCTCGATTTCCGTGAACCCAGCCTGAATGCGCACTTCCAGGTGGACGTCTCTCATGGGCTCGCAGAGGTCCTGGGCGGGACATGCCCCTTGAAGTCCGCGATCCTGAAGACGGATCTTCCCAGCCTGGATCTGATCCTGCCCACCGATCAAGAGGACCCGCACCTGCTGCTGAAGACCCAGCGATTCGCCGACATCTTCACCACGCTGCGGGAGAGTTACGACCTCATTCTTCTCGACGTCCCAGCGCTCATGCCGGTCGCCGACGCCTCGATGCTGATGCCTCTGGCGGATGGCGTGGTCCTCGTCGCCATGGCGGGAAAGACGACCAAGGCGCAGCTGCGCCGCGCGCGCGAGTTCTGCGTCGGTATGGAGGCGAGAATCCTCGGACTCGTGGTCGGAAATCTGAGAGAGCTCATGCCCGAATACACGGACGACAAGTACTACTATCCCTACCGAAAAGGAAATCGGCCGGACCCCGAAGGCCCGGCCGATTCTCAATCGTAGTCGACAAGGCCGGCTATTCGATCACGCAAACCTTGTTGCGCTCCACGCGTCCCCGCGCGTCGAGAATGCAGTAGTAGACGCCCGAACCCACGCGCCATCCGCGGTCGTCCCTGCCGTCCCAGAGGGTCACGTGTTCCCCCGCCGGCCTGTTCCCGTCCACCAAGGTCCTGACCAGACGGCCGGCAGTGTCGAAGAGCCTGAGCGACACGCGTCCCTCCTCGGGCAGGACATACTCGATGCGGGTATCGATGCTGAAGGGATTGGGATGGCTCTCCCGAAGCAGGAGCCGGGCCACGGGGCTGGCGGGACTGTCGGCCTCCGGCGGTTTTTCCGCGTGGATCGCGACCCACCAGTTGTCCACGCCCCCTTGGATCGGGCCTGACCCCTCTGCAGAGGGCCCGATGACGAAGCCAAAGCGGATCTCGCCGGCACCCGCACCGAAGTCGGGGTGATGGCCCCCCTCCGCGGAGATGGACACGAAGCTCTCCGCTGTCAGGTCGAAACCCTCGTACGGGGTCCATTCCGAAACTGCGACGCTCTCCGCGGCCACCCAGGCGAAATACTCACCCGTCGCCCCCTGCTGAACGACGACGCCGATCCAGGCCGGCGCGCCATTCAGGGACCGGTAGTCCAGTCCCACGTCGAGCGACCGGACCTCTCCCTGGTCATCCGGATTCCAACTGATCGGTTGATAGAGATAGACTGCGACGGCACCGGCACCGGGCTCGGGATCGTAGCTGACTTGCGCAAAGGGCCCGGCGCCGCCCGCTTCCAGAATGGCGGACAGATCTCCCGGAGGAGTCTCGCCCCCCACCCATCCCGCCGCCCAATCCGACGTTTCGAAGCTCTCATCGACGATCTCGCCGGCAATCCCGAAACCGCTGCCCGCGGTGAGCGTGGTCGCTCTGATCGCCTTGGACATCGCGCCCCAGTTGGGCACCTCGTCGGCGACCTTCAGGGCGAAGTAGTACCGCTGTCCCGGCGTCAGCCCGGTGACCACGAGACCCTCGCGGTGCCCAGGCGAACAGGGGATCGGTTCTCCGGTCGCCTGCGTCGCCCACGCCCAGTTGCCGTCCCGGATCCGCGTGCGCGAATACCGCAGGTCGTATTGGGCCGCGGTGCCGCTCATGCCGTCGTCGCCGACCGCGGTCCAGCTCAAGGTCACCGAGGTCTGCGTCGTGGCAGCGGCAGCCAGACTGATGACGGCCGCGGGCGGCGTGGTGTCCGGCAGGGGCTCCGTTTGACAGATGGGTCCGTTCGACAAATCGCTCCAGTTGTAGACTTCATCTCGGACCTTCATCGCGAAGTAATAGGTCGTCCCCGCCGTGAGTCCGGTCAGCGCAAAGGTTTCCGCCTGCCCCGCCGCCTTCGGCGCAGGCTCCCCGGTCGCTGGAGTCGCAGCGCCGAAATCCGCCGCCGTGATCGGCGAGGTCGAATAGCGGATGTCGTAGGCGCTGGCCGTTCCCGTCGTCCCGTCGTCCCCGACGGCGGTCCAGTCCAGCGTCACCGAGGTCTGCGCCGGCGAACAGGTCGACAACGTCGTCACCGCCGCCGGAGGTGTCGTGTCGGGCACCGGCGAGGTCGTCCCGCCCGGCACGTTCGACAGGCCGCTCCAATTGGG
>JAZDGX010000197.1:0-54971 GCA_043806645.1 Candidatus Eiseniibacteriota bacterium | reverse complement strand
CTTCGACTGCTCGAAAGTCTCCGATGGGGCGGCCGGCGTGCTGGTGATGTCCGAGGAGGGCCTGAAGAAGGCCGGCATCGACCGCAACGACGCGGCCGAAATCGTCGGCTGGGGCACCTCGGTCGCCAATCTCACCGAGTTGCCCGCGGACCCGACGACGCTCGCGACAAGTCGCGCGGCGGTGGAGAAGGCCTACGCCATGGCGGGCGTCAAGGCGGGCGATCTCGCTTTCGCCGAGGTGCACGACTGTTTCTCGATTACGGGAATCCTGATGGCCGAGGCGACGGGCATCTGCAAACACGGGGAAGGCTACGAGTTCATCACCTCCGGCGCGACGCGCCCCGACGGGGTGCTGCCGATGAACCTTTCCGGGGGCCTGATCGGCTACGGTCACTACACGGGCGGCACCGGCGTGCGCCAGACCGTCGACAACTGGCGGCACCTGACCGAACGGGCGGGAGATTTCCAGGTCGCGGTCGGGGGGCAGCGTCCGTATGGACTGGTGATCAGCATGGGCGGCAACGACAAGACGGTGTCGGCGTTTGTGCTGAAGAGGGGCTGAGCTTCTGGGCTGAATCAAAACCAGGCCGAGCGCTGCCGGCAGGGCGTGAACCCAGACCGGACGCTGCCACGGGGGGGGCATGACAAAATCCTGTTTCGCATGGCTCGCGGGGATGGTTCTTCTCGTCGCAGGGCCGTTTCCGCCCGTCCGGGCCGAGCAGACCCTTCCCTCCGCCACATCGGAGTACCTCTCCGCTACCTTCAACGACAAGACGATCGATGAACCGATCGGCACCAATGGTCCGGCGTACGGAGAGCCGGACTGGAAGCACGACCACATTGCCGCAATCGTCCGGGCGACCCCTTTCACCACGCCGTGTCTCGAGATCTCCAACACAAGCCCGGACGAAGGAGGGACGATCGCGTTCAGCCTCGTCGGCGCGCCGATCACCGACGGGGTCGTAGCGGTGATCGTGGATCTCTGGTTCGATGAGATCGCAGAGGGCCGGAGCTACACGCTTTGGGTGCGCACGCCGGACTCCATGCACGACTACCTCATCCTTCAGTTCCAGGACGATGGACTCATCCGGGTCAACGATGCGGTCGGATTCGGGGGGAACTTTCCGTACGCGGCGGGGCGTCCCTTTCCCATCCTGATCGGCTATGACATGACGGCCGGGACATACTCGCTCTGGTTGGATGGAGCCGTCGCCTTCACGGATCGGGATTTCTCCCTGGCGGCGGCCGGAATCGGGGTTGTCCAGCTGGCCACCTGGACCGGGGGCATCCCCGAAGCTCGCCTGTGGGTGGATCAAATCCGCGTCGTGGACTTTCTCCCGCCGGTGGCCGCTGGGGAGACAAGTTGGGGTCAGGTGAAGGCGCTGTTCGGGCAGTGATCGCGCGGATCAGCGCAAATACCCCAGATCGCGCAGCGACTGGCGCGCATCGGGCGACAGGTCCAAGGGCCGGGCGATCCGGCCCTCGGTTTCTCTTCCCAGTTGATCGAGGAACGACTCGAGCACGCGCCGGTCGAGACGCGCCGCCCCACGGCGCGAGCGGATCAAGTTGAGCCGTTCGCGGGGATCGATGGAAAGGTTGTAGTACTCATCGTCCCCCAGCGTGCGCGCGAAATATCCGAAATACGATCGCCACAGATCTCGGGGCCCGCGCGGCAGAATCCCCCACCTCGTGATCCGCTGCACGTATTTCGCCTCGCCGTGCAGCAAGGCAAGGATCGGCCCGGCGCCGTGGCGGGAATCGCGGCTGCCCGCGGACAGGACGACGAACTCCCGCGGGCCGAAGTCGGTCATGCCGAGAACATTGGATAGCGTGCTGCGGCCGGCGACGGCCTGCGGCGCGGCAAGTGAAGCGGCACCCAGGATGGTGGGAAGCAGATCGACCAATCCAACGAGGGCCGGGGAAGCTCCGGTCGGGATGATGGCCGGGGCATGGAAGACCAATGGCACGCGGACCGCGGGTTCGTAGACATCGGAACCGTGGCCGTAGTAGATGCCGTGCTCACCGAGACTCTCTCCATGGCTGCCCGCGAGGATGATGAGCGTTCGCCCCGAGAGGTCGGTTTCGTGCATCCAGTCGAGAAGCCGTCCGATGTGCGTGTCGACAAAGCGAATTTCCCCATCGTAGAGATCAACCGAGCGCTGGTGGCTTCCGCTTCCCGCTCCGTCGGCCACGAAGATCGCATCGAAAGGGGGTGGGGGGGCATATGGGGCGAGGGGGTCCGAGAAGTCGATCCAAAGAAACCACGGCCGGGCGCTCAGGCCGTTGACGCTCAGCCATTCGATGGCCCGGTCCGTCGTTCCGTCGGCGCGGACGTTCTCGCAGGAATAGTCTTCGAAGCCCTGCCCGAAGCCGAGTTCCGGACACAGGTTGCCGTTGGCGGTCATGCCCCCCGTGCGCCAGCCGGCGTCGGAGAAGTACTCCGCCATCGTGCGGAAGCGTTCGTCGAGCACACCACGGGAGCGCCGCACGCCATGCTGCTGCGGATAGAGCCCGGTAAGAACGGTCGCGACGCTCGGTCCCGCGGCGGGCTGCTGGCAGTAGGCCCGATCGAAGCGCATGCCTTGGCCGGCGAGCCCATCGATCGTGGGAGTCGCGTCGCGCGTGTAGCCATAGCATCCGAGATGATCCGCACGCATTCCCGCGACGGTGATGAGCAGCACGTTCCATCGCCCGTTCGAGAACGTCTCGGTTGCGCGTGGTTGAAGCGGTTCGAGCCGCTGCCCCGAGAGCACCAGGGGATCGACCGGCGAGAAGGACCGGCCGGACAGACCGGGAAGCAGGTAGAGGCCGAGCGCGACGAGCGGGAGAACCACAACGCCGAGCGGCCCCACGGATCCGGTCGCGTGATCCTCATCGCGCGAGCCGTCGCGCGGCCTGGCCCGGCGCCGCGTGAAGAGCCGGGCCGGAATGCCGATCACGAGCAGGCCCGCCGCGAGAAAGACCAAGCCGCCCAGCGCCTTGCCGGCGGGTCCGGGGTTCATGCCCCAGCCTTCCTTGCCGGCGGCGAGAATCCAGGGATAGAGATAGGCGAGCACCACGCCCGGAGCGACGAGGAACGTTCCGGATGGGATCAACCATCTCGGGAGCAGCCCCGTCACCAGTGTCAGTCCGAATCCGAATGCGCCCGCGGCCAGCGAGAAAATCCCCGCGTAGCGGGCTCCGGAGGCGAGGATCAGACCCAGGCCGGACATCCCGTGCATGCCGCCGGTGGCGAGGATCACGAAATGAAAGAAACCGACCGCGAGCCCCGCGATCAGCCCATTGCGCGTGCCGCGAAGGATGTTGCCCAAGCCGAAAGACATGCGGGGGATGATAGCATGCCGGGCGCGCCCGCTAGACCAGCATATTCACGAGCAGATAGACATGGTAGAGCGCGAGCACGAGATAGACGGCGACCAGCACGAGCACCAACCAGCGCGCCGTCGCGAATTTGCAGTGCACCGCGAGAATCACGAACCCCAGCAGGCCCGAGCCGACCTTGATGCTGACGAACCAGTTCGTCCCCATGTCGAGGAGCCAGCGCATGAGGGGATTGGCCTCGCTCCCGCCCCGGCTCAGGATGAAGAGGGTGGATGTCGTGTCCGCCACGATGAAAGCCAGCATGGCCAGGATGGCGACCTGGAAGATGCCCGAACTGCGGTCGACGTAGTAGCAGGCCTGCGGATCGGTGGTGCGGCGATTGCCTTTCCTGCGGCCGAGTATCGTGTAGCGCGAGAGCATCGGGGTGGGCCGGCCACGCCGGTCGCCTCCGCGGGGAAGGATGTCCGAGCCGTCGGCCGGTGCGTACAGGGGATCCGGATTCGGGTCGAGGTCCCTTCCATCGCGCGCCGCGTTGCGCATGCCGTCCCTCCAGGATGTATCTTCCGCGATCCGTTGGGGTTGTCTCTGCCCGGCGAGGCGAGTCTTCCCCCTACGGTTTTTCTATCGGCAGGAGGCCGGCCGTCGTATAGCGCTGATTGCGTTCGGACTGCAGGAGAGCGTGCCGCTAATGCGAAGCAGGACATGCAGCTGGAGCAGGGTCCCGCCGGCCGGCGCCGGCCCGCGCCGCCCGTCTCCGCCCGCCTCCGCCACGATGATCAGCTCGCGAATCGTGTCAGCGCACGGCTTGGAGGATGGCCAGCACGTCTCTGGGTCCCTTGAATCCAAAGAACCGCCGGGCCTCATTCCCGGCACTGTCGTAGAGGATGACGGTCGGCATGCCCCGAATGGCGTAGCGCTCGGTGCCCGCCCTGGAGAACTCGTCTTTGCGCGTGAAGTCCATCTTGATCGGCACGAAGCGCGAGGCCTCCGCGACGACCGCCGGATCGATCCAGGTCTTTTCATCGAGTTCGACACACGCCGCGCACCAGTCCGCGTAGAAATCCTGGATGACCGGCCGTCCCCCGGACCGCGCTTCGCCCAGCGCGGCTTCGTCGTTCACCCTCCAGGGGATGCTCGATCCTGCGACCCGGCTCGTGGTCGCGGGCATGCCACCGTTGCGCACGAGTCCCGGGGCGCCGGTGAGTGCGATCAACCATGCGAGGAAGATCGCCGTGCCGGCCAGGAAGAGCAGCAGGCCCACGGACTTTCGCAAGAGCTCCTTCTTGCGCGGCGCGGGCGGCAGCGGCGTGAAGGCTCCCGTGAAGACGCCGATGATCGACAGATAGGCGCCCGCGATCAACGCCGTCGCCTGGGGACCGATGAGCGAGCGCACGTAGTAGATCGCCATTCCGAGCAGAACGACGCCGAAGAGATGCTTGACCGTATCCATCCAACTGCCCGCGCCCGGCAGGGCGCTGATCGCGCCGGCGAAGGTGCCGAGCACGAGGAAAAGAAGGCCGAGCCCGCAGGCGAAAGTGAAGAGCAGCCAGAAGCCGAAAAGGACATTGCCCGTTTGGGCGACGAAGGTCAGCAGGACGACCAGCACGGGGCCGACACAGGGCGACGCGACCAGACCGGTGACCATTCCCATCAGAACCGCGCCGAACACGCCCCCCCGTTGGGCCCCTTCAGTCATCCGGCCCTGCAGGCCGGAAGGCAGAGCGAGGCTGAAGGCCCCGAGCATGCTGGCCCCCATGACGGCGAAGACCACCGCCACGACCGCGAGCACGACGGGGCTCTGCATGGCGCTTCCGAACACCGAACCGGTGGATGCGGCCAGGACGCCGAGCGCCGAATACATGATCGCTATGCCCAGGACGAAGAAGAGCGACAGGAAGAAGCCATGGCCGCGACTTTTCGCGCGGCCCCCCACATAGCTGATCGTGAGCGGGATCATCGGATAGACGCAGGGAGTGAAGCTCGTGAGGATCCCGCCGAGGAAGACGAGCAGGAAGGCGATGAACGAGCCGCCGGAAAGAGCGCCTTCCAAACGCGAGGCGAGATCGCGCGGTTCGGCTTGGCCGGCGGGTGTCCCTGCGGCGGATGCCTCCGTGGTGGGGGCTTCCGTGGTGAATGCTTCCGTGACGGGTGTTTCCGTGGCGGGTGCTTCCGCGGCGGGTCCTTCCGTGGCGGGACTGGCAGCATCCGCCGGGAAGAACTCCTCGTTGGCCGGCCGTCCCGGTGTTCCCGCGGGGAGGATCTCGAGCGGTACGGACAGGTGCGCTTCATCCGGCGGGAAGCAGGCGAAGACCGGTTCTTCGGCGCAACCTTGAAACCCCAGTGTCAGCGACAGCGCGAACGCGCCCACCGGGGCATCCGCCGCGACCGTCACGGGCATCTCGAGCGTCGTGCGTCCCTTGAGCACCCGTTCTTCGCCGTGGGTGGCAATCGGATCAGCGGTCCACGGGCCGATCACAACGGGCGCTCCCTGAGCGGGCAGGACCTCCAGGAAGTCGTTGATCTGAATATGGAAATCGGTCGCGATCTCGAGAGTGATCAGAAGCCTGCCCGCGCCGCCTTGGGGCAGGGCTGCATGCGAGAGGTACGCTCGCAGCGCCGGCCGGGGAAACTCCGTGGGCAACTCGCCGCCGGCCGGATCCTGCGCATCCGCGCCCTGTCCGGGCACCGAAGCATGTGCCGCGGCTTGTCCGGGCATCCAGGCCGGCAGCGGCGAACCAAGGAACATCAGGGCCAGGAGCAGCGAACTCAGGAGCGTCGTGGCCGGCAGAATCGAACTCACGAGCGTCAGGGCCGGCCGAAGCAGTAGCCTCGGGGGGCTCACCTGACGCCCGGCATTCGACGAAACCATCCTGTGCGCCGCGGCCGCGCGCCGTGCCGCGGTTGGCCCATCGTGCTCCGGCCCGACCCGTTTCATCATGGACATCGCTCCTTTCCTTGGGACGGAATAGTCTATACGGAATCGGTGCCCAGGTTCCAACCTTCGATTTCCTCCCCCCTCCGGCGCATCCACCCCAGCGACGTTGCGCACGAAGATTGCAGGTGCATGCCGCCGCGGCCTACAATGCGGGCGGACCGCGGGGAAGAGGCCCTTCACGCACGAAGTCCACATCCGCCTCGGTGAGGGCGCCCATGGCGACCTCGTTCCTCGGGGGCCGGGTCATTCAGGAAGGAGTCGATCGACAATGAACGCGCATCTGCCGGTCGATCTGCGCAGCGATACCGTGACGCGGCCGTCGCCCGAGATGCGTCGCGCCATGTCCGAGGCGCCCGTCGGGGACGACGTCTTCGGGGATGACCCGACGGTGAATCGACTGCAGGAGCGGGTGGCCGATCTGCTGGGCAAGGAGGTGGCGCTGTACGTGGCTTCCGGCACGATGGCCAACGAGGTCGCCATTCGCGCCCTCACCGAGCCGGGGGAGGAGATCGTCGCCCATCGCGACAGCCACATCTATCTCTACGAAGGGGGCGGCCCAGCCGCGCTTTCGGGGTGTTCCCTGCGCCTGCTCGACGGCGAACGGGGCCTGTTCGACGCGGAGGCCGTGCGTGCGGCCGTCAGGGCGGACGACGCGCACATGCCGCGCACACGGCTGGTCGTGATCGAGAACACGCACAATCGCGGCGGCGGCACCATCTGGCCGCTTGCCCGGATCGCGGAGATCGGTCGCGTCGCCGGGGAAGCGGGGCTGTCCATGCATCTCGATGGAGCGCGCTTGATGAATGCCTCGATAGCGAGCGGCGTGGCCCCCCGTGAATTCGCCCGGCATTTCGACACCGTCGGCATCTGTTTCTCCAAAGGCCTGGGAGCGCCCGTGGGCTCAGCGATCGCCGGCTCGCGCGAACACATCAAGCGGGCGCACCGTTTCCGCAAGATGTTCGGCGGCGGCATGCGTCAGGCGGGCATCATCGCCGCTGGGGCGCTCTACGCCCTGGAGCACAACATCGAACGACTGGCCGAGGATCACGCCAATGCGAAGCGCTTGGGGCACGCGTTGGCGGAGCTGCCGGGGATCACGATCGATCCGGCGGCCGTCGAGACCAACATCGTCTATTTCGAGGTCGCGCCTCCCACATCAGCCGCTGAGATCTGCCGCGCGTTGCGCGAGGAGCAGGTCTGGATGCTGCCCGTCGCGCCCCAGCGCGTGCGTGCGGTCACGCACTTGGATGTGTCCGGGGAGGACATCGACTACGCCATCGGCGCCTTGCGCAAAATCCTCAACCGGAGGGTCGGCTCGGCCGGGTAGCATGACCGCGCAAATCCGCTTGGACCGCGAAGACCAGGAACTCGCGCGCGAGGCGCTCGCGTATGTCAGCCGGCGTGTCTACGATCAGCGCGGATCCGAGATCATCGGGGATCTCGAGGACCGGCTGGATCGGCTGCTGCTAAGCAAAGTCGGCCCCGGTCCGGGCGACCTCACGATGCCCGCCGCGCACCTGCGCGCGTTCCGGTCGGCGCTGGATGCCTACACCGAGGCGCTCGATCATCCCTCGACGGATCAATCGAACCGCGTGCGTATCGCGCGAATGCGCCGGATCACGAAGCGGGCGGCGGTGCAGGGGCGCTGGCCGGCCAGGGCGTGGAATCGGCTGCGGGCGTTCTTGCGGCGCCGGTAGGGCCCGGGAAATCGAAATGATCAGGAGACCGCCTCCGACGACGCGCCGGGCGGTTGGACCAGCCAGCGCATCGCTTCATCGCTGTCCGTGAAGTTGCGCAGCAGGATGCCGCGATTCAGGCCCACCGTGGCTACGAATTCCACGTCCCTACGTGCCCGGGCCGCTTGGGGCAGAATATGGGCGATGCGGCAGGCATCGGGGAGGTCCGCGGTGCGGTAGGAGGATCCGAACTCGAAGCAGCTCACGGTGGTGACCGTTTCCGCCGTCTTCAGGTCTCGGAGATCGACCAGCATCCGGGGCCACCCCTTGGCCCGGCAGAGCCCAGCCGCCTCGAGCCTGGCGGCCAAGTGTTCCTCGTGCGTGGCCGCACCGCTCACACGCACGCGCACGACGGCATTCCGTTCATCCAGGGAGATCTCATGAGGCATGGCATGCTCCAGGTCGGGGGTCTAGGCAATCCCGTGCGCTCTCTTGTACTCCAGCCAATCGCGCTTCAGGTCGATGAACTCCTCGAAGGTGTTCCGAAGCAGGAACGGATTCGTACGCCGCTCGTGGCCGATCGTCGAGTGCGGAGCCGTGCCGACATCGTGGCCCGGCCAGACTTCGGTGTCGTCGGGAAGCGCCATGAGTTTGCGGTGGAGCGAGTCATACTCCCCGCGCGCGCCAGCCTCGTAATCGGTTCCCCCGACCTTGCCGACGAAGAGCGTGTCGCCGGTGATGAGCTTGCCCGGTGAGCCCGGCTCGGCGACCAGCACGCAGATGCTGTCGTCGCTGTGCCCGGGCGTGTGAATCAGTGTCAGCGTGATGCGACCCAGGGCGACGGCGTGGCGATCGGGCACTCCGCTCGGGCCGCCTCCCAACAGCAGCGCCTTTGTGCGCGCCAGGATCGTCGGATTGCCTCCGGCGTGATCAGCGTGCCCATGCGTGTTGATCAGATACCGGATCTCCAGGCCGAGTTCGCCGGCGCGGTCGAGCAGAAGCTCGGGCCGATAGGCCGGATCGACGACCGCCGCGAGGCGCGCCCCTTCATCGGCGATCAGGTAGGCGAAGTTGCGATCTCCTCCAACCCGGATCTGTTCGAAGATCATCGGCGGTCCCTTCCGTCCAGAAGCCGTTGGTACAGCTCTTCGTAATGCGGGAGGATCGCCTCCAGGCGGAAGCGCCGCGAGGCCTCGGCGGCCGCGCTTCGGCTCATGGCCTCCCAGCGCGCGCGGTCCCCCAAGAGTCCGATGACCTGTCCGGAGATGCAGGCGACATCACCGACCGGGCAGAGCAAGCCGGTCTCGCCGTGCGTGATCACCTCGGGCAGGCCTCCGCTCGCGCTCGCCGCCACGGGCGTGCCGCAGGCCATGGCTTCCAGAGCGGCGAGCCCGAAGGATTCGTAGTCGCTCAAGAGAAGTTTCAAGTGCGCCGACTTCATCGCGGCCGGCATGCTGTCCGCCGTGCTCGTGAAGCGGACCTTGCGCTCCAAACCCAGCTCCGCCGCGAGTTCCTCGGCCAGGCCCTTCTCCGGCCCCTCGCCCAGCACGGTCAAGTGCGCCGGCAGGTGTTTCTGCACCTCGGCGAAGACGCGGATGACATCGGTGATGCGTTTGACCGGCCGGAGATTGCTGGCGTGCACGATGTGGAACGGTTCCCCCGCGGCCGGGTAGCTTGCGCGGCCCTGCGGATGAAAACGGGTGGTGTCCACGAAGTTGTAGATCACCTCGGGCGGACGCGGGAGCGCGAAGCGCTGCATGGTCTGCTCGCGCAGCCAGCGCGAGACCGCCGTCAGCCCATCGGACTCCTCCATGGCATGGCGGGTGAGGTCGAAGAATTCCGCGTGGCTTCCGACCAACGTGATGTCCGTGCCATGAAGCGTCGTTACGATGCGCGTCCTTGCCGAACCGGCCACCTGCCGCGCCAACATGGCGATGATCGCGTGGGGAATCGCATAATGCGCATGGATGATGTCGACGTGATGTTCCTTGATGATTCCGGCCACCTTGTTGGCGAGGGAATAGTCGTACGGAGGGCAGCGGAAGAGGGGGTAGTCGAAGAGCTGGATTTGATGGAACACGACGGGTGAATCTACGGCCAGGCGGAACGGGCGCGTCCATGCGGCAAGATGGACTTCGTGGCCGCGGCGGGCCAGCGCGGTCGCCAGTTCGGTGGCGACGATGCCCGAGCCGCCCTGGGTCGGATGACAGGCGACGACGATCTTCAACGCGACCCTCCTCTCTGACCGGCCTGCTGTTCCCACGTGCGCGAGGAGTAGATCTTCGGAAAGGGGGCGTAATGGTCGACCGGATCGGCCATGGGCACGGCGCGCGTGACGAGATAGGGCTCGCCGAAGGTGCGCCCGATCAGAGAACCGAAATGGCGTGCGCGCGCCTCCAGGGCGATCAGGAAATCCGGCTCCGCGATGCCGGTAGGCACGCCCGGATCCCCCTCACGGAAGAACTGGGAGGCATAGCAGCGCACCGCTTTCATCTTCTGGGCGTGGAATTCGCTGACATCGACGACGAAGCTGGGCTGGAAGGGCGTGTGCGCCATGAAGAAGAGAACTTCATTGGGCCGATAGGGCTCACCCTCCGCGGGATAGCGTGCGAAACCCACCGGATACATCGAGGCGCGCACCAGATGCCCGGCGGCGGCGTGATCGGGATGCAGATCGTCCCAGTAGTGGGTGAGAATCAAGGTGGGCCGCAGCCGCCGAATCACCTCGATCAAGCTGCGTCGATTCTCGGCGTTGTTCTCCAGGCGCCCGTCGCCCAAGTCGAGGATGATCCGCTGGTGGACGCCCAGCGTCTCTGCCGCCGCCTGCGCCTCGCGCGCCCGAATCTCGGGAGTGCCGCGCGAGGCCATCTCCCCGCGGGTGAGATCGACGATGGCGATCTTCTTGCCGCGGGCGACGAGCTTGGCCAGCGTCGCGCCGCAGATCATGTCCACGTCGTCGGGATGAGCGCCGATGGCGAGCACATCGAAGTTCATGACGCATCTCCATTCATGAGGACAATCTTCACAAGCTGGTGGTGCATCGAGAAGGGATGCAGCGTTGCCAGGGCCCGGGTGATGAACTCGGGGCCGTGCAGGTTGAGGAACTGCGCGACATTGACGACCCGCTCTTGCGGGCGGCCATCGGGACGGAGTGCGCCGGCGATCTTCTCGAGGCGCGCGCGGGTCAGGCCGGCCTGCTCTAGTCGCTCGCGATGCAGGCCCGAGAGGATGCGCGCGACGCCCGCTTCGATTCCCTCGCGGCCCGTACGCAGCCAGCGCGGGGGATCTACGGGATAGGCGCGCTCGATGGACTCGAGCAGCGCGCGCGTCTGCTCGGTGATGCGTTGGCCCAAGGGATCCCCGTCGGCCGCCGCGCCGAAGCCGGGATCGGCGAAGTCCGCGAACAGTTGCTCGCGCGCAAGACCGGCTTTCTCGGCCGTGCGGGCGATGCCCGGCTCGAGAAACGTGGCCGAGATACGCGGCAATCGCAAGGAAGGGCGAAGCCCCGCGGCGGCGTAAAGCGGGTCGATCTGTCGGAGATAGGCCAGCTCGGTGGGGCCGCAGACGGTCGCGAGAACGGGGAGCGCCCCATCCTGACAAAGCGGACGCAGCGCGGCCCCGGCGGAGAAACGGGAGGGGTCGCTGCGGATGCGCGCAGCAAGTTCCGCCGGCCGCAGGAGAACGCTGTCGAGACGAAAGCCGGCGGCGTCCACCTCGATCGGAACGCGCCTGGTTTCGTCGACTCGATAGAGACCCAGCCGCTCGAGCGGAGGCCGGATCCCCAGTGCGCGCAGTTTGTCCGAGCCGGAGGTGAAGGCGTGCTCAAGGCCGTCCCATCGCTCGACCAGCTCCGCGAGCACCGGTGCGGTCAACGGGCGCAAGGGGATGGGATCGATCTGTCGCAAGCCGAAATCCGCGAACAGCCGGTCCATCATCTGCCGGAAGGCGGTCACGAAGTTGGCGAAGTCCAGGCCGGCGGCGGCCTCGAGAACCCAGCCGGTGAATTCGGTCGCGGGAAGCGCGGAGCGCAGGAAGGCGAGCAGGGGTTCGCGCGCTTCGCGCAGCGGGATGTCGGCCACCTGCGGCTTGCGGCCGCGAGTCCGCTCCACCGGCGGCGCGTGGACGAAGCGCAGCCCATTCACCGTGAGCCGGTTCACTTCGTCGAGGTCATGATCCTCTCCGGCGATCCAAAAGAGAGGCAAGATCGTCTCGCCCGTCGCGTCCGCGAGACGCCGCGCCGCACCGATCGCCGAGACGGCTTTCAGGATCGTGTACAGCGGGCCCGTCAGAAGTCCCGGCTGCTGCCCGGCGACGATGTAGCGCGCGCCGGCCGGGGGGGCGGGCAAGGCGGGGTTTTGCCGGGCGATTTCCCCGGCGACCGCCTCGCGATCCAGGAAGCGGGACCCGGTGACCGGGAGGTCCCGGCCCGGTTTGCCGAGCGCTGCGGGCCCCAACAACGGGAAATCGGCCAGCGCCGCGTCGCCGGCGGCCAGACGATTCCAGAAGGTGTACTCGCCCTGGGACTCGAAAGCCCGCCAATCGATCGAGGTCACCTCGAAGGTCAATCTGGGATTGTTGACATTCATCGGCATTTCCGTCGCAGGTTCCTGTCCTCTTTTCTGCGGAGCGATCGCTGATGGATCACCGCGCTCGCGCCCGGCGCCGCCGATCGTCCTGATACCCGTCCGGGCGAGATGGACACCGGCCCCGGGCCTGCGCGTCGGCGGTAAGTGCCGGGCGTCGGGTATCGGGCCCGATGATGATCTCCGAGCGCCCGCCCGCGATCAAGTCCTCCCGGCCAGGTCCTTCGCGGCCACGGCGATCATGCGTTCCGAGCCCTCCGTCAAGGCGTCGCCCTGGAACGAACCGTAGAAGCGAACACGCGAGAAGCCTGCTTCCTGAAGCAGCAGCTTCATCTCGGCCGCCGTGTAGAGACGCACGTCTTCCTCCAGGCCACGGATGCGACCGTCGTCCCAGGAGATCTCGATCCGCTTGCGGATCCGCCGCCCCTCGATGCGCCGGCGTTGGCGGATGGTAAAGCCGTCGCCCCGGCGCACGTCCTCCGCGACCAACGCGCGCTCGAGCGCGGGGCGATTCAGGTGATCGAGGAGAAACACGCCCCGCGGGAGCAGTACGCGGAAGACCTCGCCGAGGACATCGGCATTCAACTTATCGTCGGGGAAATACCCGAAGCTCGTGAAGAGATTGACGACCAGATCGAATGCGGGGCGGAAGGGAAGCCGGCACATGTCCGCGCGAACAATGCGTCCGTCGAGACAACCCCGCCTGGCCGCGAGTTGCAGCAAGTGCGCGGACAAGTCGAGACCCCAGACGTGGGCCCCGAATGAGCACAACGCCTGGGCGTGCCGCGCGGCTCCGCAGGCGAGGTCGAGAACCCGGGTCCCGGGCCCGCCGATGGAAACGAGGCGAACGAACGCCGCCGCCTCGTGCGCGGCCGCCTCGTCGTTGCGATGGGGATAGAGCAGCGGATAGAGTTCGCCGAAGACCTCACGGTACCACGCGTGAGACCCGCACCCGTCCTCCGCTGTGTGCCGCGTTTCGATTTCCCGCGCCTCCGGTGAGTCCGGCCACGTCTGCAGCGCGCATCCGACTGTCCGGCCGGCGCGCGCGGGTCGTGCACCGAGAGTAGGCGAGTATACCTGGGCCAAAGGTCGCCTGTCGCCCTTCCTTCAGGGCATGCGTGAGTCATTCGACGAGGAGGGACGAAGTCATCATGCTCGACGACCAGGCTCCATGATACAGAGGTCGCCCTACGGCTTTCGGGCAATCACCAGCAGGCGGTCTCCTCCTCGATTGAAAACCGCCGCGGTCGCGTGGGCGAGGATCTGCAGAGTGACCTTACCGGCGTTCTCGACGAGTGTGCCCCGCAGTCCCATCTTGCTCAGGGGAACTGCGGACAGTCTGATCTTCATTACGTGCAGGCCCGCGCTCTCGATCATCGCCCCAAGGGTGCGAGGGGTGTACTCGAAGAGGTGGTACGGCGGTATGCGCAGCGTCTTGAAACGCTTGCGAGCTCCGTACATCGCCAAGCCGATCTGGGCTGAGAGCAGGCTCAGCGTCGATGGCACGGCGATCGCAACGCTTCCCCCCGGCCGGATCCAAGTGGCGACCGCTGCGAGCGAGCGATGTGGCTCTGGAAGATGCTCGAGCACGTCACCCATGAACACGGCGTCGAATTCGTTCGCCGGGAATGTCTGCTCCTCAATTGGACCAACGACCACATGCAACTTGAGTTTGTTGCGTGCGTAGTCCGCAGCGTATTCCGAAATCTCGAGACCCTGGACGTCCCATCCCAGCCGCCGCAGTTCGCCGAGGAGGAAACCGGGACCGCAACCCACCTCCAACAGCTTCCCGCGTTTGTTTGCCCCTGCCCTCAGGAGTCGGTCGAGTCTGGCGGCCGCCCGCAAGCGGCTCTTCACCGAGTGGGCGGCCTCATCCATGTAGGCTTCCTTGCCGTGAGCACCGGCGTCCGCGGAGCACTCGGTGAAGTATTCCTCAGCGTAGAGATCCCTGATCTCCTGTGGTGTCGGCTGCGGGGCAATCGCGACGAGAGTGCATGAGGGACAGCGCGTGCCGAACAGGAACCGTCCCTTGAAAGCATACCGAAACGGAAGTACCACGAGTCCTTCGTGCGAGCAGAGACTGCAAGTCTCTCTCAGGACACCTCCGGGGACCGCCCCCTCTTGTGCTGCGCGGACTGCTCCAGCGGCCGAACCGAGACCGCTCCCTTCGGAATCCACCACGACCTCCTTGTCCCCGCCAGCCGGGTGCGGCCCCGCCCAATCAGCGAAGCTCCCTTTCCGCCGCCCTGATGCGCTGGATCATTGAAAGAGCGCTTTCAGGCCACCCCAACTGATTTCGTTCGTCCCCGTGGGCGGTTCGTCACATCCGACCCCGAAGGCACCTATCAGCCCGCAGGCGGGATTGTGCTCCGGAGCGCACGGAGACTCCCCGTCGATGCTGAAATCCTCAGCTTCCGGATCGCAGAATAAAGGATCTGCCGAGATATTGCCATCCGCTCCCGTGGGATCGGAGATCCCGACGTAGTCGCCGTCTGTATTGCCCCAGACATCATTGCAGTACAGGCTTGGATAGGCAAAGGAGCAGAACAACCCACCGTTCGCAGCTGCCCCTGTGATAATGCAGTTGCGGATCGCCGGTGAGGCATCATCATATAGAGCGATGTTTCCGCCGTGCCGGCCCGCGCCGTTTGCGTGGAAAGTGCAGTTGCGGATTGTGGCGGATCCTCCGTCGATGGCGAGCAGACCCCCGCCGTCTACCGCAGCGTGATTGTCGATGAAAAGGCAGTCTTCGACGAGCGGACCGGCCTCATGGATGCGAATCGCGCCACCGTGCGTCCCGGTCGCCGCGTTTCCCTGAAAGATGCAATTGCGGATCTCAAGATCTGCCCCGTACTGAGGGACATTGATTGCGCCGCCAGCTCGCGCTTGATTATTGCGAAAGACGCACTCCGAAATCAACGCAGGAGCCAGCAAGTGAATGGCACCGTCGCCGGCGACGGCCTGATTGGACAGAAACGCGCAACCCCCGATTGTGACATCGGACTCCAGCCCGCCGACGGCACTCGCATACGTCTGGGCGTAATTGCTCTCAAACGTGCATCCCGTGATGATCATTGTGGCATTGCGCACGAATATCCCCGCAGCGTAGTCGGTCTGATTCTCGTTTATCCGGCAGCCGATGATCGTCCCGGAGGCATTGTGGCAGTAGACGCCGCCTCCCACCATTGGATCGATCAGGGTCTCCTCGACGACCCCTGGATACGTGGATCCAAGTCCTCCCGTAAGAAGGAAGCCCTGGAGGATCGCATTGAGCGATTCCCCAGACTGCATGGTGACGCAGGACGCCGAACCCGGAAGGCCGGCGCCGCCGTCGATTACGGTCATCGCCGGTCCGTCCGAGCTATGAATGTGGAGATCCTTGCCCAGGAAGTTGATGTTCTCGACATAGGTCCCGGGGCTGACCACGATTTCATCTCCTGATTCCGCGGCGTCAATGGCCTGTTGGATTGTGATGAAATCACCGGCTCCTCCTTGATCGACGTTCCACGTGTCTGCTTGGGCGGCGACACCGGCGATGCAGAGTGCCAGGAGAATCAAAGGAATGCGCTTCATCTCTCCACCTCCGTTGATAGGAGTTCAAGCATACAGTCAGTCACAAAGCGAAGTCTAGCATATGGACGTCAGGCTGCGGAAGGGTGTGGGGGAGAGGGAGGTCCCTGAATCTGCCCGTGTGTTCAATCGAGAAAGAGCGTTCACGAGCGAACAGTGCCGTTCAACTCCACAAGGAGGCGTTCTCGCGCGGAAGGGGTACTGATCCAGACCGCATCTCGCGGCTTGGTTCGCTGCGCGTGGACTGCCGAATCGCAGCAAGGCCATGCAGCGGGCGCTCGGGGCGGGTGTGACCATGCCGATCCCGACTGGAACGGCGCCCGCAGCGCTCCCCTAATGCCCCAACGCCTCCGCCGGGACAGGGCCGCGCGCAATGCCCGGCCCTTCCCATTCCAGATCGAGCGAGGCGCCGCCCTGCCCCTGGAAGTACTCGACGCGCAGCGGATGGAGGCCCGCGCCGAGGGCGATGTGGCCGCGCGCGATCTCGTGGCTGTGCAAGCCATCGTTGTCGATCAGCCGGTCGTTGCCGATAGAAAGCGCGCTCCCATCGTCCGAGCCGAGATAGAAGGTGTACATGCCTTCCCGCGGCACGCGCAGGAACCCTTCGAAAACCAGCCCGAAGTGCTCTTGCTCCGCGGGGCCGTGGATGCCGACCGTGGCGACGATGTCCACGGAACGGGGCGTCTCGGTGAATCCGGGTAGATTCGTCCATTCTCCCGCATAGCCATACATGGTCAAGCCCGGCTGCACCGTCGCGGGACGCATCGCCGCGCGCGGCGCCTGGAGCGTGAACGTGGCCTCGGCGACATAGCCGTCCTGGATGCCGGCGGCAAAGGCTCGCGCCTTGACCGTGGTCGTGGCCTTCAGTTCGATGGGTCCGGCATAGCGGGGCGATTCGGGCACGGGCCGGGTGCCGTCGAGCGTGTAGTGTATCCCGGCCCCCGGAATCGGGGTGGTGAGGTGCACCCGCGTGGAGCCGATGAACGCGGTCATCGGCGCCTCGATCGAAACCGAGGTCGCCACCGGAGCATCGCTCAGCGGGGTCGTGGCGACCACCCCGTCGTTCGAATTACTGGCCGCGGTCATGGCGACAATGCGCAGGCCGGGGTCATTGGGCAGCACGATGCTGCGGGTCTCGTGCGCCAGATCGATGGCGTAGCGGAACAGATACGCTTGCGCATAGGGTTCGCGCGCGCCCGCCCGGTCATGTCGATGCGCGCCCACCCAGCCCACCGTCGCCGGTTTCACGTACGCCGGCGCGATTCGATCGGGGTCGCCGCGCACTTCACCCATGACCACGCGGTTGTTCCACTGGCCGACAGGCGCGGCCCAGTCCTGCATCCAGAGAGCCTGTCGGTAGTTGTCGACATAGGCGGGCTCGATGCCGAAGTCCGCGGAGCGATCGCCCTCGACGGAAGCCGCGAGCACATACAGGCGGTCGAACGAGCCCGCGGGCAGCATGATGCGCTGTCCCTGACAGGCGAGCGCATTGGCCCATCCCGGCGCGCGGGGCCCCATGCGGAAGGCGACGCCGTTCGAGTACAGCACCTCGGGCAGCAGATCCGCGGGCAATGTGTGTCCCTGGCCGTCGAAGTCGCCATCGGTCGGATCATTGCGATCGCTGATGCCGTCCACGTTGTAGGGCAGGGAAACGACTTCCGACACCGGAGGCTCCAGCATCTTCTGCGCGGGCGACAGACGCAGGGCGAAGGTGCGCAGTTGATAAGGCCCCAGGGCGAAGCGCAAGACCCCGTCGCTCACGCTCGCGGGGCCGGCCGCGCCGCCCGCTTCGCTTTGCAAGGGCTCCTCCGCTCCATTCATCTCACGCATAATGGCAATCGGGGCGGCAAAGCGCACGCCGCAGTCCTGGATCGCGCGGCCGGAGATTTCCTGCACACGGATGACGATCTCGTCTCCGTCCTCAGCCAGCTTGAGCGCGCGGATGGCGACCGGCGGGAGCTCGGCGCCGGTGCCGGTCGGGGCATTGGTCTCCCAATCTCCGAAGGCGGTTCCCGCCCCCCCCATGTCGAAGTGGACGAAGGAGAAGCTGTTGCCCAGCCAACCCCGGTGCGCCGGCACGCGGAAGGCCAGCAGCGGCTGATTCAGGCGTTCGGCCTGCCAGGCGACGCCCGCGTCGCGCCAGTCTCCGGCGTGGCCATAGACGGCATAGGTCACGCGGTGATGGCCGAAATCCTGGGAGGCCTGATCGCGGATCCACTGCCAGCGATCGTTCACCTCCGGCGTGCGCACGAGCGTCAGGCGCAGCGTGGTCGCGTCGGGACGGTCCCAGCCATAGCGGCAGTCGTTGAGCACGGCGATTCCATAGCTGCCGTCCTCCTCCGTGAGATCGGCCCATTGCTGCGCCGGGACCTCGTAGAGCTTGGGCGCGTTGACGGGCCGTTCGATCGTGCCCAGGCGCAGGTCGTAGGTCGCGACGCGGTTGCGCGCGGCGAGCGGGAATGCCGCCTTGACCATCGTCCCGGGCGTACGCCAGTCGATTTCAGTGGTGATGACGAGTTGATCCCCCGCGGCCCCCGCCGCCAGCGAGATGCGCTGAACGAAGGTGGAACCCGCCGCGCCGCGCTCGACGACGAGCGTCGCGCGCGCCGGGCCCTCTTCCGCGATCCGCTTGTTGACCTGCGGGCCGGCGACCGGACGCGGCTGGGCCATGATGTCGTCGTAGTCGACTTCCCACGCCGCCCACTCGCTGGGGCTGTCGGCGAGCAGTTGCAGTCGCAGCGGCGCGGCGAGCAGTTCACGGCCCGCGACCTTGTCGAAGATCGAGGCGATGTCGCCGCGCTCGTCCACGCTCACGCGATAGCGGTGGTTCTCGAGTCCCGAGGAATCCACGCGCAACTCGGGGTTGTCCGGCCCCGGACCCATGGAGGCGCGCAGCTCATAGAGGGCGAACCCGACCGGGGGCACCTTGGCGAGAAAGACGATCGCCGTGCGCCCATCCGGGAGCGCATAGGACTGCGCCGGGACTTCGCGATCGGAAGAATCGTAGACGCGCACTGCACGCGGGCTGCCCTGCGCGAAACGGACCTGGGCCTCGACGATGTCTTCGCGCTCGATGGCGAGCGGATTGTAGACCAGCAGCGGCTCGCCCCGGCGAACCTCCGTGTCCATGGCGCGCGCCACCGCGGCGACACTGCCCTGGAGCACATCGGCGAATTGATTCTGCGACAGCGCCTCGTCGTTCCATGAGAAGACATAGGCCTCGGGGATGCTCGTGCCCGTAATGTCGTCGTGGAACTGATGCCAAAGGAAACGCGTCCACGCCTCGAGCAGCGTCGCATGAGGGTAGCGCGCGCCTCCCAGCCAGTGCGCCGCCACCGCGACCCGCTCGGCCGCGTCGGCCAGGCGTTCATTCTTGCGATTCCAGCGCTTCATCGCCGCCTGCGAGCTGTAGCAGCCGGTGCCGTGATCGGTCATCAGCAGCTCACCGTCGTAGAGCGGCAGCCGCGCGAGCGGGCCGAGGTCCAGGTTCGCCCGCAGGCCGGTGCCCAGGTCGGTGCCGAGCTGGGCGCCGAGATCGCGGGCCAGACGGTCGGAGGCGACGTTCGCCACGCGCAGCGGTCCGGGGCCGTTGACGCTGCGCTCCATCCAGGCCACTGAAGAAGGCGTGGGCGAACCCCCCTGATCCCCGGTCCCGAAGTACTTCATCGCCACCGGAAAGCCGGAAACTGCGCGCTGGCGCTCGACCATCGCGATCAGAGCGGAATCGGCGCTCAGGTCGTGCTCGATGTTCGATACGTACGAGCCGGGGTTTAATGCGGCGATCAGGTGTGCGCCGTCGACCCCCTTCCACAAGCCGACATCGAAAGGCACGCCCACCGCCGAGCCCCAGCCCAGCTTCTGCGTCGAGAAGCCGAGCAGGCCGCTGTGGGCCGCCGCGGCGGGCAGGCTGTAGCCGAAGCCGAAGCAATCGGGCAGAAAGACATCGCGGCTGACCGTGTCGAATTCGCGCCTGAAGAATCCGTTGCCGTACAGCGCATGGCGGATCATGGACTCGGGCGCGGGGAGATTGACATCCACGGCATCCAGCCAGCTTCCCGCCACCTTCCATCTGCCGGCGGCGATGTATTCCTTCAGGCGCGCGTATTCCTCCGGGTAGTATTCCTTCATCAACTGATAGCGGAAAGCGCCCTCGAAGCTGAACACGTAATCGGGATGCTGCTCGAAGAGGGCGAAGTTCTGCCTCAGCGTCGCCGGGATGTAGTCGCGAATGACATCCTGAATCGTCCAGCGCCACTGCGTATCGAGGTGGGCCGTAGCGACGAGGTGGACGTTGGGCGTCTCTTTGGTC
This sequence comes from Candidatus Eiseniibacteriota bacterium, assembly GCA_043806645.1. Classification (GTDB taxonomy): domain Bacteria; phylum Eisenbacteria; class RBG-16-71-46; order CAIMUX01; family WJJG01; genus JAZDGX01. Next base: position 34,577 of record JAZDGX010000197.1, on the reverse strand, counting down.
CGCCGGTCGGTGGGCGCCCGGCCGGCGTCCTGAGCCTGAGCCCACGCCGGCAGGATGCACGCGGCGGCGAAGAGCGCCAGGAAGAACCGAGGAGCGATACGCATGTCATGTTCCCTTCTTCAGGATTCCTATCCGGGCGACCTGCCAGCCCCCCGCCGCCGGAACCATCCGGCATGCCGCGAGCGGTCGAGCAATACTGCGCCCAGGATCACCAGTCCCAGAACGACCTTCTGGGTATAGCTCTCCACGTTGGTCAGGTTCATGCCGTTCTGAATGACGGCAATGATGAACGCTCCGATCAAGGTTCCCAGAATGCGGCCCTCTCCTCCACTCAGGCTCGTGCCTCCCACGACGACGGCCGCAATGACATAAAGCTCGTACATCAATCCGTACGTCGGGGCGCCGCTCTTCAATTGCGAGGCCATCATCACCCCGCCCAGCCCCGCCAATCCCGCCGACACGATGTAGACGAACATCAACACGGCCCGCACGTCGACACCGGCCAGGCGGGCCGCCTCCGCGTTGCCTCCGACCGCGTAGATGTAGCGCCCCAGGGGAGTGCGCGACATCAGGAGATGGGCGGCCACGTACAGCAGGGCCATCAACAGAACCGCATACGGAATACCCACCAGCGGATCCGCGCCGCGGCCCAGACCCACGAAACGATCCGGGAGCTGATAGATGGGCCGGCCCTGAGAGAGAATATAGGCGAGACCGCTGGCCACCTGCATCATTCCTAGGGTGGCGATGAAAGGGGGGACGCGAAACCGGGTGATGACGATGCCCGAGAAGGCGCCCACGAGGCAGCCGGCCAGGATGGCCGCGACGGCGGCCGCCAGCATCGCCCAGCCCGAGGCGGCCGCGCCGCCCAGGTGGCCGACGAATCCGGCGACCAGCACCGCGGCCAGGGCGATCAGGCTGCCGACGGATAAGTCGATGCCGCCGGCGATGATGACCATGGTCATCCCGATGGCCACGATGGCGATGACCGCGATCTGGTTGGCCACATTGAGCAGGTTCTCGGCCAGCAGGAAGGTCGGCCAGCGGTAGGAACCGGGAGTGAGCACCTGCGCTCCGGAAAGCGGCGGGAAATCCTCCTGAATGGCGCGGGCGATTGCCGCATACGCATGTGGAGTCGCGATGGCAAGGCGGGCAGGCGGCTCCGAACGGGCTTCGATCCAGCGCGCCAACGCCGCGCGGATTTCCCCCGGCTCTCCCAGAAAGGTTTCGACATCACGGTAACCACGGGCGCGCAGGCCTGAGGCCAACTGTTCGCCGAAACGCCCGTCTTCGCCCACCGCGCGAGCCACGATCAGGACCGCGTCCGGGGCCTGCGGGTCATCCGGCCGCGCGGGAAGTCGCGAAAGCAACGAACGCGCCGCGGCGGCCCCTGCCGGATGCTGCTCCTGCAGCGTGACCAGCGAGAAGAAGCACGCCAGGAGCACGAGCACGCCCAGCATGCCGTAATGGCTCAGGAAACGCGCGATCGTCTGTCGCAGACGCGGATTCATCGGTCTCCCGCCTCCGGTGCGCCCCCTGCGTCCACCGTCCTCGACGTCCCGGCTTCCGGCACGCCGGCACCCACGGCCAGCGCCATCACCTCGGCCTGCCCCGCGGCGGTCGCCTCGCGGAGCTCACCCCCGATCCGCCCGCCCCGCATGACGATGACGCGATCGCTCATGCCGAGGATCTCGGGCAGCTCGGAGGAGATCATCACGATCGCCTTGCCGTGGGCGGCGAGTTCGTTGATCAGAAGATACATCTCGACCTTCGCGCCGACGTCGATGCCGCGGGTGGGTTCGTCGAAGATCATGACCTGCGAATCGCTCTCGAGCCAGCGCGCGATGAGCAGCTTCTGCTGGTTACCCCCGGACAAGTGTCCGGCGGGCTGCTCCGGTCCGGCCAGGCGGATCTTCAATCGCTCGACATGGTGCAGAAACGAGTCCGTCTCGCGGCGCTCGTGGATCCATCCGTGGGACGTCCAGCGCGACAGGCTGGGCAGCGAGAAGTTCTCTCGCGCCCCCAGCCCCAGGATCAGCCCCTGGCCCTTGCGGTCCTCGGTGAGCAGGCAGATGCCGTGACGGATCGCGTCGCGGGGACTCTCGATCCGCAGCGCAACGCCGTTCATCAGGATCGTTCCCGAACTTCGTGGATCGGCTCCGAAGATCAGGCGCACCAGATCGGTCCGTCCCGCGCCGACCAACCCCGCCAGCCCCACCACCCCGCCGCGCCGCACCTGGAAAGAGACATCACGCACGCGCCCGCCGGTCAAGTTCCGCACCTCGAGCAGCGGCGGGCCGAACTGCGCGCGCTGCTTGGGGAACTCCTGCTCGAGCGGACGGCCGACCATCTTCTCGATCATCGCCTCGCGAGTCAGCGTGTCCGCCGTCCAGGTGCCCAAGCTGACGCCGTCGCGCATGACGCTGATGCGATCTGCAATCCGCAAGACCTCGTCCAGGCGGTGACTGATGAAGAGCAGGCCGTGACCTGCGGCGCGCAGCTCGGCGAGGATCGCGAAGAGACGGTCGACCTCGCGCGGTGTAAGAGGTGCGGTCGGCTCGTCCATGATGAGCAGGCGCGCATCGGCAAGCAGGGCCCGGCCGATTTCCACGAGTTGCTGCCGGGCGACCGACAGTGACCCGACCGGGGTCTCCGAATCGAAATCCGCTCCCAGACGGGCGAGGATTTCCTGCGCCCGCGCGCGCTCGGCGCGCGCAGCGAGCGTGAGGCGACGGCCTTCCCGTCCGAGAAACAAATTCTCCCGCACCGTGAGGGCGGGGACGAGATTGAATTCCTGGTAGATCGCCGCGATGCCTTGACGGAGGGCGTCGATCGGATTACGGATGCGCGCGGGCCGGCCCTCCAGGCGTATTTCACCGCGGTCCGGCTGATGGGCGCCCGTCGCGACCTTGATCAGCGTGCTCTTGCCCGCGCCGTTCTCGCCGACCAGTGCGTGAATCTCGCCGGCGCGCACATCCAGACGAGCATCCCGCAATGCCTGGACACCCGGAAAGGACTTGTCGATTCCCACGAGCTCGAGAATCGGCGCGTGGCGCGGGCCCGCCTCCGCCGGTCCGCCCGCGTGATGCGAGGACGGCTGCGGTGAGCCGGAACCGGGGCCCGTGGGGCCCATCTCGTCCAACCTACGACTCCTCCGGTTCGTCGCCGGTAAACAGATCGCAGGGGATCAGGATTTCCGCGGGCACCGGCTTGCCGGCCATGTAATCCGCCACCGCCTCCAGCACCGTCAATCCGATGCGTTTGGGCTGCTGGATCACATCGGCGTGGATCTTCCCGGCGCGGATCGCCGCGCGGGCCTCCGGCACGGCGTCGAAACCGATGATCGTCACGCGCCCCAGCTTGCCCGCCTTCTCGACGGCGGCCAGCGCGCCCAGGGCGGAATCGTCGTTGATGCCGAAGATGGCATCCAGATCAGGATGTGCCTGCAGGATGTCTTCGGCGGTGCGAAAGGCCATATCCTTCACGCCCCGACCCGACAGTTTGGCCACGATCTCGATGCCGGGGTGTTCCTTGAGGGCCTCTTCGAAGCCGTGGACACGCTGGATGACCGACTCGACCTCGGGATGGTCGATGACGGCCACTTTCCCCTGCCCCCCCAACGCGTCGACCACGGCCTGAGCCGCCAGGCGGCCGCCGGCGACATTGTCCGAGGCCACATGGCAAACGACCGCGGCGCCTTCGGCCAGCACGGCGATGTCGGCGGTGAAGACCGGAATACCTGCGCGATTGGCCGCCTGAATCGATGTCCCGATCGACTTCGAGTCGCACGGCGAAACGATGATCGCGCTCACCTTGCGTACGAGGAAGTTGTCGATCTGGTCCTTCTGGCGTGCGACGTCGAACTCCCCCGCCTGCACGGTCAGTTCATAGCCGTGGCGCGCAGCCCCTTCCTGGAGCCCCGCTTCCAGGTCCTGATAGAACGGATGGGTGCGGGTGAGGAGCGAGACGCCGATGACCGGCCGCGGAGCGTCCGACCCGGCGGATTCGGCGGAGCCGCCGGCGGTCTTGCCTTGTTCGCCACTGCCACCGCAAGCGCCCGGCAGCGCGCACAAACCAAGCAGGAGCAGCAGGGCCAGGGGCATGGGTGCGCGCGAGGGCGGACGGCCAAGAGGAGTCCGATCCATGAGTTCCTCCCGAAGTGCAGCCTGTGCTCGAAGATCGAGTGGATTCTACCCGCCCGCAGGGGAGGGGGCCAGGGGCATCTTGGCTAGGCGGCTTGGCCGCGCGAGGTTGAGCCGGTCCCGTGCCGCCGGAGGGGTCCCAATCACCTGCAATCGGCCCCATGGGTAAACCTTCGGGCGACTTCGTCCGATAACAAGATGGTAGGGCCGGCCGGGCTTTGCGCCACCTCCCCGGAACCATTCGCGTTGCCGCTGCGCCCGGCAGGAATCCCAATGCCCGGGGAAGCGTGCGGGGGGAAACGTCATGCACATCGATGCAACCGATCCGGTGGAGGAGCGTTCTGCGAGCGGGGAGGGCCATGCCACCCCCGGGGGCTTCCTGGCCGGTCTGAGTCACGAGCTGCGCGCCCCACTCAACGGCATCCTCGCCAACATCGATCACCTGCGCAATTCCACGCGCGATCCCGAAGAACACGAGTGGATGACCGCTATCGAGGGCCATGCCAACCGGCTGGTCCATCTGGTCAACGATCTTCTCGATCTTACGCGCATGGAGGCGAATGAACTCGAGTTGGATGGCATCGATTTCGATTTGCGCGGCTCACTCGAAACCGTCATGACATCACTGTCGATCGAGGCGGAGAAGAAGCGCCCCGCCCTGCGTCTGATCATCGAGCCCGACGTCCCCGCCGCGCTGCAAGGCGATGCCGGGAGGTTCAAGCAGGCAGTCTTCAACATCATCGCCGCCGCGTTCCATTATTCGTTTGCCGAGGGAATGCTCGTCCGGATTCGTGTGACAGAGCGCCGCGGCGACGAAATCGCGCTCGAGATCCGGATCATGGGCAGCGATGGGACCGCGTTTCCCGAGGAATTCCGCGTGGCGCTGGCCGCGTTGCAGGGCCAGCGTCCCGCTTCGGCCGCGCCGTCCGCGGAAACACCCCTCGGTCTGGTCGTCGCGCAGCGGATCGCCGGGCTGATGAACGGCGGCCTCTCCTTCGAGGGTGGAGGCGCGGAGGGCGATGCGCTGCGACTGATGGTCTGGATGCGCGCGGGGGACATGCGCCCTCAGGCCGCGGCTCCCGTTTTTCCGGGAGTCCTGCGCGGACTGAAGGCCTTGATCGTCGACACCCAAGTCGGGAATCGGGAGATGCTGAAGGCGTTTCTCGAGGGTTGGGGAGTGGTCGTCGATGAGGCGGGCAGCACCCCCGCCGCTTTGGGGAAGCTGACGCTCGCCGCGGCGGGCGGCCAGCCGTTCCGGCTCGTGCTGCTGGACGACGGCATGTCGGGGTTGAAGGGCTTCGATCTGGCCCAGCAGATCAAGCAGCGTCACGATCTGTCTCAGGCCACGATCGTGCTGCTTACTTCCAGCGGCATGCGCGGAGATGCGGCGCGCTGCCGCCAGGTGGGAGTGGCGGCCTACTTGACCAAACCGATCCGTCCTTCGCGGCTGCTCGAGGCCTTGGCCCTGGCCCTGGGTGGGGATGTGGCCGCGGAAGCCACGCTCATAACGCGCCACAGCCTTAGCGAAAATCACCGGGCCGAGTGGGGGTCGGCCGAGTCGGCGCCGGACCTGCCGCGGGCCGACGCCGACAGCGATGCATCCCGCACCGAACTGCCTGGAGCGGCGTGATCGTCGGATTGACCGTCGCTGCCGGACGATCAGAACCGACCTGACAATTCCGCTTTCCCGGACTACAATCCGCCCTGGATCCGACCTCAGGCATTCCGTCGATTGAAGAGAGAGCAGCTTCATGTCCATACCGCTTTATCCGCTCACCTTCGAGCCGGTCTACAAGGACTACGTCTGGGGTGGCCAACGCATGCGGACCGTCTTGGGGCGCCCGCTGCCTCCGGGGGTCTATGCGGAAGCCTGGGAACTGGCCGACCGGCCGGAAGGCATGAGCCGGGTCAAGGCCGGCCCGCTCGCGGGGACGACCTTGGGAGAACTGGTCCAGCGGGCAGGCACTCACCTGACCGGCATCGCCGCGCCGCGGGGGCCCTTCCCGCTGATCCTGAAGATCCTCGACGTCGCCCAGAGAGCCAGCTTGCAGGTGCATCCGCGGTCATCTGATCCATGGGCGAGCGAAGCCCGCGATTCATGTGGCGATCGACTCCCAAGCCGCGGGCGGGGCGAGGCCAAGACCGAACTTTGGTACGCGCTCGATGGAATGGAAGACGGTCGCATCTTCGCCGGCTTGAACCCGGGCGTGTTGCAGGCCGACTTCGAGGATGCGTTGCGCCGCAAGCAGGTGGAAACGGTGCTGCGATCCCTGCCCGTGCGGCCCGGAGATGCCTTCTACATTCCCGGCGGCCGGGTGCATGCCATCGATCAGGGCTGCCTCTTCCTGGAGATCCAGCAGAACTCGAATACCACCTACCGCGTGTACGACTGGGATCGACACGACGCGCGCGCCCTTCACGTGGACGAAGCATTCCGAACGATCGATTGGCAGGACCATGAATCGGCCCGCGTGCTGCCCAGCCTCCTCTCGGGCGAGGAGGGTCTGGAGCGCTGGCTGATCCACGAATGTCCGTATTTCCGCGTGGAGCGGTGGTCTCTATCGACCCGCCGATCGGCGGGGGCCGAACGGTGCAGCTTCCGCCTGCTGTTCGTCCTGGCCGGGCGCATCTTGGTCTCGGGCGGAGGCGAGGAAGCCATGCTGAACGCGGGTGAGACGTGCCTGCTCCCCGCCGCTCTCGACGCCTGGTGCCTTGTCCCTGATGGCGACCGTCCCACCGGATCGGGTGCCCCGCCGGTTGCGGCGGAGTTCCTGCTGATCACACTCTAGTGGAAAGGCCATCGATTCCTAACATCGCCGGATTAGAATGCGGCGGGGACAATCCGGTGTCGGCGCGGGCGTCCCGATGGTATACATCACGCGGCCGGCGAAGGGTTCGATTTCTGGAGCGCAGGAGGTGCGGTGTCGGGCAAGCACATCCTCGTCGTCGAAGATGACAAGGACATCCAGGAACTGGTCAAGTACAACCTGACCAGCGAGGGCCATCAGGTCAGCTCTGCGCTGACCGGGGAAGAAGGGCTCAAGCTGGCGCGCGCCCGCCATCCGGATCTCGTCGTCCTGGACCTCATGCTGCCGGGAATGGACGGACGCGAAGTGTGCCGCGCGCTGAAGAAGGACGTCGCCACCGAGACCATTCCCATCATCATGCTGACCGCGAAGGGCGAGGAGAGCGACATCGTCGCGGGCCTGGAGCTGGGCGCGGACGACTACGTTACCAAACCGTTCAGTCCCAAGGTTCTCAATGCGCGCGTCCGCGTGCTGCTGCGCCGGAGCGCCCTGCCCGCGCCCGACGATCAGGCGATCATCCGGGCCAAGGAAATCGTGATCAACCCCGGCCGGCACGAAGTGCAGGTGGCCGGTCAAGGGATCGAGCTGACGTATACGGAGTTTCGTCTGCTGCAACTGCTCGCCGCGCGGCCCGGCTGGGTCTTCACCCGCTATCAGATCGTCAATGCCATCCGCGGAGAGGAGTATCCGGTGACGGAACGCTCCGTCGATGTGCAGGTCGTGGGATTACGCAAGAAACTGGGCCCGGCCGGCCAACACATCGAAACGGTCCGGGGAGTCGGGTATCGGTTCAAGGACTAATCCGTGCCACACAAGCGGATCTACTCGCGGGCCTATTTCCCCTACCTGCTGGTCAGCACTGCAGCTCTGGTCTTGATTGCCCTGCTGATAGCGCAATCGATCCGCCAGCTTCACATGAACCTGATCGCGCGAGACCTGGAGGATCAGGCCAGACTGATCGGGAGTCTGGTCGGGGAGCGCATGAGTGCCGGCGATCCGGAAGCGATCGGTCCCTTGATCGATGATCTGGGCCAAGCGACCGCGACCCGCATCACGGTAATCCTTCCTTCGGGCGAAGTCGTCGGCGAGACCGGCACCCATGCGGGGCGCATGGATCCGCTGAGCGCGGTGCTGCGGCCCGAAGTCGCCGCGGCCCTGGAGGGCCGATTGGGCCGGACGATACGCTTCAGCGAGGCGCAGCGCCGGCAGATGCTTTACGTGGCCGTGCCCGTCGGGATCCCGGAGAGTGGGCGCGAGCGGATTGTGGCGGTCGTGCGGGCCGCGGTTCCCACCGCGCGGTTCGGAGCCGATCTGCGCGCCATCCATGTCGAGATTGCGCTGATCTTCGCGGGATTGGCCGCGCTCTTCGCCTGGGTCGGCTGGAGGGTCGCGCGGCGGATCCGCCGGCCGATCGAGCAGGTGCGGCGGGAGGCGGAAGCGTTCGTTCGTGGCGATTTCTCGCGGCCGCTGACGGTCACGCCGGTCTCCGAGGTCGGGGGGCTGGTCCAGACGCTCAACCTGATGGCGGCCCAACTTGACGAGCGCATCCGCTTGATCACCGAACAACGCAACGAACTGAGCGCGATCCTGGCCGGCATGGTGGAGGGGGTGCTGGCGGTGGATGGCGAAGGGCGGGTCGTCAGCGCGAACCCGGCTGCGGCGAAGATGCTGCACATAGACTCCGAGCGGACGCGGGGGAAGCCGATCCAGGAAGTCGTGCGCAATCCGGCCCTGCAAGAACTCGTGGCCCGGGCGCTCGAAAGCGCCGAGCCGGTCGAGGGCGAGGTGGAATTCCACAACGAGGGTTCGATCCATCTCAAGATCCACGGCACATCGTTCCGGGATCCCGAGGGTGTCCGGTCGGGAGCGGTCCTCGTGCTCAACGATGTCACGCGCCTGCGGGGCCTCGAACGCATGCGGCAGGATTTCGTCGCCAACGTGACCCACGAACTGCGCACGCCGATTACCTCGATCCAGGCCGCAGCCGAGACGCTGATGGAAGGTACGGTCCGGCACGAAGAGGACGCGGAGCGGTTTCTGGCGATCATCGCCCGCCAGGGGCGCAGGCTGAATACGATCATCGAGGATCTGCTGCAGCTCGCGCGCATCGAGTCCGACGCCGGTCTCAGCCGGACTCCGCTTCAGGATCATTCCCTGGAACTGGTGCTGGCAGGCGCCGTCCAGGCGTGCGGGGCGCGGGCCGCCGACAAGAGCATCTCCCTCGAGATGAGCTGCGATCCGACCCTTACCGCGATGGTGAATCCCGCCCTGCTCGAGAACGCCATCGTCAATCTGATCGACAACGCGATCAAGTACAGCGAACCGCGCACGCCGGTGCGGATCTCCGCCTACGAGGTAGGCGAGGAGATCATCATCGAAGTCATCGACCGGGGCTTGGGGATCGAGCGGAGGCATCACGAACGGATCTTCGAGCGCTTCTACGTGGTCGACAAGGCGCGCAGCCGGAGCGCGGGCGGTACGGGCCTGGGACTGGCCATCGTGAAGCACATTGCCCAGTCTCACGGAGGACGCGTGGAAGTGGAGAGCGCTCCGGGTGCGGGCAGCACCTTCCGGCTGATCCTGCCGCGACGGCCGTCGCGGGAATCTCACGCGACGCTAACCCAGCCCTAACAAATGGTCGCTAGCCTCAGCAGCCACGCTGGTCGCCGGCCTCGGCATCCGCGGCGGTCGCCGGCCCGAGCATCCGCGGCGGTTGCCGACCTCAGCATCCACGGCGGCCAAGGGCAGTGGCGAACGAGGACGTCCATGGGCGGGCATTTCATGAGGAGAACGGCGATGCGCGAACGTTCCATGTCGAGTCTGATCGTCTTGGCGATCCTGGCGACCTTCAGCGGTTGGGCGATGGGGGCGGCCGGGGCCCAAAGCGCGACGACGACGATTACGGTCGACGGATCCACCACCGTCGGGCCGATCGCCAAAGCGTTCGCCGAGTATTACATGTCGCTCCACAAGGACGTGAACATTACCGTCAGCGAGTCGGGCAGCGGCAACGGCGCGAAAAGCCTGGTCAACGGCACGACCGACATCGCCAGCATGTCACGGTTCATGAAGGATACCGAGTTCGCCGCCGCCGTGGAGAAGGGCATCCTGCCCATGCCCCACGTGATCGCCATGGACGGCATCGCGATCATCGTCCATCCCAGCAATCCGCTTCAGGAATTGACCGTAGAACAGGTGCGCGCGATCTACATGGGACAGATCAAGAGCTGGCAAGAGCTTGGTGGGCCGAACCAGCCGATCGTGGTCGTCTCCCGGGATACCAACAGCGGCACGTATGAAACGTTCGAGACGTTGGTGATGAACAAGGAAAAGATGTCCCAGGGCATCGAATACCTCGGCAGCAACGGCGCCATTCGCCAGAAGGTGCAAAGCACTCCCGGGGCGGTCGGGTATGTGGGCCTGGGGTTCGTCGATCGCACGGTCAAGGCGCTGATCGTCAACGGCGTGGTTCCCACGCGGGAATCGGTCGCCTCCGGCCAGTATCCGATCGCGCGGCCGCTCTACCTGTTCACCAACGGCCAGCCCAAGCTGGGCTCGCATCTGCATGCCGTCGTGACCCTCCATCTCAGCCGCAAGGGCCAGGAAATCGTCGAGGGCATCGGATTCGTTCCGGTGACGAACTACTAGAGGCGCTGAGCCACGCCGCGGGAATCACGGCGAGTGGGTCCCTCCGCCGCCGCGGGGCGACGGGACCGCGCGGCGCGAAACCGCGGGAAGCGGGGGAAAGATGGAGCGCGGGGCTCCGTGGGCCGGGGCCGTCCTGGGCGACCGCCTGCGCGGCATGCGGAGCGACCTGCTTTTAAGCGAGCGGGCCAGCCGCACGCGGCGTCTGGCCTCCCGGTGCGGCCACGGGCTGCTTCTCTTGATCACCTCCAGCTCCGCCGTGATGATCCTCTTCATCTTCTACTTCATCATCAAGGACGCCCTGCCGTTCTTCCAGACGCACGGACTGCGCGAGTTCTTCTCGAGCACGCGCTGGTATCCGTCGGCGCAGTCTCCTGAGTTCGGCGCCCTGGCGATCTTCTTCGGCAGCGCCATGGTCACCCTGGGGGCGATCCTGGTCGCCGTCCCGCTGGGAGTCAGCGCGGCGATCTGTCTGAGCGACGTCTTGCCGTTCAAGGCACGGCAGGCGATCAAGCCGGTGATCGAGATTCTGGCGGCCATTCCTTCGGTGGCCTACGGCTTCTTCGCCCTGGTCGTCTTTGCCCCACTGCTTCAGGAAAGCGGGGCGCGGCTGCTCAGCCTGACCGCCTGGGGACTCGGCCTGCCCGTCAGCCTGCTCACGATTCTGGTGATCGCCGATCTCGCGGCCGGCAAGGCGCGCCCGGAACGGCGGATGGCGGTGCGGGTCGCCCTGATCGGCGGCCTCGGCGCGGTCGCGGTCGCGCTGATCTACCTCATCGCCGGCCGCCTGGGGCGTCTCGAAATCGCCAGCGGCACGAACGCCCTCAATGTCTCGATCATTCTCGGCATCATGGCGCTGCCGACGGTGGTGAGCGTTTCCGAAGATGCACTGCAGGCCGCCGGGCGGGAGTTGCGCGAGGGCAGTTATGCGCTCGGCGCCACGCGGGCCGAGACGATCCTGCGGGTCATCGTCCCCGCGGCGAGCAGCGGCATTCTGGCGGCCGTCATCCTCGGCATGATGCGGGTGCTCGGCGAGACGATGGTCGTCTGGATGGCCGCGGGAAATGCCGTGCAGATCCCCAGCCCCTGGTACGATTTCCTGGAGCCGATCCGCACCCTGACCGCCACGATCGCCGGCGACATGGGCGAGGCCGACCACGTGACGGGTTCGGCCCGCTACCATGTGCTCTTCGCCATGGCGCTCGGGCTGCTCGCGATCTCCTTCGTCGCGAATCTGGCCAGCGAGTGGATCGTGCGCCGCGAACGCCGCAAGCTGAGCGGGAGCGAGTAGACCCATGCAACCAGCAACCCGCCGCATGCTGGATCGCTCCTTCGCGGGGCTGGGCCTTCTCTCCATCGCGCTCATGGCCGTCGCCCTGCTCGTGATTCTGACTCCGATCTTCGTGCGGGGCTCGGGGGCTTTCATCTTTCGGGCCACGGTCGAGTTCCGCCGTTTCCAGTACGAACGCTACGAGCGCGGCGCGTGGACGGAGCTCGAACGCGAGATGGCCGCCGCGCAGGAGGCGCGGGCGCCGGTGTACAGGATGCTGGATGCGTTCCGGGCCGAGCTGAATGCCATGGAGCCGGAAGCGCGGCGCGAGTATCAGGGCTATCTGCGCGAACTCGAGCCCGCCGTACGGGAACTGCTGGGTCCCGCTCCCGGGGAGCCGACACCGGTGCTGCCGCGCGCGCAATACGGAGCGACGCGCTGGGACCGCGCCAAGGTCGCGTTGAAGCACGTCCTCTATCGTGAAAGCTACGACTACTCGGACCCGTCCCGGATGGGCGTGCGTATCTGGATTCCACGAGGGGAGGACTTTCAGGGGACGGCGCTCGCGCCGCTCTTCCCCCACCTGGAAGCCCGTCTCGAGGAAATGCTGCGCCCCCGACTCACGTTCTATCCGCAGTTCCTTACCGATTCGCCGCTCGACTCGCACTTTTTCGGCGGCATCTGGCCGGAAGTGCTGGGGACGCTCTACCTCACGTTGGGCGCGATGCTCTTCGCGTTGCCGATGGGCGTGATCTCCGCCATCTACTTTGTCGAGTACGCGGGCGAAGGGCGTTGGATCAGCCTGCTGCGCACCTGCGTGAGCACGCTGGCCGGTGTACCGAGCATCGTCTTCGCCCTCTTCGGCCTGGCGTTCTTCATCAACTCACTCCACATCAGCAGCGGCAAGAGCCTGCTCGCCGGCTCGTTGACCCTCGGCGTGCTGGTCCTGCCGACCGTGATCCGCGCTTCCGAAGAGGCGATCCGGGCGGTGCCGGCGGCCTACCGCGAGGCGGCCCTCAGCCTGGGGGCGGGGAAATGGCGCACGGTGGCCAGCGTGATCCTGCCGGCGGCCCTGCCGGGGATCCTGACCGGCGTCGTGATCAGCATGGGCCGCGCGGCGGGGGAGACCGCGCCGATCATCTTCACGGCGGCGGTCAGCGTGGGCAAAGCGCTCGACTTCGGCAAGTGGGACTTCTGGAACAGTTTAAAGGAACCGACGCCGGCGCTCTCCTGGAACATCTACAACCTCAGCACCGAGCACGAGGCGGTCGATCAGATTCGCCACGTGCAATTCGGCATGGTGCTCACGCTGGTCCTGCTTGTGTTGCTGCTCAATGCCGCGGCAATCTATATGCGCGCGCGGATCGCCGCGCGCCTGAAAGGCTAGTCCAATGACCGAGGCGACCCTGATGGAAGCTCCGCGATTCGAACTCTCCATCCCGCAGGCGCGCTCCGATGTGCAGGCCGACGCGCCGACTCAGCATCCGCACATCGTGGCCGAGGAATTCTCGATCTTCTACGGGGACAACGAGGCGGTCAAGCGGGTGTCGCTGGGCATTCCGACCGCGCTCGTCACGGCCATCATCGGACCCAGCGGCTGCGGCAAGAGCACCTTCATCCGGGCGATCAATCGCATGAACGATCTGATCCCGGGCTGCCACGCGAAGGGCCGGCTGCTCTTCGGCGGGCGGGAGATCTATGGCCCGCAGATCGATGTCGCAGCGCTGCGCCAAAGGGTCGGCATGGTCTTCCAGAAGCCCAATCCCTTCCCCAAATCGGTCTTCGAGAATGTCGCCTACGGGCCCCGCATTCTGGGGATCCGCGACCGTCGTCGCCTGGCGGAAATCGTCGAGCGCAGCCTCGAGCGGGCGGCCCTGTGGGATGAGGTCAAGGACCGCTTGACCGACAATGCGCTCGGTCTTTCCGGAGGTCAGCAGCAGCGCCTCTGCATCGCCCGCGCCCTGGCCGTCGATCCGGACGTGCTGCTCATGGACGAGCCGACCTCGGCGCTCGATCCGCGTTCGACCGCTCGCATCGAGGACCTGATCGGGCAGTTGCGCGGTCAATACACGATCTGCATCGTCACACACAACATGCAGCAGGCGGCGCGCGTGTCGGACTTCACCGCGTTTCTCTACGAGGGGTGGCTGATCGAATACGGGTTGACGGCGCAGCTTTTCACGCGCCCCAAGGAGAAGCAGACCGAGGACTACATCACCGGACGATTCGGATAGCGGCGGATGGCAGGCCGCGCGGGGCCGCGGCCAGGTCAAGTAGCCGGCACGTGGGCGCGTGCGGGCGCGTGGACGGGGAGTACCGATGACCATTCACTTCCAGCGCGAGATCGCGAATCTCAAGAAGATGATCCTCACCCTTGCAGCGATCGTCGAGGAGAGCGTGCGCCGGGCGGTAACATCGATCGAGGAACGCGACCGGACGCTGGCCGAACAGGTGATCACGCGGGATTCCGAGATCGACCAGCGCGAGATGCAGGTCGAGGAGGAGTGTCTGAAGATCCTCGCCCTCTACCAGCCGGTGGCGGTCGACTTGCGTTATGTCGTTGCGGTGCTCAAGATCAACAACGACCTCGAACGCATCGGCGATCTGGCGGTCAACATCGCCGAGCGCACCGTCTTTCTGGCCGGCCGGGCGGACACCGGCATCCCCTTCGCCTTCGGCGAGATCTGTCACCGGGCGCTCGACATGGTGCGCGACGCCCTGGACGCGCTGATGAATCTGGACCTGGCCAAGGCGCAGGGGGTGCTGGCGTCAGACGACGAAGTGGACGCCATCAACCGCCAGATGTACGGACGGATCGCCGAGGCGATCAGGGCCAATCCGGACAAGACCGAAACGCTGATGAGCTACCAGTCGGCCACGCGCAGCCTCGAACGGATCGCGGACTCGGCGACGAACATCGCCGAGGATGTGATCTACCTGATCCAGGGCGAGATCGTGCGCCACGGGAAGGCGATCCGGTAGCACGCCGCGGCGGCGCGCAAACCGCTCGGTCGCCGACCTGCCTCGCGCGATGCGGGGGAATCCGATTCCCGTCTGTCAGACCCGATGGAACGGCTGGACCCCGTGATCCACGTGGGTTAGTGCACCACCGTGATCCGCTGGCTGGCGGATCGCGGGCCCCCGGTCAGGCGCAGGACGTACACACCCGAGATCACCGGCCTTCCCTCGTCATCCCGCCCGTCCCATCGCGTTTCGAACACTCCCGGCGCGGAAGGCGGGTCCGCCAGCAGTCGTACGCACCGGCCGGCGAGATCGTAGATCGCCAGCCGCGCGGGGGCCTTCGACCCGCCCCGCGGGCCGGTGGAGAGGCGGATGAGCGTCTCGCCATTGAGAGGATTGGGGGTCGCGGCGATCCACGCCGGCAACCCTTCATCCGCCCGGCCGGCGATCCCTTGCGCGCAGGGGTCCGGAGTGCATTCCGGCGCTTCGCTCTTCCAGATGCCGCCCAGCGTGAGGCAATCCTCTTCGGTCAGCACCTCGCACGAAGCACCGACGCAGCAGGCGGCGGCGGGGTAGCTCACTGAACAGGTCGTGATCGAGAAGACGCCCCAGGGATCGCCATAAGCCATGATGTGCCAGACGTACCAGTGAACCTCCAGATCCCAGGTATCGTGGATCGCGTATTCATGAGTGGCATCGTCATAACCCACCGCCGTGACGAAGTGATCGGTGGAATTGTCGCCGTCCGTGTCGACGAGCAGCACCATCGGCCGGCCGGCGTCGATCTCGGCCTTGTAGTCTTCCCAGGTGAAGTAGGAGGACCACATGAGGACGGATTCGGGCTCGTAGGCGCTGGCGTAGCGGACATACCGGCGAAAGGATATCGGTACATATGGGTCCTGGCTCCAACCGTAGAGGTTGTACTGGGAGCTCCAGGAAGTTCTCATGAAGTCGGCGACGCAATTGCCGGTATGAGCCCCGCCCGTTTGAGAGCGGTCCGGCAGGACCGGGGGGTACCAGTCGATCGGACACGCGTAGTCCTGGAAATGATCCCCGTCCGGCAGATCGCAATCGGGCTGTCCTCCATCGGTGGCGATCATGGCATCGACTTCCGGTGTCTGCGTGGCCGCCGAGCCGGGGACGAGATCGGGGAAGCCCTGCCCGTCGTAGTAACCGATCACCATGCCGACGGCGGTGGGGCCACAGCCATGGTGCCAGTAGTAGGCAGGCACGTCGGGAAGGACGACTTGCGAGCGCGTCCAGGGCCGGAGTCCGCGATCGGTTCCCGGAGGGGGAACAGGTCCCGTCGTGTTATGCTCCGCGCCCGCGGAGGCCGCCAGGAATGTGAGCCCCATGGCGAGAAGCAGTCCTGCAACTAGAGGTCTCATGATGTGACGCATGCCTTCCCTCCTATGGTCGCGCGTCCGCGAGCAGGGCTCGCGCGGCCGCGCGCGTTTCCTCCGCAACCGCCAGGTCTTCCAACAATCCGCGGGCCTGTTCCCGCATCGGGTTGCCCGCGCCGCGATTCCTGAACAGAACCGGCCATGCGGACTGGAGCAACGCAAGTCCGTCGGCCGGGCGGCCCTGCCGGATCAGCGCTTCGGCGAGCCAGGTCTGCAACTCCGCAATGACCGGCCGTTCGACCGGGTACTTGCTGTAGAACTCGATGGCTTCCCGGAAGTGCCCCTCCGCCTCCGCAGCCCTGTCGGTGCGCAAGAGAACCCTGCCGAGACACTCGTGAACCGTGGCCCTCTGCCCGTCGGCATCCCAGCCCGCGGGGAATGTGGCGAGGCCTCTGGCCAGAGCATCCCGGGCCATCGCCTCGCCTTCGGCGTGACGGCCCTCGCGGCTCAGGAGATCGGCGAGCTGGGCCAGCACCCGCACGGTGTACATGTGATCGCGGCCCAGGGAGCGTTCCCGGCCCTCGAGCACCCGCCGGTAGCAGGCCTCCGCTTCCTGTAGCCGGCCCTGGCCGCGCAGTACCACCCCCAGGCTCACCGTGAGCAACAGCCGTTGCGGATCGTCGCGCCCGATCGCCGAGTCGGGAATCGCGAGCTCGCTTCGCGCTACGGCCTCGGCCTCCCGCAGCTTCCCGTTGCCGTAGAGGCGTTCCACAAGGGAGAAGCTGTAGAAGAAGCGGGAAGACTGGATGGGCAGCGTCTTCCACGCCTCAACGGCTTGTCGGAGCATCTCCTCCGCCTCCGCGGGTCGCTCCAGTTCGGCCAGCCAGTCGGCCAGGGCCGCCATCTGATAGATGGTCCGCGGGTGATTCTCGCCATAGACGGCGCGGGTCGCCTCGAGGGTGCGCCGTGTCGCGGCCTCGGCCGCGGTCGCCTTCCCGGACATTCCGTACACTTGCGCGAGGAGGGTCAGGGCGAAGACAGTGAGCGTGTTGTTGTCGCCCAGCACACGTTGGCTTCGCTCTGCGGCCTCCTCGACGTACCGTGCCGCATCCGGCGAGTCGGAGGCGAGCAGATAGTTGGCATAGTTGGCCAGGGCGCGGATCGACTCTTCATGGTCGATTCCGTGGATCGCGCGCCGAGCCTCGAGGACCTCGAGTTTCAGCCTGCCGGCTTCCGCCCGCTGCTCAGTGCTGGCTTCGCGTTGAGCCAGGACGAACCCGAGATCTTCCAGCGTCTGCAAGGTGTGCGGCGCGCGGTCTCCCAGCAGCCGGCGCTGTTTCTGCAGGACATCGCGGAGGATCGGCTCGGCCTCCGCAAAAAGCCCGCGCTGGGAGAGAACCTTCGCCCGCGCGCGCAACGCCCGCAGGGTGCGTGGATCGTCCTCGCCAAACCGGTCGCGTGCCAATTGCAGCGCGGCTTCAATCTGTTGCTCGCCCTCATCGAGCTTGCCGAGACTCATATGAATGCCGCCGATGGTCAGGCGCACCGGAACCTCGAGACCGGGCTGGTTTGGGAACGCTCCGCCGACGCGTTGATCCGCCTGCCCCAGCACTTCCTGGACGGTCACCTGGCGGCCCAGCGCGCGCTCGGGGCTGGCCATCCCCAACATGTCCTTGACCAGGAAGTCGTTGATCGCTTGCGCACTCGCCTCGGCCTCGACCGCCCGATCGCGTTCGCGCGCAATGCGGCCCGCCTGGATCGCCGTGGTCACGGCAAAGAGAATGAGAACCAGAAAAATCCCCGCGAGAGAGGCGACCGCGACGCGATGACGGCGAATGAACCTCTCCATCCGGTAGGCCGTGCTCGGAGGCCGGGCGACGACCGGCTCGTCCTTCAGGTGGTGCCGGATGTCCGCGGCCAGATCGGACGGAGAGCCGTACCGCCGCCCGCGGTCCTTTTCCAGCGCCTTCATCGCGATCCAATCGAGATCGCCGCGCAATTCCCCCATCAGCAGACGCGCTGTCGTTTGCCGGTTTGTGGCGGTGGCTGCAGCGGCCTTTCCGAGCGCCTCCACGCGCGTGCTCGGCCGGGGCGGCTCGACCTCCCGGATCATGCGCCGCATCGCATCGAACCCTACCCCGCGCAACGTCTCGGGATCGAAGGGCTGCGCCCCCACGAGCAGCTCGTAGAGCACGGCGCCCAGGGAGTACACATCCGTGCGCGTGTCGATCCCCTGGCCGGACATCTCCGCCTGCTCGGGACTCATGTAACCCGGAGTGCCGATCAACTGGCCCATCTCGGTGAAGAGGGTCCGCTGGCAGAGGGGTTGGGCGATCGCTTTCGCGACCCCGAAGTCGATGATCTTCGGGACGGCCTGCTCATCCTGGAACGAAATCAGGATGTTCGAGGGCTTGATGTCTCGATGGATGACCGCCTTCTGATGCGCGTGTTGAACCGCATCGCAGACGCGGAGGAACAGCTCCAAACGCTCGCGCGTCGGCAGGCGCTGGCGGTCGCAGTGCTCCGTGATCGGCACGCCGTGCACGAGCTCCATCACGAAGTAGGGGAGGCCCTCCTCAGTTGAGCCGGCATCGAAGACGCGGGCGATGTTGGGATGATCCATGAGGGCCAGCGCCTGGCGCTCGGATTCGAAGCGGGCGATGACCTCTTTGGTGTCCATGCCGCGCTTGATCAGTTTCAGCGCGACGCGCCGGCGCACGGGCCGTTCTTGCTCGGCCTCGTACACCTCGCCCATGCCCCCCTCGCCGATTCGCTGCAGGAGCCGGTAGGGTCCGATGCAGCGCGGGGCGCCCGGGGCGTCGGGAGAGTCTTGAGTCGTGCGGGTGAGTTCGGAATCCCCGGGGCCTTGCCCATTCTCACCGCTCATGAGCCACGCTCCCCCCTGCGGTCGGTACATCACATACGCGGAGCACGGTGAGTCTAGCATGCGGGGATGCGGTCACCAAGGCGGCGGACGCGGGTCCGAACGCGGCCTCACCTGCCTGCGAATAACAGGGCATTTCTCATGCCAGGTGGAGCCGGCGCCTTGAGATCGGCGGTGGGGTTGTATCTCGTTTGCTGATCATGGATTGAGAGGGGCGGGTCGGGAGGGCGGCCGGAGTCCGGATGAAGGGACGAGTCGGACTTGTCTCTTCGGACAAGTCGACTCCTGTCCACTCGGACAAGCGCGGGCGGATCGGCGCCGGAGGCGCATGGGCTGTCCTGATCGAGTTGGAAATCGCCGGCCCGGCATCGCAGAACCTCGGATCGGGCGATGCGGGGCCTCAATCCACGTCCAGCTCGCGCAGGTCATCTTCCTCGAGCCCCAGATAGTGGCCGAGCTCGTGGTAGAGCGTCGTTCCGATCTCGGCGACAAGCTCCTCGCGTGAGCTGCAGGTGCGCTCGAGATTGCGCTGGAAGATGTAGATCGCGGCCGGCACGCCCGGCACCTCGAAGACCGATTCCTCGCGCAGATTCCGCCCCACGAACAGCCCGAGCAGGTCGGGTGTCAAACGGTCGCCTTCCGCATGGTCGAGGATGGCGCGGGGCGGGAGGTCCTCGACCACGATCGGGACCTCGTCAAGACGCGCGCGCAGATTCTCGGGCAGGAGTTCCCGGGCGCTGTGAACGGCCTCCTCGAAGGCCGGGCGTGGAATGCGCAGGGGCAGGGGAAAATCCTCGGCATCGATCGCGTGCGCCGCGGCGTAGTCCCGCTCGGCCTCCGCGTGGCGGCCGAGGTGCTCCTGCACCTGGGCGCGGAGGTAGTGAAGCGTGCCGGGGTCCAGATCGGTGGCCGCGAGCTCACGCAGCTGAGCCTCGGCTTCCTCGAAACGCGCCAAGTCGAAAAGTGCCACGCTGCGGTAATACGCGTGAAGCACGGTGTCCTCGATCCGCCCCGCGCACGCATCGAGATCCGCCAGCGCCGCGGTTGCGTCGTCTTCTTCCAAGAGCAACGCGGCACGCAGAAGACGGACCTCCGGGTGGCCGTGCGTCCGGCGCATCAACTGTTCGGCCACGCCGGCGGCTTCCTCGAGATCTCCCTCCTCGAAGGCGTCCCAGGCGCGCGCGAGGGTCTGGGCATCCCGGGGAGCCAGCTCGGCGGGCCCGGGGCTGTCGGATCGAGAATCCACCGGCCCTCCCGGCGGGGAGCTCCCCGCACCGGCCTACGCGCCTGCCGCGGGGACCGTCACGGGCAGGGGCCGCGCGCCGAGTTGCCGGTCGAGCATGATCAACCCGTTTCCGGAATCCCCGATCTTCTCCAGCAGGTCGGCGACCTTCAGAGTCTGCTCCTCTTCCTCGACCTGCTCGGTCACGAACCACTGCAGCATGGCACCCGCCGCGTGGTCCTTTTCGCCGGTCGAGAGGTCGACGAGTTCATTGATCTTGGCGGTGATGTGCTGCTCGTGCCCGTAGGCGGCCTTGAAGGCATCCAGCGGAGAGGCCCAGGCGGCCTTGGGCTGCTTGAGCGCCGGGAGTTGCACGCGGCCCGCGCGCGCGACGATGTGATTGAAGAAGCGCATCGCGTGCATCATCTCCTCGATCGTCTGCGCCTTCATCCATTGGGCCATGCCTTCGAAGCCGGTCGATTCGAAATAGGCGGCCATCGCCAGATAGAGATAGGCCGACTCCATCTCCTCACCGATCTGAGCGTTGAATCCATCCTGCACTTTTTTTCCGATCATGATCTTGCTCCTTCTGGGTCTGTTCCCGAGGCCGCACGCGGACTCGCCGGCGTGCGGCACACAGCGCCCGACCGCCTCCCGGCGGCCGGGTCATCAGAACGGCGCGAATCCCGCCGCATTCCAATAGTCTTCCTTCAACTCATCCGCCTGTCGCTGCAAGGCCGTCAGATGTCCCCGTTCCCAGGCCGCCAACCGGCGGTAGAAGTCCTTCACGGTCGCGTCGGAGACTGCGGCGGCCTCACCCTCGTAGAAGTTGACCGCCGCCAGCTCGAGCTGCATACCGATTGAGAGCGCGGTCATTTCGTAGTGCGCCGTCGCAGCCCGCTGGCGCAGTTCTTCCGAGAAGATCGGATGATGCTCGGCAAACTCGCGCGCCGGCCCCAGCCGCGCGGCCGCGTCGGGTTTGCCCGTCTGCAGCACCGACTCGTAGTGTTGCTTCAGGAAATCTTCATGCTCGCGTTCGTCGTCGGCCAGATCGCCGAAGATCCGCCGCCCTTGGGCATCCTGCGTGGAGGCGGAGGCCATACGGTAGAAGTGCTGGCCCTCGCGCTCCGCCTGCATGGCCTTGAGCAGACCGGCGGCCATGCGCTGCGCATCCCGTTCCATGAACGCTCTCCTCTCAGCGCGTCATGAGCGCTGCTTCACGCGGTCGCCTTCCACAGTCCATGTAGATTGCAGTACTCCCTCGCGCTGACTTCCGTGGCGGAGACCGTGAACGTGGCCTCGGGCGCGGCGCCGGGGGCGAGGAACTGGCGATGGCTCCGGCCGTCGGCGATCAACTCGATCCACTCGATGTAGTGTTTGACCTCCATCGGGTGGGCGACGCTGCCGACGGTGACCTTGATGCCGCCGGCCGTGGGGGTGATCACCGGGACGTGCTTCTCACGTGCGGCATCGACCGTGTTCTCGGCCATGAGAATCATCGGTTCGCCGCAGCACACCAGCGTGCCGGCACCCGGGTGCAGGACCTCGGTGATGTTCCCGCAGATGTCGCACTTGTAGACCTGTCTCCGCTCGGTCATCGTGCCCTCCTTGCCAGATGCACTTGGGTGGATCCACCTCGCCAGGGCCGCTCCAAAGAGTGCCCTACACCCTCAGTTGCGGGACGAGGTTCCTGCCGCCGGTCGCGGCGGGTCCACGGGATCAAGCAGCCCAGCCTTTCCATCCGCGGTCGATGGACAAGCCCGAAGAAGGCATAGTGCCGGAAAACGAAGTGTTTTGTGAAGGGAATTCAGTTGAAAGTAAGTATTGAAACCCCACGGCCCAGGTTCGCCGCAGGCGTCCCGGTGGGCGCGGGGCGCTAACTTGTTGAATGGCCGGGCCCTACGCCATGGGCACTGATCTCCGGCGGGCCACGGCGAAGTTCTTGCGGATTGCCTATTGATAATGGTAATCATTGCTGATTGGAGAATCGATGGAACGAGCGCAACGGCGGACCAGGCAACGCGAGGCGATTCTGGAGGCTCTGCGCCGCCAGACCGGGCACCCCACCGCCAGGCAAATCCATGCCGTGGTGAAGCGGCATCTGCCGCACCTCAGCCTGGGCACGGTCTACCGGAATCTGGAGCTCTTCGTCCGCCAGGGATGGGCGGTCAAGCTGGCGTTTCCCGGGCAGGAAGCGCGCTTCGACGGCGACTGCCGCTCCCACACACATGTTCTTTGCGTCGCCTGCGGCCGATTGCAGGATGTCGATGCCCAACATTTCACCATGCGTCCCGAGCGGATGCGCAGCCTGGCAGGATTCCGAATCCTCACCGTCCAGATGGACCTCCGCGGTCTGTGCCCGGCGTGTCGAAGCAAGCGCCGGGAACCGGCCGGGGGCGAAAAGGCCAGCCGAGCGGCCGGGAGCCAGAAGCCGGGCCGAGCGGCCGGGAGTCAGAAACCGAGTCGACCGGCTGCGGGCGATAAGCGGAGCCTGGCGGCCGCGGGGCGGGCGGGAGCGGCTCGCTCCATTCCCAAGAGGGTTCAAGGACCGGCGCTTGGGCGCCATGCGCCGCGTGTTGTATAGTCCGATGCCCACCCTGGGACGAGATCCCGGAGGGGGCCGGTGAGGAGGAGAAAGCATGGCTTCGTTGAAGGGAACGCAGACGGAGAAGAACCTGCTGACCGCTTTTGCCGGTGAGTCTCAGGCTCGCAATCGCTACAACTACTTCGCCAGTCAGGCCCGCAAGGAGGGGTTCGAGCAGATCGCCGACATCTTCGCCGAGACGGCGGACCAGGAGCGCGAGCCCGCGAAGCTCTTCTTCCGCCACCTGCAATGCGGGGAGGTCGAGATCCGGTGGGCCTTTCCGGCCGGCGTGATCGGCACGACAGCCGAGAATTTGCGCGCGGCGGCGGCGGGCGAGCACGAGGAATGGACCGGCATGTACCCGGGTTACGCCAAGACGGCCCGCAGCGATGGATTCGAGGTGATCGCCAAGTTGTTCGAGGCGGTCAGTGTCGCCGAGAAGCAGCACGAGAAACGCTATCTCGACCTGCTGCGCAACGTCGAAGCGGGCAAGGTATTCAAGAAGGACCGGCCCGTCGTGTGGCGTTGCCGCAATTGCGGGTATCTGCATGAGGGTACCGAAGCGCCCGCCGTCTGCGCGGCATGCGCGCACCCGCAGGCCCATTTCGAGGTGCTGGCGGAGAACTGGTAGACGGATCGGGACTCGCATGAGCCGTCGGGACGGCGGAGGAGCGGTGGATGGACGGTGCGTTTCAAGCCGTCAGGGTGAGCGAACACGTTTTCTGGGTCGGCGCGCTCGACTGGGCCTTGCGTGACTTCCACGGCTATGCGACCTCGCGCGGGACGACCTACAATGCATACTTGATCCTCTCCGATCCGGTCACGCTCATCGACACCGTCAAGGCGCCCTACACGGGCGAGATGCTCGCTCGCATCGCCTCGGTCGTCGATCCCCGGCAGATTCGCCTGATCGTCTCCAATCATTCCGAGATGGACCACACGGGCGGCCTGCCCGAGGTGATCGCGCAGCTCCGTCCGGAGAAGGTGCTGGCCTCGGCCCAGGGCCGGGAGGCCCTCGCCCGCCATTTCCACTGGGATCAGGCAGTCGAGGTCGCCTCCGATGGCCAGGTCTACGAACTGGGCGATCTGCATCTGCGTTTTCTGGAAACTCCCATGCTCCACTGGCCGGACAGCATGTTCACTCTGCTCGTGGAGGACGAAGTCCTCTTCTCCAACGACGCCTTCGGCATGCACCTCGCCGGCGGCGTCCGGTTCACCGACCAGGTCGCGCCTGAGATCTGGCGGTACGAGGCGGCGAAGTACTATGCCAATATCCTGATGCCGCTTTCCTCCGTGGTGTCCAAGCTGCTGAACCGGGCGGCCGAGTTGAAGCTCAGCCCGCGGATCATCGCTCCGGATCACGGTCCGATCTGGAGGCGGCATCCGGAGAACATCGTCCGCTTGTATGCCGAATGGGCGCAGCAGGCTCCCACGCACAAAGCGGTCCTTGTGTACGACACGATGTGGCAGAGCACCGCGATGATGGCGCGGGCGATCGGAGAGGGACTGGCCGCGGGAGGGCTGGAGGTCGTGCACATGCCGCTCGCGGGGGCTCATCGCAGCGATGTGGCGACCGAGGTCCTCGAGGCGGGCGCGTTGATCGTCGGTTCGCCGACCATCAACAATCAGATCTTCCCGAGTCTTGCGGATGTGCTGACGTACTTGAAGGGCCTGCGGCCGAAGAATCTGGTCGGAACGGCCTTCGGATCGTACGGCTGGAGCGGGCAGGCGGTGGCCTTGCTCGAAGCGCAGCTGCGGGAGATGAAAGTCGAACTCGCGGGCGAAGGGTTGCGGTTGCAGTACGTGCCGGATGCCGAAGGGTTGTCCAAATGCCGCGCCGCCGGGGCGCGGGTTGCGGAGACCCTCAGCGCGCGTCTGGCCGCGAGCGCGTAGGCCGGACGCCGCCCCCCGGGGGCGCCCCTTCGGAACCGGACGGGTTCCGGACGAAGGAGCCCGCTGGCGTGGCGCCCGCCCGGAAGGGCTTGTCTTCAATGGCGTGAAAGGAGTCGCGATGAAGAAGAAGTACGAATGCGAGGCATGCGGGTACATCTACGACCCCGCCCAAGGGGATCCGGATTCGGGAGTCGCTCCGGGCACGGCCTGGGAGGATGTGCCCGCTGACTGGCTATGCCCCCTGTGTGGGGTCGGCAAGGATATGTTCAGGCTGGTCGAGGACTGAGGGCCGCGCGTGTGCGCCGGGGCGACCGGCACCGGCGAGTGCGCAACCACGTTCCCAGGGCAGGAGGCATGCATGAACGGAGGAACCCGCATCGAAGAGATCCTCGACTACGCCATCGAGAAGGAGCAGGAGGCCGTCGACTTCTACACGAAGATGGCAGACCGGGTGTCTTCTTCGGCGATGAAAGCGGTCTTCAAGCAGTTCGCCGGTGAAGAGCGCGGACACAAGGCGAAACTCCAAGGCGTCAAAGGGGGCAAGAACAAGCTGACCGTTTCGGGAAAGGTTCCCAACATGGCCCTCGGCGACTACCTCGTGGCGGAGGATGCCGGCCCGGATATTTCATACCAGGACGCGCTGATCCTCGCGATGAAGCGGGAGAAGGCCTCCTACAGGCTTTACACCGATCTGGCGAAGGAAGTGCAGGTACCTGAAATCCGGGAGTTGCTTCTGGCGCTGGCCCAGGAAGAGGCCCGGCACAAGCTGCGCTTCGAGGTCGAATACGACGAGAACATCCTGAAGGAGAATTGAGCGGCGGTTCTGCGCGATGCGTCCACGATGAACGTTCCGCAGCCCGGCGGCGCACAGGCAGGAGATGGAATGTCGTCGCGCTGCCCCGCCGCGCCGCGCCGCGCCGTGCAGGAGGGAGAGGAAATGCCCAGTTTCGCCGATCGCTTGCTGCAGGCCGAGCCCTGGTCGGGGCTGATCATGGGCAACCATGCCCTGGCGAGGGCGATGGTCGAGGCGGGGGTGATGGTGGCGACGACCTACCCGGGCTCGCCGACTCCCGAGATCGCCGCGGCGCTCGACGCCGTGCCCGAAGCGCGGCGGCCGTACTACTTCGAGATCTCGACCAACGAGAAGGTCGCCCTGGAGGTCGCGGCGGGCGCCTCGTTGAACGGCCACCTTGCGACGACCTTCTTCAAGTCGGTCGGGTTGAACGTCGCGTCCGACACGCTCGTGCAGCTCGGCCTGATGGAGATGATCGGCGGCATTGTCGTCATCCTCGGGGACGACCCGGGGGTGAATTCCTCGCAGAACGAGCAGGATAACCGGCACTTCGCGCGGATGTCCTACATCCCGATGTTCGAACCGGCCACGCCCCAGGAAGCCTACGAGATGTTCCTCGCGGCGGCGCGGCTGTCGCGCGAGCAACGCCGTCCGCTGTTCGTGCGCATGACGACGCACGTCTGCCACGCCAAGGAAGTGGTGCGCTTCGGACCGCGGGCCGCGGGCGAGCCGGATTGGACCCCCCGCTTCGACCCGGCCAATGGGCCCTACATCCCGATCACCGAGACGGTCTTCCCGATGAAGCGCCGCACCCTCGCGAAGCTGAACGACTTCGAGGAGTATGCGAACGGGTCCCGCTTTACGGAGAGCGTCTCGCCCAACGGCGCCGGTCCCGCCGGCCGGAGGCGCGGCGTGATCGCCTGCGGCCTGCCGGCGCTGGCGGTGCTCGAGAACCTGCATGCCTCGGGCGCTCCGGTGTCGCTGCTCAAGCTCGGCTTCACCTATCCGCTGCCGGTCCGCCGGATCCGCGAGTTCATCGCCGCGCACGATGAGGTCTGGATCGTCGAGGAACTCGACCGCGTGATGGAGACCGAGATCAAAGCGATCGCCTGGGACGCGGGCGCGCGGTGCCGTCTCCTCTGCCGCGAGGATCCCGAGGAGCAGATGGGCGAGTTCACGCCCGACCGCACCTGGCGCCTCCTGGCGTCGCACTGGCCCGACGCGTTCGCTCCCGCGGCGGGGCCGGGCGCCGTCGCGGAGCCCGCCGGAGCGCGGGCGGAGCCGGGGATGATCCCGCGCCTGCCGCAGCTCTGTCCCGGCTGCGGCCACCGCTCCGCCTTCCACGCGATCCGCACGACGATCCCGCCGGGGACGATCACCGTCGCCGACATCGGCTGCCACACCATGGGCTACATGCCCCCCTACGAGATGGGCCAGGTGCTCTTCTGCATGGGGCACGCGACGGCGACCGCCTCGGGACTGGCGCTGCGCAATCCCGATCGCAAGGTGATCGCCTTCATGGGCGACTCGACGCTGTTCCACGCCGCGCTGCCGGGAATCGTGAACGCGGTGGTCCGTAACCACAACGTCACGCTGGTGGTGATGGAGAATGGAACGACGGCGATGACCGGGCACCAGCCGCGCCCCGGATCGGGCGAGGTGGGGGAGAAGATCCCGCTGCCCGAGATGTTCGCCGCGCTGGGCGTGAAGTTCGTCCGCGATGTCGACGCCTACACCCAGTCCAAGCTGGCGGAGCACCTGCGCGAGGCGATGGCGTATCCCGGTTTCGCGGTCATCATCGCGCACCATCCCTGCATGCTGAAATTCATGCGCGAGATGCGATCCAAGCGGCCCGACACGAAGGTCCGTCAGGTGGTCGTCGACCAGGAGACGTGCGACCGCTCCCACGTCTGCGTGAGCGAATTCGGCTGCCCCTCCTTTGTCTTCCACGACGACGGCAGCGTGACGGTGCACGAGGATCTCTGCATCGGGGACGGATCGTGCCAGCAGACCTGTCCCACGGCCGCGATCGTGCGGCCGCGCGAGTCCAAGGCTGACGCTCCCGGCGGAGGCACGGCATGAAGGCGATGGATGTCTATCTCTGCGGCGTCGGCGGCCAGGGCATCGGTCTGCTCGCGGAGGTCCTCACGCAGGCCTGTCTCATGGCGGGCTATCCGGTCCGCGGCTGCGACACCCACGGCCTGGCGCAGCGCCACGGCACGGTCGTCTCCCACCTGCGGCTGGGGGAGCATGCCCGCACGCCGCGCATCGTGCCCGGGGCGGCCGACCTGATCGTCGGCCTGGAGCGGCTGGAGGCGCTGCGCGCGACGGTGCGCATGTTGAAGACCGGCGGCACGGTCGTTTACTACGACACGGTCTACCAGCCGATTCACGTGCGCACGAAGAAGGCGGCGTATCCCACGGCTGTGGATCTCGAGCAGGCGGTTCGCGAGCGCCAGGGGAGCCTGGAGCGGGTCCACCAGGAAGGTCTGTCCGATCCGCGCATGCAGAACGTCGCGCTGCTCGCGCGCCTGGGACGGATCGAGGCGATTCCCGGCGTCGACGCGGGCGTCATGGAGCGCGCTCTGCGCGAGGGCATCCCGGCGCGGCTGCTGGAGAAGAACCTGGCGGTGTTCAAGCAGGGGTTGGGGGCGGACTCTTGAGGACGCGCGTCGCTCTTGACGCACTCTGCGCTCCGTCAGTGCGCCGATCCCGGTCATTCTCGACGATCCGCCGCGGTTCCCGCCTGGGACATCTCGCTTCGCAGGCGCAGGCGCATGAGCCCGAGGTGTAGACGGTACGTCATCATCGGCGCGGCCTCGCGGCCGGCGATCGTGAACCAGAACGAGTCGGGTCCCGTGTCCTTGCTGATGATCCCCGGCTGATAGCCGCCCTGCCACTGGATCGGCGCGCCTTCCGTCCATCTCCCGGCGGATGTCCACGGTCCCCACGGTGCCGGCGCCTCAAACAGCTCGTGCGCCGTGAGGAAGAGGTACCGGCCGATTCCCGGATGGTACATCGCGGACCCCTGGCCCGTGGTCTGCAAGCCGGCAAGCGGAACGGCAGCATCCTGCGAAGCCGACCACAGGGGCTGGCCTCCATGGTCTCCCGCGTAGTAGGTGTACGCCGAGTAGTCCAGGATCTCGGCGCTCGGAACGCGCGCCAGGTGCACGCCGCCGAACCAGGCCCACTCGCGCCCGATGCCGAGGGCGTACAGGTATCCGTCCGCGTCGAGTTCGTAGTCGCGCCCCATGTTGATGGCGAAGAGGCACCGGAAGCGCGAACCGTTGTCGCGCGTCCAAGGGGACGCATTCGCGGGGGGCAGCTCGCCCTCCTCGTAGAAGCCGACCCGGGTCCAGGTGGCGCCGTGATCGTCCGACCAGGCGGCGTATCCGATCCAGGCGTCGCCGAGCGGGGAATGGAAGTACCCGTACAGCCGGCCCGCGATACAGACGAGACTGGATGGCTTGTCGTCCACCTCCGGAGTCGCTGTCGGGACGTGCGTGGCGCGCTCCTCGGCGTTGATCGCCGGCAGGGAGCCGGGGAGTCTCGCGATTCCGCAATCGGTGCGCGTCGCGTGCGTCGCGACGCCGAGGCCGTCCCCCCAGCTCGAGTAGAGGCTGCCGTCATCCGCCCACGTGCTCATCCAGAGATCGCCGTCGGAGGGGAAGGGGAT
The DNA here is from genome assembly GCA_043806645.1 of Candidatus Eiseniibacteriota bacterium. Lineage (GTDB taxonomy): Bacteria > Eisenbacteria > RBG-16-71-46 > CAIMUX01 > WJJG01 > JAZDGX01. The sequence continues at coordinate 5,357 of JAZDGX010000197.1, read as the reverse complement.
GATCGGATCGCCCGCGACGAAAACCGAATCGATCACGGGAGCGGGAGGGGCGCCCTTCACGTCCGGCCCGGCGCCGTCGTCGCCGCATCCCGCGGAGAGGAAGAAAAGGACCGCCGCCCCGAGCGCGATCCACCTTGGGCGCATGTCCCGCCCCCCTGCTCGCGGATCGCCGGCGGGCCGTCTCGCCCGACGAAGCCCCCCTCGCGCCCGCGCTTACACCCAACTCACCCCGAGAATGAGCAGCACCGCGATCACGACCATCATCAGACCCTCGCCGGCGATCAGGCCCGAGGCCAGCGACGGGCCGTAGGCCTCTACGCGCGCGGCGTGTCTCTTGTTGTAGTAGGCCGTGGCGACCGCCCCGATCCACATCGCGATCGAGTAGTAGGCCGGAACGACGAAGGCGATTCCGAGGGCAACCGGCGAGGGCAACCACTTCGCGATCTTGCGCGCGCGGTGCAGCAGCGTGATCGCGATCCCCGCGAGCGCACCGACGACCGCCGCCCAGAGCGCGCTCGGCGGCAGCGACGAAACGCCCTCCGCCAGCACCTTTGCCATCAGGTGCCAGGCAACGACCGCCGGCCCGGCGAAGGTCTCGCCCGGGATCTCGTAGGCGGCGGTGAGGAGGCGGTAGATGCCGGCGGCGACGAACACGCCGACGACGACCCCGACCAGCTGCGTGATCACCTGCTTGCGGATCGAGACGCGCAGCAGGTACCCGGCCTTCAGGTCATGCATCAAGTCGCCCGACTGGCTCGCGCCGGCCGCGGTGATCCCCGCCGCCATCAGATTGGTCGTGATGCGGCCCGGGTCGAGCGCGCCGTAGACCACTTGGGTGATCTTTCCCATCGCGCCGACGGGGTTGATGTCGGTCTCCCCTGTCGCGCGCATGGAGATACTCGCGATGAAGAGCGAGAGGACGACCGCCAGAATCCCCATCCAGATCGCGATGTCGAAGAAGACGTAGGCCATCGTCGCGGTCATCGCGGTCGCGAGGATCATGCCGACGAACCACCACTTCATCGGAAAGGGGTCGGGCGCATCCTCCTCGATCTCGCCGGGGGCGGTTCCCGGCGCGCTGCCCGCCGCGGCGGCCCCGCCCGCCCCGGTCGCCTTCCTGAGCGAGGCGAAGGTGCGCGCGATGGTCTTGTATTGCAGAGCGAGACTGGTGAAGCCGGCCGTCACCATGCAGGCGACTCCCGGCCAGAGGATCCATTTCAGCGCGTCGCGGTAGATCGTTGCCCCCCCCGAGTAGACGATGATGCCCTGCGCGTGCACGATGGGCGTCAGGATGCCCCAGGCCAGCATGGCCCCTCCGAAAAGCGACCAGCCGACCTTCGGGCCGATCAAGATACCGGCCCCGATCATCATCGGCGACATGTTGACGCCGAGCGTGAGTACGGCCAGCCCCAGACCGCCGACGGCCAGCGACGCCAGTCCGACGTCGTTGAAGGAGAAATCCTCGAAGGGCCCGAGCCCGAGCGGCTTGATCGAAATCAGTAGCTTCCATGCTCCCGCGAAGATCGCGGCATAGAAGAGCACCTTCGCCTTCTTCACCGCTTCGACGCCTGAGGCGTACATCGCCTTGATCGTCTCCGCGGCGGCCGTCCCGGTCGGATAGCGGAGTTTGTCGACGACGATCATCTGGCGGCGCAGCGGGATCGCGAAGAAGACGCCGAGGAATGCGATTCCGATGCCCCACAGCACGAGCTTCTCGTAGGTCAGGATGCCGTGGCCCTGCTCGCGCAGGATCAACTCGAGCGCCGGAATCGACGAGGTCAGCCCCGCCGCGGAGGCCATCGTCCCTGCCGACGACCCCGCCGTCGCGGTGATGAGATTCTCCTTGTCCGTATAGGGTCGCACGAGCGAATGGGCCAACGTCCGGAAGATCGCGAACGAAATCACCGCCGCGGTGATCGACGCGCCGAATGTCCAGCCGATCTTGAGCCCGATGCAGATGTTCGAGGCCCCGATCAGGCACCCTACGAACAGGCCCGAGACCACCGCCCGCAGCGTGAGCTCCGAATGTTCGGTTGCCATGCGACCCTCTCCATCCTTGTTCATGCCCCACCCCCGAAGTCGTGCACCTCCACCCGGGACGGCCGCGGCGGCGGGCCCGTCTCGGGCGCCGCTCAGTCGCCCTCGTAGCCCCGCAGCATGTGATACATCGCCCGGTCGAAGAAGAGCACCAGACGCCGATTCAGTTCGAGCACTCGATAGACATCGATGGCGCGTTCCCACATGCCATGGTCGCGGGCGAAGGACCAGACGTTCTTCTTGAGCAACATGAGGGAACTCAGCACTTCCTGGGCCGGCACACCCTGCCGGCGGCGCTCCTTACCGAGGGTGCGATAGAAATCGCGAGCTTCCTGGGTGACCTCGGCGCCGGTCATCCAGCGGCCGAATTGACGCAGCGCGACCGCGGCGCGCTCGAGCAAGCCTTCCCCGGCGAGATTCCGATATGCGGTAGTGGTGGGATTGGAGCGCACGTCGGCCAGCCAGGCCGCCGCGATTTCGGCGGAGCGCTCGCGGATCAGCAGCACCAGGGCATCCGAGAGCAGGCGCGTCTCGGAAAGGCGGGGCAGCTCGCCCGCGGCCTGCAGTTGCTTGAACGAGTCGCGGATGGCCCATTCTTCCTCGTGCAGGCGCCGGCAGGCGGCGACGGCCCGCTCGTTGGCGGTGAAGGCTAAGGGGGGCAGAGCGTCGAGGGGGAAGTACCCGACCTCGTCGGCATCATCGCCCGGATGCTCGGCCCCTCCCGTCTTTTCGACTTCGAAGGTCACGATCAGCAGGTCCCCGTAGAAGTCGCTGGTGTACGAATCGACATCGAGGAGCCGCAGCACGCGGCCTTCAATGCCCGCTTCCTCGTGCATTTCGCGCAGCGCCGCCTCGGCGATGGTCTCGTTCTGCTCGGCGAAGCCGATCGGCAGGCACCACATGCCCTGCTCCGGATCGTGGCAGCGCTTCACCAGCAGCAGCTCGCGGCGATCGTTGAGCACCAGCGCCGAGGCGACGGGAAGCGGATTGCGGTAGAAAACGGTGCCGCAGGCGGGACAGACCTCGCGCTGGCGCCCGTCGATCAGGCGGGATTCCACGGCCGCGCTGCACTGCGCACAGAACCGTGGGGCGGTGATCATACCGGCCTCCCTTCGGGGAAGCGCCCTTCGCGACTCAAGGCCATCGCGGACTCCGGCAGTAGAAGCAGGCGTCATCCTTCTCCAGGATCGCCTCGCCGTGACGGTCCAGAAAGCGGCGCACCGCATCCCGCACCACGTCCGGGACATCATGGCTCGGGCTGGCGCCGCGGATCAGGAGCGGGAGTTTGAACTGGATGTAGAGCAGAAGATCGTCCTCCTGCGCGCGCGGAAAGCGGAGGGCGTTGCGGTAATCGCGTCGCGTCACCGTGGCGAAGTGATCCTGCAGGACGGCAGCGCCCTGCTCCGCAGCGAAGCGACCGACCAGATCCGCAAGCAGGGCATCGCGCTCGGCGATGCCCGTGATCTCGAACAGGCTGTGCAGGGAGTCGGCCCAGTGTGTGAGGACCAGCAGCGTTCCCGCCGGTCGCAGCAGGCGCGGGAGCTCCCGGAGAATTTGAGGGAAGAAATAGAGTGAATAGGAGCAGACGATAAGATCGAAGCTCCCCGCGGGCCAGGGCAGCCGTTGCGCGATGTGCAGGGTCAGGAACTCGCCGGTGCGGCCGGCGGCCGCCAAGCGCCCCAAGAACGGCTCCCGATTGGCATCGCAGGCATCCACGCCGAGGACACGGGCGTCCGCGGGCAACCGCGGGGCCAGCGTCTCGGTCAAGAAGCCGAAGCCGCAGCCAAGGTCGAGAACATCGCGTGCCGTGGATGGATCGAAGCCCTGCAAGGCGAAATCGCGGACGTCCAGCGGGTTGGTCGAATACCGCTGGATGATGCGGGACACGGCCAGATGGAGATCAGGTCGCTGAAAGGCGCAGAGCGTGTCGGCGAGATTCACCATGGTCGGCTCGGCATCCCCCTCCCCGCGCGTATCGTCGCATTGCACCGCGCGCGAGGCAAGCGGTGAGGGGGAGGGGTGTCCGCGACGGGCCGCTTCGGCCTTATCGCAGCAGCACGACCGTGCGCTCGCCGAGCGTGACGCCTCCCGCCTGCATGCGCACGTAGTAGACCCCCGGCCCGGCGCGGTTGCCTGCCGCATCCCGACCCGGCCAAGGGATGGTATGGAATCCCGGATGCAGATCCTCTTCGAGCAACACATTCACAAGTCGTCCCGAGGGGTCATGCACCGAGATGCGCACGTGCTCAGCCCGGGCCAAGGCCAGATGCACGCTCGTCTGCGCGAGAAACGGATTGGGCCGGCAGGGTTCGAGCACCGTGAACGCAGGAGTAGGTGCCGCATCACCCGGAATCGCGCTCGGGTCGGTGCGGATCACGATGCGGCAGGTGTCGACGCCGCCGATTTCGTCCTCGTAGTAGGGATAGGATCCGGAGCTCCCGCTGATCAAGCCGGTCGCGCGAACGATCACGACGGCCGTACCCGAATCCGGCGGGGCAATCAGCTCCCACTGGACCGTCCCCGCGCTTCCCGAGGCATACAGGTCGGGGATGACTTTCGTCGCTGTCTCTCCCGGAGCAAGGGTCAATCCGCCGGAAAGCTCGATCGTCGCCGCGGGTGCCAACGCCGGATATTGGTCCTCGAAGCGGAGCGGCCCGGGATAGGTGATCAGCGTGGCGAGATCGAATTGGTCGTCAGGCGACACCGTGTCGGGCACGCTGAGCTGGAATTCCCAAGGCTGTGATGTCATGGCCCAGCGGCCCGCATACGCCCAGAGATCATCGACGAAGAAGGTCTGCTGGAAGTGGACATTGGGCCCTTGGTAGGGAGCCGCAAACCACGGGTCGTGCACGATGAAGACATCCAGGGGATCACTGTATCCCTTGACGACTCGAAAATGCCCGGAAGCATGGGACGCGCTGTACCACATCAGCGGCAGGATGGGAACGTCGCTCGAGACGAGCTCCTTCAGGTCGCTGTAGCGGGTGTCGTAGTGAATCCCGGACCAGTAGCATTCCATCGACGCGTAGCCATACGGGCGTTGGGTGTAGCCGTGCAGGGTGGGGTCCTGGATGGCCGTCGACAGATGGCTGAAATGCCCGGCGCGCCGCAGATCGTCGCCAGATGTGCCATAGGGATCCGTGCAATTGGAAACCCGGCCGATCATCATCTGGCCGATCGACATCTCCCAGTAGTCGAAGACCATCCGCAGCGAGGCCGGTCCGCAGTGATAGCTTGTGGTTTGGTAATAGTGGGGACAGGAGACGATGTCGTACTCGGCCGGATAGCGGCTCGCCGGCGCGCCGCCGGCGATTCTGCCG
>JAZDGX010000196.1:0-22547 GCA_043806645.1 Candidatus Eiseniibacteriota bacterium | reverse complement strand
GCGGAGTGGCCGCGGTGACGGCCGCCACCCCGCTGGGCCTGGCCAAGCAGATGCTCAAGGAAAGCGGCAGCCCGCAACGCGTGGCGGACATCGCCGCCCAGGTGCCCGGACTCTGGCGCATGTTCATCGGCAATATCGGCGGCTCGCTCGGCGAGACATCCTCCCTGGCGATGCTCCTTGGCGGCGCCTGGATGTTGTGGCGCAGGACGATCACCTGGCACCTTCCGGCGGGCGTGATCTTGGGCGCCCTCGCCTTCGCGCTGGTTGCGCGGTTCCTCAATCCGGCCGCCGCGGTGAATCCGGCGGTGTATCTCTTCGGCGGCGCGCTCCTCTTCGGCGCCATCTACATCGCCACCGACCCGGTCACCTGTCCGCTTTCAGCGAGCGGACGCTTCGCCTTCGGCGCCGGCGTCGGGCTGTTGACGCTGCTCATCCGCACCTTCGGCGGTTATCCCGAGGGCATGATGTACGCGATTCTCCTCATGAACGCGACGACCCCGTTCCTCGAGCGCTGGACCGCACCGAAGCCGTTGGGTTTCGGAGGTGCATCCCATGCGTGAGTTCTTCAAGGCCTCCTGGCTGGTGCTAGTGAGTTCCCTCGGCTTCGGGCTGCTGCTGGCCGTGACCTACACGAACTGGCAGCCGCGCATCGAACTGAATCGCAGGTTGGCGCTCGAGCGCGGCGTGCGGGCGATTCTGCCCGACGCCGATTCGATCCGGACCGACACGCTTTCGCTGGCCACGGGGCCCGAGCGGGAGCAGGTCGTCATCTTCGAGGGTCTTGACGGAACGGGCGCGCCGGTCGGCTACGCCTTCGTGGCGCAGGGCACGGGCTTCCAGGACCGCATCGAATTGCTGGTCGGTCTCAATCCGGAGCTCACCCGCTACCGCGGCATCGCGGTGCTCTTCGCGGCCGAAACGCCCGGCTTCGGCGACGCCGTCCGGGATTCGGCCATCTTCCGCTCGCAATTCGTCGGGACCCCGGCGGATTCCGACCTCGTCGTGGTCAAGGGCCCCGACAGCGACCGCCCGAAGACCGACGACTACGAGATCGTCTCGATTACGGGCGCGACGATCACCTCCGAATCCGTGACCCGCATCATCAATGCGCGCAGCCGCCAGGTGCGCCCCCTGCTGGAAGAAACGGCCCGGCGCCCGCGGGACCGCTCACGAACGGGAGAGTCGACATGAGCGCGAACCATCCGGGGGCCGTTGGCCTGACGGCCGACGCGGCGGAGGCGCCCGCCGCGGCCGCGGCGACCCCGGGGCAGGGCGAGGCCTTCGGGTACCTGATCCGCGGGCTGTGGGCCGAGAATCCGGTCTTCCGCGGCCTGTTGGGGATGTGCCCCACGCTGGCCGTCACCGCGGCGCTCAAACCGGCCCTCACCATGGGACTGTCGGTGGTCTTCGTGCTGATCTGCTCGAACCTGATGGTCAGCCTCATGCGCCGTGCACTCACACCGCACCTGCGCATTCTCATGTTCACGCTCACGATCGCGGTCTTCGTCACGATCGCCGACTTGTTCCTGAGGGCTTTCGTGCCGGACATGAGCGAGATCCTGGGCCCCTACGTGCCGCTGATCATCGTCAACTGCATCATCATCGCCCGGGCCGAGGCGTGCGCGTCGAAGAAGGGGCCCCTCACTTCGATCCTGGATGGGCTGGGCAGCGGCCTGGGCTTCACCGTCGCCGTCATGATGCTGGCCGCCGTGCGCGAGCTGCTTGCCGACGGGGCGTGGTTCGGGGTGCGGATCCTGCCCGACTGGTGGGTGCCCTGGACGATAATGAAGCTTCCGGCGGGAGCCTTCTTCACGCTTGGTTTCATGCTGGCGGCGATCATCTATTCGGCCGGCCGCAAACAGGCGAAGGCCGCGGCGGCCCAGGCGCGGCAGGAAGGACGGACGGGATGACAGGCTTCACCGAGCTCGTGGTCGTGTTTCTCTCGATCGCGCTGGTGAATAATCTCGTATTCACGAAATTCCTGGGAACCTGTCCCTATCTGGGAGTCTCCAAACGAGTGGACATGGCGGCCGGAATGGGTCTCGCGGTGACGTTCGTGTTGACCCTCTCGACCACCATGACTTGGCTGATCAACAACCTGGTGCTTGCATCGCTGGGGCTTGCCTTCACCAAGTACATCGCCTTCATCCTGGTGATCGCGAGCATGGTTCAGCTGGTCGAGATGTACTTGCGGAAGTTCTATCCCGCTCTCTACCAGAGTTTCGGGATCTTCCTGCCGCTCATCACGACGAACTGCGCCATTCTGGGGACCTGTCTGTTCATAGATCTGTGGGGGTACAATTTCGCCAAGTCGGTGGTCGCAGGCTTCGGTGGAGGACTGGGCTTCGCCCTGGCGATCACGATCATGGCGGGCATTCGCGAACGGCTGGAGCTGTCTGAGGTGCCCAAGCCCATGCAGGGCCCGGCAATCACGCTCGTGACCGCCGGCATCCTGACGCTCGCCTTCATGGGTTTCGCGGGCATGGTGCGTTAGATCGGGCGGAGGAATCATGCCGCCGGCAGATTCGTTTCTTTCGGGATACGTGCTCTCGACGCCGCTGCTGCTGCTGGCGATCGGACTCGTCTTCGCCGTCATGCTGACGATGGCCCATCGCCGCCTGCGGGTCGAGGAGGACCCCAAGGTGGAGGCCGTGCGGGAGGCGCTGCCGGGGGCCAACTGCGGCGGGTGCGGATATCCCGGGTGTCCGCAGTTCGCGGAAGCGGTCGTCGAAGGCAGGGCGCAGCCCTCGGAGTGTGTGGCTGCCGCGGAGGCCGCGGTCAAGGCGGTGGCGGCCATCCTGGGGGTCGAGGCGGCGTTCGGCGTTCCACGCCGCGCCGTGATCCACTGCGCGGCGCACGGGACGGAACGACTGCGCCGGGCGGAGTACATCGGCGTCGCCACCTGCACCGAGATGAACATCGTGGCAGGCGTGCAGGGATGCACCCACGGCTGCCTGGGACAGGGCGACTGCGCGCGGGTCTGTCCCTTCGAGGCGATCGTCATGCGCGAGGGCCTGCCGGTCGTGAACTACCGCACCTGCACCGGCTGCGGCAATTGCGTCGACGCCTGCCCGCGCGGGATCATCACGATCGAGGAGCTGATCGATGATCCGCTGGTCGTGGTCGCCTGCAGTTCCCCCGATCCGGCCAAACAGGTGCGCGCGAACTGCACGGTGGGTTGCATCGGCTGCGGCCTGTGCGCGAAGCTCGATCCCGCCACCTTCGAGGTGGTGGGCAATCTCAGCAAGATCAAGTACTCTACCGGCAGCTACGGCACGACCGACTCTCACACGCAGGCGGTCGAGAAGTGCCCGACTTCGTGCCTGCTGCTGATCGGGACCGCGATCGCCGATCCGCACGAGTTGATCGATCGCAAGCAGCGCGAGAAGGAGGCGCGCGCCGCGGCGCGCGCGCAGATGCAGGCAGTGCAGGCGCCCGCGGAGTAGGATGGCTGCTGCTCGCGGAGGCCGATGGACCGCGGATGCGCGGATTCGAATGGACCCCGGCCCGGCCGGCGTGAAGGAATGCATCCGCGGACAGAACGGAATGTGCAACAACGGAGGATCTGATGGTACGCATCTTCTTTGTCGCCTGCCTGTGCGGCCTGGTTCCCGCTTTCGCGCAGCCCGATTCGCCGCCGGCATTGGGGAATGCGGATACGCCCGTCGTAACGGCGGAGACGGTCGGAACCACCATCTTGTCCGAGGATGACTTGCGCGGCGGCGTGCTCATCGTCCACACGCTGCCCGATCTTTCCTACACCGCCCCCGCGCCCGCCGGAGGCTGGTGCGATTTCTGCGACCTCCGACGCTGCGAAGACGCACACACGCAGGTGGGCGCAGGGCCTACCGTATGGTTTGTGATCAGCGCGTGGGCCGGCGAGAAGGCATTCGTCGCCACCGAATTTGGGCTTGGTGAGTTCGCCGCCGACCTGTACGTGTTCCTCGATCATGGCCCCTGCTGGCCAAGCGGCATGGCCATCTACTATCCGGATGTCCGCGTGTTCCCCGCCCCGCACACCGCCGTCGCCCTCGCCACGACCCGGAGCCCCTGGAGGGGCAACTACGTTCCCGTCTACTGGTTCGCAGGGTATTCGTATCAAGGCACGGGGACGATACCGCTCACCAAGTTTCCACTCACCGAACATGCGGGCTGGGTCAATACGCTCGACATTCCCGAGAGCTACGACGCGGCCTGTCTCGGAGCGTTGGGAGTCGGCACTCCCGGCGTGGCTTGCTGTCCGCAGCCTCCCGATTCTGCCGCGAGCGCTCCAGCGGACGGGCAGTAGCGCCCCACGCAGCTCCGGCGGCGAGAACCACGGATCGGCGGGGCGCCTATCCGCGCCGCGCACACCCCGGCCCCTCAGCGGGACGCCTGTGTTTGCCGCGCGATCCGGATTCGATCCTCCCAGACGCTGCGCATGTTCGAAACCCGCTGCTCGAAGAACTGGACGTGTCCGGGCTGGGCGAGCAAGAAGAAGACGACCTGGGGAGTGGAGAAGCTGTAGAGGGGCCTGACGCCCATGCGGGCATGCAGCGTGGCGCAGATTTTCCGGACGTAGGGTAGACGCGCGACGCGCGGAAAATGCTGGTAGACAAGGATGGAAAAGCCGCGCGCGTAGGCCGCGGCCAGCTCGGTGATGTAGAGATAGCGTTGCGATCCCCGACGTCCGTAGGGGCAGGAGGGGATTTCGATACCGTTGTCGGGATCGAAGAAGAGCAGCCGGCTGCCGCGCGCGGCCTTCCAGAGGGTGGCGAAATAGACTTCGCGGTCCGCGGGGGCCGGTTCGAGAATCGCGGAGTGAAAACGCGCACGGGGCAGGATGCCCGCCCGCTCGATCGCCTGCACTCGCCGGCGGCTCGGGTTTCGCGCGAGGGTATGCAGCAGGTCGAAGAGCTGCGGATCGCGCCAGCGCCATGCCGCAGGTTCGGCGAGATAGCCGGTGCGCCGGCCGTCGTCGCCGCCGTCGTCGGGAGTGAGCATCCAGCAGACGGTCGCGAATGACCCGCGGGCAAGGCCGCGGAGCAGGCCGTACTTGCAGAAATCGTTGATGTCGCCGACGTATTGGTTCTTCACCGCCCACTCGAACCGGCCCCGGGTGGCCCCGCGCGCCGGAGCATCGCGATCGCCTGCGCCGAAATCGCTTCGCCGCGGCCTTCGGGGCCCAGGCCTTCGGCCGTCTTCCCCTTGATGGAGACCGCCGCGGGAGAAAGGCCGATGCGTCCGGCGATGGCGGCCCGCATGCGTTCGCGGAAGGGACCGATGCGCGGCGCTTCGGCGATCACGGTGGCATCGACGTTGACCACCACCCACCCCAGATCTGCGAGGCGCCGTGCGGTGCTCTCGAGAAGCTCCAGGCTGTGCGCGTCCTTCCAGGCCGGATCTCGATCGGGAAAGTGCGTGCCGATGTCCCCATCCCCTGCCGCACCCAGGAGGGCATCGATGATCGCGTGCACGATCGCATCCGCATCGGAATGCCCCGCCAACCCTCGCTCATGCGGGATCTCGACTCCTCCGAGAACAAGCCGCCGGCCCGGGACCAGGCGATGGAGATCCGACCCCTGACCGACGCGATAGTCGTCAGGCATGGCCGCCTCGGCCATCGAAAGCCCCGCTGCCCGCGGGTTCCGCCGATTGCGACCGCGCTTGCTCCCGCAGCAGCCACGCTTCCAGCAACGCGAGATCGTGCGGATAGGTCACCTTCATGTTGAGGGGCGATCCGAGAACCGTGCGCACGGGGAATCCCCGCCACTCGTAGAGCATCGCATCGTCGGTGACGGCATGGCCCGCCTCCATCGCCAGCTCATGGAGACCCAGCAGCACGTCGAGAACGAATGCTTGCGGCGTCTGGGCCTGCCACAACGATTCCCGGGAAACGGTCGCCGCCACGCGCGCATTGCGATCGAGCGACTTCAACGTGTCGCCGACGGGCAGCACCGGGATGATCGCCGTCGGCTTGGGCCCTTCCGCGACCGTCCCCTTGCGTCGCGACTTCGCCGCCCGGCCCTTCTTCCCTGCGGCCCCGGCTTCCCCATCGGCCGCCTCCGCCCCCCCCGCGCCTGTCGTCTCAGGAGCACCGGCCTTCTCATCAGGTGCCCCGCTCAACTGCTCCCCGGACAGTTCGCCCAGCGTTTCCATCAGGCTCGTGATCAACTCCGCCGGCACGAGAGGCCGGGCCGCATCATGGATGAGGACCAGCGGAGGACGGCCCTTGGGCCGGCTCGCCTGGATCTCGGAGGCCGCCTTCAGGGCGAGACGCGCCGAGTCCTGCCGCCGTTCTCCGCCCGGAATGACGCCCCGCATCTTGGCCGCGCACTCCGGCGCGGAGTCCATGAAGGGGGCCAGCACACCCTCGCGGAAGGGCCGCTCCCAGCCGCGCGGGACGGCGATCAGGAGGTCCGTGATTCCCGGATGGCTCGCGAATGTGCGCAGACTCCACTCCGCCAACGGCCGGCCGGCGAGCAGCGCGAAAAGCTTGGGCCGGTCTCCGGCCAGCCGCGCCCCCAACCCTCCCCCGAGCAGCAGGCACCAGCAACGCTGACGGTGCCCGCCGGGATCCGCGGTCATGGAAACGGCCGGGTCACGCGTCGGCTTGGCAGGCTCGAACATGGCACTCTCCCTCTGTTCAGGACGGTCTCTCGTTCGCGCTCCAGGCCGTCTGCAGCGCTTCTTGCAGCGTCACCACAGGGAACAGTCGGCAGTCCCCGGGCGGATGCCACCCGCGCGTGCGCAGATCGCGGGCGGTGGCCGCGGGAAGGAGCAGGCGCCGGAAGCCGAGTCGCACCGCCTCGGCGATGCGGCGTTCCGGATCGCTCACGCGGCGCACCTCGCCCCCCAGCCCGATCTCTCCGAAGGCCGCCAGGTCCTGCCCGGCCGGCCGGTCGGTGGCGCTGGCGGCGATGGCCAGCAGAACACCGAGGTCGACGCCCGGCTCGTCAATGCGCAGGCCACCCGCGACGTTGACGAAGACATCGCTCGAGGAGAGATCGATCGACCCCCGTTTGCTCAGCACGGCGAGCAGGATTGCCAAGCGCCGGCCCTCGAAACCGGTGGCGATGCGCTGGGGGATGCCATAGCGCGTCGCGTGCACAAGCGCTTGGACCTCGATCAGCAAGGGGCGAGACCCTTCCATGGCGGCCACCACCGCGCTTCCCGAGGCCAGTCCCGCCTCCTCGCCGAGAAAGAGCCGCGAGGGATTGGTCACTTCCTGCAGGCCATCGGCCTGCATGTCGAAGACACCGATCTCATGCACCCCGCCGAAACGGTTTTTCACGCTGCGCAGCAAACGGTGCGCGTGAAAACGTTCGCCTTCCATGGTCAACACCGCATCGACGATGTGCTCGAGCGTCCGCGGTCCGGCCAGATTGCCCTCCTTGGTCACATGGCCCACGAGAAAGACGGCGACGCCGCGCCGCTTGGCCATCTGGGTGAGTTGCAGGGCGCATTCGCGCACCTGGAGCACGCTCCCCGGGGCCGAAGGCAGATCAGGCAGGTAGCTCGACTGGATGGAATCGACGAAGAGCACATCGACCGGCCGCGAGCCACCCGCATCCCGTGGTTCTTCCGCGGGCAAAGCGGCGCCGGCGTCCGCGGCGGAGCCCCGCGGCGCAGACCGCGCGCGGGAAACGGAATCCCCGTCCGCAGCGGAATCCGCGCGCGCGCGCGACGGGATCCCCTCGCTCACGGCCTCGAGGACCCGTTCCAGATCCCCCTCCGCCAGCACGGCCAGACGGGGAGAGCTCGCCAGCCGCGTGGCCCGCAGTTTGACCTGCGCGGCCGATTCCTCGCCGGAGACGTACAGCACACCCAGCTTCTGTTCGATCAGGCGCGAAGCAACCTGGAGCAGCAGCGTCGATTTGCCGATGCCGGGATCGCCCCCGATCAGCACGACCGAACCGGGGACGATTCCCCCGCCCAACACGCGGTCGAATTCCGAGAGGCCCGTCGGGATGCGTTGGGGCCCTTGCGAGGAGACGTCTGCCAGCAGACGCACGCCGGCATCGTATCCCGGATCGCGCGGCGGCGTGGCCCAGCCCCTGCCCGCGCCGCTCGCACCGGACCTCGCCGGGGGCCCCAGCGATTCCTCGCGCGGACCGCGGCGCGTCCCGCCGCCGCGGGGCGCTTGGCTGGGCGGACGATACGGTACGATCGTGTTCCACTCACCGCACTGCGGGCACTGGCCGAACCACTTCGGAAAGTCGTTTCCGCAACTGCGGCACAGGAAGGTCGCACTTCTTTTCTTGCCCTGATTCACGTGGACGCTCCCCCGACGGATGACGGCGAATCCAATCCATTTTAGCAATGCCGGGGCCGGCGGGCATCTTTTTGTCGCCCCGGCGGGAATCCTGGACTAGAATCTCCCATGTCACCGGCACGCCGGATATCCCCGCGCCGACCGACTGGAAGGGACGCCGGACGGCGACCCAAGTCAACAGCGAGGAGCGCGACCATGCCGGAAATGCGCCACCGAGTAGAAATCATGGTGACCCAGGGCAGCCTGGTCGTCCGCCACGCTCGCTGTCCAAACGGCTGCAATCTCATGGACCCCGAGCACTTGATCCACGATCACGCTTCCATCGTCGTCAAGGCGACCCTCGGCGAGCAGTCGGGGCATATCCGTCTCGATCCCCACTACGGCAGCTTCGAGAACCTCTCGGAAATCGACGTGGCGCACGGTGAAGTGGTCGAGTTCGCCTGTCCCCATTGCGGAGCGTCCCTGCAGGACCCCGGGCGCCGTTGCGCGCAGTGCTCGGCCCCGATGTTCGTCCTGCATCTGCCGAAGGGCGGATTCATCGAAGTCTGCCAGCGTAACGGATGCCCGAATCACCGGCTGCAGATCGTGACCGGAGAACAGGCGATGCAGCGCGCCTTCGATGAGCTGGGGATGGACGCTTTTCTCTAGATCGCCCCGAGATCGCCCTACCGGAACAGCGCCTTGAGGCCGCCCCAACTTCGGGATTCAGCGCCGGTCGAAGCGCAGGCCACGCCCCAGGCTCCGATCAACCCGCAGCCCGGCCGGGACGCGCAGGGCGAATCCTGGTCCAGCCCGTAGTCGCCGGATTCCAGATCGCAAAAGAGGGGATCGGCGGAGAGGTTGCCCTCCTGGTCCCCTTGACCGGAGATGCAGCCGGCCCAGTCTCCCGCACTGTTGCCAAAGACATCGCAGCAGGAGAGCAACGCTCCGGCGCCTTCGCAAACGACCGCGCGGCCCAGGGGGCTGAAGACGATCAGACAGTTCTCGAGCATGACGGTCGAAGCGTACCAGGACGAGATGCCCGCTCCCAGCAAGGCCTGATTCCGCACCAGCGTGCACTGGCGCAGCACCGGCAGCGACCAGGCGCTGGAAACGGCTCCCCCGTTGTCGGCGACATTCCCGGCGAAGGTGCAGCCCTCGATGAGCGGGAAGGAGTTGTCGGTGACGGCCAGCGCACCTCCGCCGGCCCACGCGTGGTTCTCTTCGAACACACAGTCCTCAAACATCGGCGAACCGCGGGCGCACATGACGGCGCCACCGTTCAACGCGCGATTCTCTCGAAAGCGGCAGCGGCGCACGACCGGAGAGGCATGTGCCCCGATGATCATCGCGCCGCCGGCGCGGTCGTGCGTCTCTCCCGCGTAGCCGTTCATGATCGTCACCGCTTCCAGGACGAAGCCGGTCCCCTCCCCTGAGAGCAGAAGCAGGCCGCGGTGAGGAGAAGCGGCGCTCCCCTCACAATCGATAATGCAGGCGGCGGGATCCAACGCGGACGAGCGGATGACCAGAGATTTTCCGAGACCATCGAGATCACGGTTGCCTGCCCCCCGAAAGACCCCGGCGCCCAACACCAGCGTGTCGCCCTCGGCCGCCGCGGCCATGGCCAGTTGCAGGGTGGCCGCTTCCCCGCTTCCGTCCGGTTCGATGTGCCAGCTCTTGGCCGGGACCCGCGCGGGGAGGGCCAAGGCACTGAGCGCGAGGAGCAGTCCCGCGATCCCGGCGCAGGACCTTGGCGCTGCAAACGCCGGGGGCATTCGTCGCGGCATGCACATGGTGGCTTCCTCAGATAAGCGCCGCCCGCCGGCCCTCGAGTCGAAAACGGCCGCGGACCAGGAGGCCGAGAGTCTCCGGGTAGATGCGATGCTCCTCGATGAGCACGCGGGCCGCGATCTCCTCGGGCGAGCGGCAGTCGTCGATGGCGACCGCGCGCTGCATGAGGATCGGTCCATGATCGTACAGCTCATCGACCAAGTGAACGGTCGGCCCCGACACCTTCATGCCGGCATCAAACACTGCCTGATGCACGCGCCCGCCGAAGTATCCCCGACCGCCGAACAGAGGCAGGAGCGCCGGATGGATATTGGTCATCCGTCCGGCGAAGCGACGCACGACCTCGCTCGGGATCCTTTGCATGAATCCGCACAGGGCGACCAGGTCCACGCGATACTCGTTCAGGATGCCGATGAGCGCCGCGGCATAGGATGACTCATCCGGATAGCGGCCGCGCGGAATCCACTCGCTCGCGATCCCGCGAGCCGCGGCCTTCTCCCTGGCCCCCGCCTGGGCGTTGTTGTGCAGCATGAGAACGACATCGACCGGAATCTCGCCGCGGCGCGCGGCATCAGCGATCGCGGCGAAGTTCGATCCGCCGTGCGAGCAGAAGGCCGCCAATCTCGCGTGCGCCATCACTCCACTCCCCGGGTCGCTCGATCGAGTTCACTTCGCGGCCGCGCGGCTAGTCGCCGTCCTCGCCCCCCCGTCCTTCGGGCACGCCCTCTCGCGGCTCGGTCTCGGGGTTTTCCGGCGGCGATTGTGCCTGATCCGGCTTCTTCAGATACCGATCCGCAATCTTCCACCGGTATTCATACATCTGTTTGCGATGGCGGCGTTCGTCCCAGCTTTCGGCCCCTTCCATCCGGCGGCCGCGGCGTTCGTCCATCCGCTCGCGCCACAGGTCGCGGCCGTGGATTCTCCTTTTCGGGCCGCGGGTACCCCGCAGGAAGCGGTAATAGAGAAAGGCTAGAGCCAGAAGGAAGACCAGGATATATCCGAACGGAATGCGGCCCATCACGCCCGTCCGGTTTCCATATGCCGCACCCCTTCCACCGCCGAAATCTTCTCGATCAGGTCCGGCGTCCATCTTTGCGTGCGCGTGCGGACATGAAACGCCAGCTCGGCCTCGGAGAGGGTCAGATCGATGCGGTAGAGGACATCCTGCACGCGAATCCCCTGGCCGGCAAAGATCTGCCGACAGCGCGCCTCGATCTCGAGTCGACGGGCCCCGTCCACCTTCAGCCGGACGATCCGATAGGCAACCTGCGGGATGCGGTGCTCGATCACATCCAGCCCTTCGAGCACGATCAGCACAAGCACCGTCGAGCCGGTGGCGAGGGCGAAGGCGCCGTTGCCGATGACGATGCCCAGTGCGGCCACGTACCAGATGGTGGCGGCGGTCGTCAGGCCGCGGATGAAATCGCCGGTGCGCATGATGGCACCCGCACCGAGAAAACCGATGCCGGTGACGATGCCCGCCGCGATCCGGTTGGGGTCGAGCACCAGCCGGGCGACATCGTCCTCGCCCGCGAAGAAGGTGGCCGCATGCTGGGCGGCGATGAGCATGATCGTCGACCCGATGCAGACGAGCACATGGGTCCGCAGCCCCGCGGGCCGGCCTTTCAGCTCCCGCTCCAGGCCGACCACCCCGCCCAGGAACAACGACAGGATCAGCTTGACAAGTCCGTCCGCTTCAATGAGTTGCCCCCACAGTCCCGCCATCGTTCCTCCTGAGCGCTCCCGGGCTAGCGTAGGCGCGCTTGCAAGACTTCCACCGGCCGGCCGCTTCCCGCCCGAATTCTCCGCAGATCCGTCGCCTGAATTCGCTCGAATGGAAGCAGGACGGCGCTCGTCGCCTCCGGGTTGAGATCCGGATAAAAGAGGATCTCGCTCCCATGGTAGAGCGCGTGGCCCTCGGGCGCGCGGTCCTTCTTCCAGAATTGCCAGAAGCTCGACTTCGGAGTCTGGGGCGCGGGCGCAAGGTCCAGGCCCGGGCCGAGTTCCGCAAGTGCCTCGGCGGTCATGAGGTCTATGAACGCCAGCAGATACGTATTCCCCTGCCGGTCGCAATGGACCTCGAAGTCGCAGCAGGAAAGGCACTGTGAATCCAGCTCCAGGCGCCCGCCCGCCGATTCCCCCCGCAGTCGGGCCAGGAGGGCGTCGCCCGAAACGCATCCGTACTCCCCCGGTTCGAGTTCGGATTCCGATTCCGGGTGGCGCTCGAGTTGCCGGGCCTGCCGCAGGCGCTCCCGCACATGGGCCGCTTCGATGAGCGTCTCGGCCCGCAAGGGGGGCAAAACGGCCCCGGGCGCAGGCTCGAGGAAGGGATCGCCCAGCATGAGGACATGGGGTGCGGGTTCGGCAATGGCTGTTCCCGCTGCCCCTGGGCCGGTGTTGGAGACCAGGGTCGAATCAACCCGCTCTCTCCCCCCGAGGATCACATCCGGCTCCGTGGTTCCCCTGTAGAGATGAGCCATCAGCAACCCGGCACCGACCAGGAGAACCGCGATGACGGAAAAGAGGATCGCGGGCTGCTCGTACCAGGGAACCTTGGCATGGACGCGTTTGGTAACCTTGATCTTCTTCAAGCTTCAAGCCCCTTGCGGTTGAATCGTGGGCCATGGCCGGATGAATGGAGATCCCGGTGCTAACACGAAACAGGGCAATCCACTAGGACCGGCCTCCGACACCCGTTGGAACCGCGGCTCGCCGGCCGCCGCATTCCGCGAGGTTCGTCGTCGGGCAGGCCGCTCCATTCCTGCGCCCCCAATCTTTCGACCACGACCAAACAGCCCCCTTCGAACACAGTGCTGATTCTAGACAAAGTCCCGGGGCTTGGCCAGCCTCGCGCTTGGGCCCACGGTTTTGATTGTGGTCTGAAGATTGTGGATGGATGCCCCAAGGAGTGGCGTCCGCCGTGCCCGCCAGGGCTGAGATGGCACCGATACCAGTAAGAACGCTGCAACATCGAAACCTGGACTCCCTTGGCCTCGCCGATCCCCAAATTTCAGACCACAACCCGCGCCGTTGACACTTGGTTCTCCCCTGGCGTACCCTGGGGTGCTTTCAATTCCTGGGGAGGAGGCATGGTGCACTCTATGACCGGCTTCGGCCGGGGGGAGCGCCTGGACGACGGCCTCCGGGTGACGATTGAGATCCGATCGGTGAACCATCGCTTCCTGGAGATCTCCACCCGGCTGCCCCGGCGGCTTTCCACGCTCGAACACCGGGTCCGCGACCGGATGCAAAGTCGGGTCACGCGGGGCAAGGTCCATGTGGCCGTCTCGCTCGACGGCGATTCCGTCTCTCCGGGCGCGCTGCGACTCAACGAAGAGTTGGCTGCCCGTTACTTGCAGCTCTTCCAGGAGATGAAGGCACGGTTCGCGCTACGGGGGGATGTAGATCTCTCCTCCTTCATTGGCCTGCCCGACATCTTCGAGCGGGAGGAGGACGAATTCTCCGAGTCGGAGGGATGGGCGCTGATCGCGGGCACCCTCGACCAGGCCCTCGGCGACTTCGAGAGCCACCGAGCCCGGGAGGGCGAGGCGATGGCTCGGGACCTTCGCCAGCGCCTCTCCGCGCTGGCGGATGCGGTCAAACGCATCGAGGTCCGGCAGCCGGACGTTACCGCCCGCGTCGCGCAGAAGCTGCGGGAACGCCTGGCCCAGATCTCCCAGGATGCCGAATACAACCGCTTCCGCTTGGAAGCCGAGTTGGCATTCTTCGCTGATCGATCGGACGTCACGGAGGAATGCGTCCGGCTGGGCTCGCATTTCGAGCAAGTCGAGGAGGCCATGAGCGGGCCCGAGCCGGCCGGACGGCGCCTCAATTTCGTCTTGCAGGAGATGAACCGCGAGGCGAACACGATCGGCTCGAAGTGCCAGGATCTCGAGCTCGGGCGCGAGGTGATCTTCCTGAAGGAAGAGATCGAGAAGATCCGTCAGCAGATCCAGAACATCGAGTAGGGCCTCACGGCCCGACGCATTGGGAGCATACCGGTGGAATCTATCGAGTGTCCGCGGTTGATCGAGAAGCCATTCCCGATCGTCATCTCCGCGCCCTCGGGAACGGGGAAAACTTCCGTTGTCGAGAAACTCCTGGCCAGCGACGGCCGGCTGCTGCGCGCCCTGACCGCCACCACCCGCCCACCACGGGAAGGTGAAGTCGATGGCAAGGACTACCTTTTCCTGTCGGCCGAGGCGTTCCAGGCCCAGAGAAAGAAGGGCTACTTCGCCGAATCGGCGCAGGTCCACGGCCACTGGTACGGCGTCCCGAAGGAACAGATCGATAATGCGTTGACCAAGGGGAAGTGGGTCGTCTTGAACGTGGATGTCCAGGGCGGGCTGACGGTCAAGGAGGCCTATCCCAACGCCGTATTGATTTTCCTGCTGCCGCCGTCGATGGCGGCTCTCGAAGAGCGTCTGCGCGGTAGAGGCACCGATTCGGACGAGGTGATCCTGCAGCGCCTGAAGACCGCCCAGGCCGAGATGGAGGTGGCTCCTCAGTACGATTACGTGGTGGTCAACGATGAGATCAAGGCTTGCGCCACCCGGCTGTTGGCGATCATCTGTGCCGAGACCAGCCGGACACCGCGCGGCCTGGTTCAGCCGAACGGATAGCAGGGGACCGGATCGTCCCCGGAAAGGACCGCAATCAACATGCAAGACGAAGAACGTCAGGCGCCGGCCGAGGGAGTGGATGCTCCCTCCGAGAAGACTGCGGGTGATGAGTTCCTGGAGTCGCCGGGCAACAAGTACGAGCGCATCATGATGGCGGCGGCGGAAGCCTCCCGCCTGAATGAGGAAATGCGCCGCAAGGGCGTCAAGCTCGACCGCAAGGTCACGATCGAGGCGCTCAAGCGCGTCGACGAGGGCCGGGTCAAGGCCGTGCTCAGCAACGCGGAAATCGAGAGCCGCGCGCGGGCCGCCCTGGCCGCGGAGAGACCCCCGGAGACCTTCTTCATGAGCCCTCCCCTGCTCGCCGAGAGCGAGACCGAGGGCGAAGAAGAGCCCGGCAAGGAAAGCGAAGACCACGGCGGCGAAGAGAGCGAATGATGGAGGCCCTGTCCGCTCGGCGAACCTTGGCCGACTGCACGGTGGGCCTGGGAATCACCGGCAGTATCGCCGCCTACAAATCCGCGGAGATCGTTCGGCTATTGACCGGCATGGGTATTGACGTGCGGGTCATCATGACCGACGCCGCGACGCGTCTGATCTCGCCCGACACTCTTTCCGCGCTTTCCGGCAATCCCGTTGCCGTGCATCTTTTCCCGCCTGAAAGTGGGACCTCCCCCCGCATGGAGCATCTCGACATCGGTCGCGAGGTCGATGCCATGTTGATCGCGCCGGCGAGCGCCGATGTGCTGGGGAAGATCGCATCCGGCATTGCCGACGACTTGTTGTCGACTGCGATCATGGCCAGCGCGGTCCCCGTGATCTTCGCGCCCGCGATGAACCGGCGCATGTGGGAGAATCCGATCGTCCAGCGCAACGTCGCCCTGCTGCGCGAGGCGGGCTATCAATTCAGCGGTCCCGAAACGGGAGATCTCGCCTGCGGCGAGACGGGCGCGGGGCGGATGGTCTCGGCCGCGAAGGCTGCGGACGGGGTGATCAAACTCCTCCTCGAACAGTTGCAGGGCCTGCACGTCGTCGTCACGGCGGGACCGACCGAAGAGCCCGTCGACCCCGTGCGCGTGCTCTCCAACCGTTCGAGCGGGCGGATGGGCGTGCGGCTGGCCGAAGCCGCTCGTGACCGCGGCCACCGGGTTACGCTCGTCGCGGGGCCGCTGAGCTGCCCGCCCCCGATCGGCGTCGGGAGGATCGACGTCCGGACCGCCCGCGAAATGCAACAGGCGGTTCACGAAGTCGAGCGGCACGCGGAGATCCTCATCATGGCCGCCGCGGTGGCCGACTACCGGCCCGCCGAGCCCCAGGAACAGAAGATCCGCTCCGGGGCCGAGTCGTTGCAGATCCGTCTGACTCCGAACCCGGACATCCTGGCGGGAGTGGCGGCGGGGCGGGCCGAGCGGGGCGTCATCACGCTGGGCTTCGCCCTCGAGGTGGGCGAAGGGGGCGAAATCCGCGCCGAGTCGAAACTGAAAGCGAAGCATCTCGACATGATCGTGCTCAATGACGCCACGCAGCCGGATTCGGCTTTTGGCGGCGAGACCATCCGCCCGACGCTGCTTTTCGCAGACGGCCGCATCGAGCGGCTGGCAGCCATGACCAAGCGCGATGCGGCGCAGGCCATCCTGGCCGGGGCGGAGGGGCTTTTCGGTCTGAGGGCGGCCGGAGGGGGCATGGCTCCCTGAGACCGGCCACGCGTCCGACGGCCCTTGAAGGCTGGGGGCGATGGCTTTCTGAGGCCTGCGGTCCCGTTGGCCCCTCAGGCAGTCCGCGGGCCTGTCCGGAGATCGCATGGAACGCGAGCAGATCTCGACGGAGTTGATTCTCCAGATCGAGGCCGAGATGGCCCGGGGCGTTTTCATCTGGTCGGACCCCGACTGGAACGCGGCGGCCTCGCGATTCCTGAGCGGTCGGATCCGGCCGCAGAATCCGCACCCGCCGGGCCCCTCCGACCCCACCGCCGGTGCAAGGGCGGCGCGCCCCCGAATTGCCCCCGCTCCCGCCCAGGCGCCCCCCACCGCCAATAAGATCGAATTCGCCCCTCCCCCCGCAGCGGACGGGCGGGATCCGGACTGGGAGCAGCAGATCGCCGAAGTGGCGCGCGCGGCACGGGGCTGCTTGAAGTGTTCCCTCCATCAGACACGCACGAATGTGGTCGTCGATTCCGGGTCGGGGCGGGTTCCGCTGGTCTTCATCGGGGAGGCCCCGGGCGCAGATGAAGACGCGCAGGGCGAGGCCTTCGTCGGGCGGGCGGGCCAGCTTCTCACCCGCATCATCGCGGCGATCGGCCTGGACCGGAAGGATGTCTACATCTGCAACGTGCTCAAATGCCGCCCGCCCGGAAACCGCAACCCGATGCCCGAGGAGATCGTAGCCTGCCGGCCCTATGTGGAGAGGCAGGTCGAGATTCTGAAACCTCGCATCATCTGCTCGCTCGGGCTGATCGCCACGCAGATGCTGCTCGAGAGCAAGGCTTCGATGG
Source organism: Candidatus Eiseniibacteriota bacterium (assembly GCA_043806645.1). Taxonomy (GTDB): domain Bacteria; phylum Eisenbacteria; class RBG-16-71-46; order CAIMUX01; family WJJG01; genus JAZDGX01. The sequence continues at coordinate 5,413 of JAZDGX010000196.1, read as the reverse complement.
GAACGCTCAGGGGACGCCTTTTCCGCTATCGTGGAATTCCCCTCCTGCCCACCTATCACCCGGCCGCGTTGCTGCGAAATCCGAGTCTGAAGCGTTCGGTCTGGGAAGACATGCTGATCTTGCGTAGAATCCTGGACGAGGGGCCCGCCCCGCAGACCAGAATCGAAGCGGCGCCCGAAAAGGACCTCCGGGCTCCTACGGCGCAGAGCGGCGATCTGTTCTCCTGAGGCCGCATCCGCGGTGTGCGCACTGGAACAGGACGGCCATGGAACACGAAATCGGACAGGAACAGCGGACTCCGCGGGCGCGACGCGGCGATGGCGAGCGCGAGAGCGTTCCGGTCGGGCGCATTCCCCCGCAGAATCTGGAGGCCGAGCAGGCGGTGCTGGCCTCCATGCTCCTCGATCCGGCCGCCATCGACAAGGTCGAGGAGATCCTCGATGAAAGCGCCTTCTATCGCGAAGCGCATCGCCGTGTCTATCGCGCGATCAGCGCTCTCAGCGCGCGCAACGAATCGGTCGATCTGATCACCGTGACCGAAGAGCTGCGCCGCGCCGGCGACATCGAGGCGATCGGCGGAGTGAGCTTCCTGCAAAGCCTGCTCGACGCCGTGCCCTCCGCGGCGCACGTCGAATTCCACGCGCGGTTGGTGCTCGAAAAGGCGGTGCTGCGCCAGATGATCACCACTGCCGGGGAGATCATCGACCGGAGCTATACCGCGGCGCAGCCCTGGACGACGATCCTCGATTCCGCTGAGCAGATGCTCTTCGGCATCGGTCAGTCACGCCTGAAGAAGGAGTTCGTGCCGCTCAAGGAAATCCTGCGGCACACCTTCGAGATCATCGAGGAGCTTTACGAGAACAAACGCGCGGTCACCGGAGTGCCGACCGGCTTTGATGACCTGGACCGGCTGACCTCCGGGTTGCAACGCTCGGACCTGATCGTCATCGCCGGGCGTCCCTCGATGGGCAAGACCAGTCTCATGCTCAACATCGCCGAGCACGTGGCGATCGACAACAAGATCCCGGTGGGGGTCTTCAGTCTGGAAATGTCGCGCGAGCAGGTGGTGCAGCGCTTTCTCTGCTCGCGCGCGCGCATTCCGGCGCGGCGCCTGCGCACCGGATTCCTCAAAGAAAGCGAGTGGCCCCAGCTGACCCAGGCGGCCGCGCGCCTGAGCGAGGCGCCGATCTTCATCGACGACACGCCGGCCATCGGGTTGATGGAGATGCGCGCCAAGGCGCGGCGGCTGAAGGCGCGCCACGGCCTCGGGGTGCTGCTGGTCGACTACCTACAGCTGGCCCAGGGGCTGCAGAACCCCGAGAGCCGCCAGCAGGAGATCAGCCAGATCTCCCAGGGGCTGAAGGCGCTGGCGAAGGAACTCGACATCCCGGTCATCGCCGGCTCGCAGCTTTCCCGGGCGGTCGAGGCGCGCGAGAACAAGCGTCCGATCCTCTCCGATCTGCGTGAATCCGGCGCGATCGAACAGGATGCGGACCTGGTCATGTTCATCTTCCGGGAAGAGGTGTACAAGCCGGAAAAGGAAGAACTGAAGGGCATTGCCGAACTGGTCATCGGCAAGCACCGCAACGGCCCGACCGGCACCGTGCCGCTGGTCTTCCTCGGCGAGTACACGCGCTTCGAGGCGCGGGCGCATGTCGGGGACGACATGATGTCCGAACCGATGTAGCGAGCGCTGCAGCAGGACTCCCATGAAACGACATGCCGCCCGGGCCGTGCTATTGCTGGTCGCGTGGTTCGCGCTCCCCGCCGGGGTGTTCGCGCAGGGGGACATTCCGGCACCGGAGGGCACGCCCCCCGGCGGGGAGGATCCCGCAGCCGCCGGCACGCCTCCCAGCGCCGGCGACCCCGGACCGACGCCCTTCGAAGTCTCCGGGGGCTTGATCAGTCCGACGTGGGAAGAGACGATCGACTACCTGCGCCAAGCGGCCGCGTGCTGCTCGCACATCGAGCTCTCCAGCTTCGGCTACAGCACCGAGGGGCGACCGCTGCCGATCGTGCTCGTGGGCGACCGCGACGGCGTGCAAGCGCCGGACGCCCATCCCAAGCCGGTCGTGCTGATCAATGCCGGGATCCACGCGGGCGAAATCTGCGGCAACGACGCGGTTCAACTGCTGCTGCGCGACATCGCCCGGGGTCTCGAGCCGGAGATCGTCGCCCATTGCGACCTCATCATCGTTCCGATCCTCAACGTCGACGGCCATGTCCGCCGCGACCCCTACAACCGGTTCACGCAGAACGGGCCCGCCGACGGCTTCGGCACGCGGCGTAACGCGATGCGCCTCGACTTGAACCGCGACTTCACCAAGCTCGAAACCCCCGAGTGCCAGGCGCTCGTGCGCCTGGGAGCGCAGTTCCAGCCCCATGTCTTCATCGACCTTCACACCAACGACGGCTTCGATCATCAGTATGACCTGCTCTTCGGCGGCTATCCCGATCCCACCCTGCCCGGAGGCCGCGACCGGCTGGTGCGCGAGGCGTTGTTCCCCTGGATCGTGGAGGCCATGACGGCCGAGGGCTTCCGCGGCCACCCCATCGGGTCCCCGGTGGATGAACTCGATCTCACGGCCGGCCTCGCCACCTACGGCTCCTCTCCGCATCTGGCGACCGGCTACTTCGAGACGCGTTCGGCGATCAGCATCCTCTCCGAAGCGCATCCCTACATCTCCTACGAGCGGCGCGTGCGTTCCACGCTGGCGCTGCTGCGCGCGATCCTGCGTTTCGCGGCTCGCAACCGGATCGAACTGATCGAGAGCGTGGACGAGGCCCGTGAAACCGCCCTCCGCTGGTCGTTCCAACCGGGGCAGCATGAGGTCGCGTTGGGCTGCCGGGCCGACCCACAGGTCTCACGCACGATCCTCTGGTTGGGAAAGGCGCTGCAGGTCGTGCGCAGCCCCATCACCGGCCGGGACTACGCACGCTACGAGGACACTCCGGTCACCTACGAACTCCCGTTTTTCGACCGGCTCATCCCCCAGGAGACGGTGACCATGCCGCGCGGCTATCTGATCGAGAAGGCCTGGGGCGAGATCGCCGCCACCCTGCGCCGCCACGCGATTCAGGTGCAGGTGCTCACCCAGCCTTTCACCGGCTGGGTCGAAACCCACTATGCGACGCACGCGAGCTTCAGCGGGGAGCCGAAGCAGGGGCACCATCCGATCACGGATGTCGACTTCGTGCTCACCACCGAACAGCGCGTCTTCCCCGCCGGAACCTACTGGATCCCGTGCGATCAACCCACCGGAATCACCGCCATGCATCTGCTCGAACCGCGCGCCCCGGCCGGACTGCTGGTATGGAACGCGTTCGACTCGATCTTCGAGCGCGGCATTATCGTGGAGGATTGGGCGCTCGAGGAGCAGGCGCTCGCGCTGCTGGCGGACCCGGAAATACGGGCCGAGTACGAGGACGCGCTGCAGGATTCGGCCTTCGCCGCCGATCCGCAATCCCGTCTCGAGTTCTTCTTCCAGAAGACGCCGTATGTGCAGGAAGACGAGAATCGCTATCCGGTCTACAGGTTGATGCAGGCGCAGGGGCCACGCGGGAACTGAGAGCGCCGGGAGCTCTCCTGCGCCGCGGTCGCGAGGCCGGCCGGGCGCCCGTCGCAACGCCGCTTAAGGCTGCGCGGGCAGCGTGATGTCGATTCCGCTGACCTCCGCATGATCCACGATCGTCACCACGCCGGCCGAGTCGGGATCGAGGGTGCCGGGGTACCAGTAGGTGTATTCCTCAAACTCCTCCGAGTGAACACTGAATACCGCGACCCCGACCTTGTATTCGCCGTCGGCGATTCCCCTGGCCGCGTATTCCTCGGCGACTACCTCCTCGATGACTACGACGGAGGAGCGATTCCCCAGCCGACCATAGAGCTCTCCCGATGCTGCATGGACGATGGAGATCGGGCCGCTGTACCAATCTTCACCATCCTGACTGGTGATCGTCCCGCGGATGACGCCACCCGCCACGAGGGTGACATAGAGATCTGTCACTCCGCCGGGGAGCAGTTCCACCGGCCGTGCGGACTCCAGCGTCAAAGCGCCGTCGCACCACTGCGTCTGCCAGTCGGTGCGTAGATTGGAGTTGATGAACTGGATGGCATACACGCCCGGATCCAGATTCGGAATGAAGAGCCAGCGGCCGCCGCGCAGGAAATGGCCGGAGAAGGCGTGCGTGGACTGGTCGCCCAGGTCCAGCAGGAGCAGATTGAAGTCAGACGCGCTGGAAGCGGCCAACTCGATGGAAAGCCCGCTTTCCTCGACGAGGAGGTCACGGATGGCGTCGCCCGGCGCCAGATCGTATTGCGTCGCCTCCGCGAAGCTGTCTCCCCCGATCCATCTCGGCACACCCTCGATCTCGACCTTCAAGCGGAATGGCTCGGGAAAAAGAACTCTGAGACAGAACCCCCCCGTCAGCTCCCCCACGCTTTCGGAGAGGATCAGCGTGGAGTCGGCGTTCCACAGACTGACCCGCGGGGGACTCACGCCCATGGCCTGCCAGCTTCCGGTCACCCGGCCCTCGACATAGGCTTCCGCTCCTTCGAGCCTGGTATGGTAGGCAGTGGTTCGATCCACCTCGATTCGCAGCGTGTCGGCATCGGCGATGCGGCGCACACCGGGAAGCCAAACTGTCTCGCCGCTGCGGGATTCTAATCGCATGCGGTACGCGCCCGGCAACAGTCCCTTCACATCGCATCTCGCGGTCCCCCCCCCGGATCCGTAGACCTCGGCGACCCAATCCCGGTCACTCGCCGCGGCGACCGATTGGATCCGGATCTCCCAACGCTGCTGCGGATCCAGGGGCGCCTCGACTTCAATCGTGGCGCTGCCCAGGAAAAAGTCGGCCTCGATGGTCTCCCCCACGACAACCCGCAGGGTGTCCGCTGAAGCCCAAACGTAACCGGAGTCCGGCCCCGCGGCCCGGAAATAAAAGGTCCCCCCATCCACCTGGGCCGCGAGGAAGTAAGCCCCCGGCGGCAGATCGATCCGGTAAGCACCATCTCCATCCAGCCGCAGGTCATATTCCCGGGATGCGTCCGAGATCAGCCGCGCGGAGATACTTCCATCGCTGACGAGATCGCCCGCGTGAACCCGGCCTTGGATGTAGCCGATGTCCACGATCGAGGGTTGGACCCGTACGGGATCGACCTCCATGCACGCGGCCGCGAGCGCCGCTGCAAGCAATCCGGCACCCAGGGCACGCTCGCAGCGCGCGATTCCTCTTCGCAGGCGGGTCACCATTGCTTCTGAAATCCCCCGGGACTCAGTCTCCACCGCCGTCGGGGCGGCGATAGGGACTCGTCCAATCGACTTCGGTCAGTCGGGCGTGCCCGCGGATGCTCAGCGCTGAGGCCGACTCCCGGTCGGGAGTCCCCGGATACCACCAGGAGTACCCTCCC
>JAZDGX010000195.1:0-2414 GCA_043806645.1 Candidatus Eiseniibacteriota bacterium | reverse complement strand
TCCACGGCATCCGCGAAGGTCGTCGAATCGGGGGACAGGGGGCCCGACGCGATCGCAGCCGGGGAATCGCCGATCACGTCCGAGAGGAGCAGACCGATCACGGGCGCCGGAGCGGCTTGGAGCGCGAGCCGCCCTCCTTTGAGCCGATCGAGATGCCGGCGCACGCAGTTGACCTCGGCAATGCCGGCGCCCGCGTGCAGCAGTCGCCGCGTGAGATCACGCAGGTCGTCCAGGGAGACGCCCTCCGGGGGCAGCGTGAGCAACGCCGAACCGCCTCCGGAGACCAGGCAGAGCAGCGGGATGCCCGTGCGCGCCGCCGCGAGGGCGAGCTCATGGACGGCGTGCGCCCCGGCGACGCCGGCCGTGTCGGGGAGCGGGTGCCCGCCTTCGATGATGCGAATCGCGGGTCCGAGGGTCGGATGTGCGGATCGGGCGGTGGGCGTGCCGTCGCTGCGGCCACGGGCGCTCCCATGCGGGATGAGCAGCAGGCCCCGCTCGATTCGCCCGCCGAAAAACGCTGCCGCGGCGCGACCCATCCCGAGCGCCGCCTTGCCGAAGCCTGCCATCAGAATCGGTGACGATGCCGTGCTTTCCGAGGACGGGCCGGGCGCGGGGCCGCAACGAGGGCCGCGCGCAGGAGCGGGGAAGGCGCCGCCCAAGCGCGCGAGCGCTTCCAGGGTGAGCTTCTCGGCATCGACCGCCGCGACGCCGGCCAGCAGACAGCCGCGTGCGTCGCGACGCAGAACATCATGCGGGCGTTTCGGGGTCTTATCCCCGTGCGCCGGGTCGGGAGGAGTGCGCGGGTCGTGGCCCTGCCCTTCGAACCCGGACGAACTCATGCGCCGCGCTCCGGCCGCCGGCGCATCTTCCAGGCGGAACCCGCATAGACCTCGGGGTTGACCGCCTGTGGAGCGCGTTCGCCACGCAGGTGCGCGATCGTGTTGCGCGCGACGATGGCGGCCATCTCCTCGCGCGTCTCCCGCGTCGCACTGCCGATGTGCGGCGCGAGCACGACATTCGAAAGCGTGGCCAGCCCCGCGGCCAGCTCCGGCTCGTGCTCGTAGACGTCCAGCGCGGCCCCGGCGATCCAGCCCTCCTGCAACGCGCGCACGAGCGCCCGCTCATCGACGAGCGGGCCGCGCGCGGCATTGACAAGGTATGCGCTCGGCTTCATCGCGCGCAGTTGCCGCTCTCCGATCATATGCCGCGTGAGAGGCGTGAGCGGCGCATGCAGGGAGAGAAAGTCGCTTGCCGCCACGAGCTCGTCGACTTCGGACCACCGGGCGAGGCCGCCGGCAACGATCATCTCGCGCCGGCTGGGGTCGTGGGCCAGGACGTCCATGTCGAAGCCCGCGGCGCGGCGCGCGACCGCTCGGCCGATCCTGCCGAAACCGACGATGCCGAGGACCTTGCGCCGGCCCGTTCCTCCCGGTCCCACATCGTCCCCGAGAAAAAGCACCGGATTCCAGATCGCGAAGCGCCCCTCGACGGTGAAGCGGTGCGCCGCCGGGATGCGGCGGGCGACGGCGAGCAGCAACGCCCAGGTGAGATCCGCGGTGGCTTCGGTCAGAACATCGGGCGTGTTGCTGACGGGAAGGCCGAGCTCGGTGGCCGCGGCGACATCGATGTTGTTGTAGCCGACCGCGTAGGTGGCGACGCCGCATAGGGTGGGATTGGTTTCCAGCACTTCGCGGTCGATCCGTTCCGAGAGATGGCAGATGAGCGCGCCTGCCTTCCGTATGCCGTCGAGCAAGCGGGGGCGGGTGATCGGCGCGTTGCCGTCGCTCTGGCCGATGATGACCTCGATTCCGTGCCCCTCGAGCAATGCGATGCCCTTGGGAAGGATGGGTCGGGTGATGAAGACGCGATTCGACATGGCCTGCGATTCCCCCGGTGATGGACCAAGCCCGAATCCGGACCCGAACGTTCCGGATCATGGTTTTCAAGTGCGTGAACAGTATCACCGCGAGAGGGTAGGGAGCAGGGGGAAGGCGGGGATGTGCGGCATTCTCCACGCGAGCGGTTGTCGCGCGGTGCTCGCGCGTGAGACAATGAACCGGTGCTACCGAGGCCACCCGCCGCGGCGGCCCGGCCAGGCGACCCGAGGGAGCCACCAGAGTCAGGGGGCACAGTGTATTCGATTCAAAAGATTCAAATTACAGGGAATCGTTCGGAAAAGACTTGCGCCTTCCGGCGGCTCCCGGCGGGCCTGTGGCAGGGCGTCTCCGGATTGGTTTTTCTCCTTTTCCTGACCGCTTCTCTGCTTGCACCCGCCACCACCGGCGCTGCGGGGAAGGCCCCCGTCGCGGCCGCGGGCGACGAGCCGCTTCGGCCCTGGGATTTGGATCCGGCCCCGGAGGAGGCGGCGCGCAAGATCGCCTTCTACGAGCGACTCACCCGCGCCGCGGTGGAGC
>JAZDGX010000194.1:0-18422 GCA_043806645.1 Candidatus Eiseniibacteriota bacterium | reverse complement strand
TCCGTGAACGGCAGCCCCGCCTCCCGGTCCTCCTCCATCACGCGCTCATAGGCCGTACGCTGGGTGCGCATGCAGTCGGTATTCTGAGGGAGGCGCACCACGGAGAAGCCGACGATATAGAAGGAAGAATCTTCCGGGATGTTCGTTCGAATCCACTGGCGCAGCTCATCCAGCCTGACTGTGCGCGCCTGGTGGATCTCGCCATAGGAAAGGACGGCGAACACTACCGCGAGTGCTCCCAGCACCGCGCCCCGGACCATCCGCGGACCGATGCGGCTCACCGTGTGGACGGCAAGGATGTAGAACAACGGTAGAACCGGCAGCATCCAATAGGCCCGCAGGGGACGGATCGTCGCGAACAGCAGCAGCCATAGGCCCGCGATGAAGGTCACGCTGCGCAGCTCGGCGCGGCCCGGCCCATCGCCCTGCCCGTTGCGCCGCCTGAGGCCCTGCACCACGCCGGCGAGCGCCAGCGGCAGGACGAGCCACCCGCTGCCGCGCAGCATGACGATGAACTGGTTGCCCCACGGCAGATGCAGCGAGAGGTCGGCCTGGTAGGTCTCCAGGCGAGCCTTGACGTAGGTCAGGGGGTCGAAGAGCAGCGAGCCATCCCCGGCCAGGAAAACGACGAAGGCAATCCCGGCCATGAGTGCCGCGCCGTGCCAGCCCGCCCGCCATCCCCGGCGGCGCATGATGTCGAGGCCGGCGAAGAGCGCGAAGAAGATCCCGTGCAGCTTGAGCGCCGCCGCCAGCCCGAAACAAACCGCGGCCAGCCAGAAGGAGGCCGAGCGAAAACGCAGCTCGGATTTCAAATAGAGCAGGACACCCCCGACCCCGGCCAGACTCACCAGCGGATCGGGGCGGCCGCGCAGATTGCTCCAGAAGGTGTTGTAGGTGAAGAGGTACATGACGCACACGACGACCGCGCCGTACCCGGCCATGCTGCGACCCAGGATCCGTCGTGCGAGGAGATAGGCGAACCCCGCGGTCAGCAGATCCGCGGCGAGAATCACGCCGCGATGCATGTGATAGTAGATGTCCGGAGAAAGGTAGAAGTCCCGATAGGCGTTGGCGACCAGATTGAGATCGAGCAGGCCATCGAGCCGTCCGCTCCCCACCATGCGCAGGACATAAGTGGCGAGCGAACTGAAGCCGGCGACCCAAGATTCGAGATATCCGTGCTGCGGGGGCACATTGCCGAACCAGACGAGGAATCCCGCCTCATACAGGGAAAAGTCGTCGATTTCGGTTTGCGGGCCACCCGCGCCGATGATCGAGAGCTTGAGCACCAGCGAGGCGCCGAAGGCGGCAGCGAGGAGCGCCAGTTCCGGCCGTGGGCGCCAGCCGCCGGCGCGCGCGCCCTCTCCGGAGCGATCCGGTGCGGCCCAGCCCCGAAACGTCCACAGGCGGTTGCCGGCGAAATTGACGATCAGCGATCCCGCGATCGCGGGTACCTGTCCCATCTCCGGCGTGACCTGGAACCGTTCGACCAGCACTTGCAGCAGGGCGACGTTGATCCCGGCCGCCACGGCGTTGACGAGAATGAAGCGCGCGATCTCACCGCCGCTGCGGTCCGATCCGCCGCGGAAGGTCCAGGCCCGGTTGACCAGATAGCTGTGGCACAGCCCCACCACGTACCCGATCCCCGCGGCAGCCAAGTACTGGACACCCAGCCAGCGGAACAGGGCCAGAAAGGTCACATAGGTGATGATCGTGTTCAAGACACCGACCAGGCAGAAGCGCACGAACTGGACATGCGTCGAGTCACGCATCGAGATTCACTCTCTCGTATGAAATGTAGGGCGGCCGGCGCTCAGCTCCTCTAAGAGTCGCCCCGGATGCTCGCCCATGATCCCCGGGCAGATCAACCGAACTCCGCCGACGAAGAATACCACCCCATCGACCGGCGTCCATGTCACAACCGCCGTGAGATCGAGCCGCTGGTCGCCCGGGGCCGCGGCCGGCCCATCGGCCACCCCCGCGGCCTCCCGGAGGACGCGCCCCCCCATCCCGTGCGCCGCGCCGGCGATCCGGCCCGCGCGACCCGCGACGATCTGACACTCCGGCGGAGGATCCTTTACCTCCGCGGGCGGCGCCATCGGGAAACCCCTGACCACTCCAGAGGGCCGGCCCCCATGTCCGCCCGGTTTGAAGGCGCGTCCCCGCCCTCGGGGCGTACCGCCGCGCATGCGCGGATGCAACCGGGACATGTCGCATGCAGCTTGTACAGATCGCGCATCGGGATAAGTACTCGCCCGCCCATCAGGAAGACGATGGATTTGCGGCCACTGCGGCGGATTTGTTGACATGTACGGGGTTGATGCACGAGGGTTGATGCGTAGGGTTGCAGTGCGTCCGCGGACGCACTGTTCATCAAGTGTGACGACCAAGAGTTGTCGGATGAATGGACACGCATAGAGACCGCCACCAGGTCCGTATTTCCATGGAGGCTGTATTCCCATGAGCGGGATCTCCGCGAGAAGTCGGTTTTGCGCGGAACCGAATCCGGCCTCACGGGTCGAAACACTCAATTCGAATCGGGGTCTCGCTCTCCCGGGTCGACCCCGCAATTTCGTTGCGCTCACATGCACTAGATGGATCACGGTCGCCGACGCGACCCCAGCGGCCGCGGCCGGGAGTGGCCCCGATGGTGGCGCGACAGTGCCGAATGCGGAGGGATGCGTATGGACGAATCGATAATGCAGTCGTTGAACACGGCCGCCATGAGCACCGCACTCGAAGGTACCGCGGTGCGCGCATGGGACCGCTGGCCGGTCGAAGTCTCGCCGGAGTGGAAGCCGAATGTCGCCGCGCGCCCCTTGCGCGCCGTCTGGACCTTCGAACGACTCCTCGCGGTCTTGGCTGGAGTCGCTCTGCTGCCGTTGATGGCGCTGATCGCCCTGGCCATCAAGCTGGACGGCACCAGGGGGCCGGTCCTCTATTGGCAGGAGCGCGTCGGTATGGACCGCCGCAGGCGACCGGGTCGGCCACCGGGCGATCCGCGTTTCGAGCGTCGCCGGACGAACGGCTACGGCCGGCCCTTCCGGCTCTGCAAGTTCAGGACCATGGTCCCCGATGCGGAGGCGCGGACAGGTCCCGTCTGGGCCAGCCGGAACGACCCGCGCACGACGAGCATCGGAAGGGTCCTGCGCCGCCTGCGGCTGGACGAGTTTCCCCAGCTCATCAATGTGGTCCGGGGTGACATGCGCCTGATCGGGCCGCGCCCCGAACGCCCCCACTTCGTGGAGCAGCTCAGCGCCGACATCCCGGAGTATCCGTTGCGTCTGACGGTGCCCCCGGGAATCACCGGACTGGCCCAAATCGAGCAGGAATATGATTCGGACCTGGACGACGTGCGCCGAAAGGTCAAATATGACCTCTTCTATGCCCGGCATCAGTGCGGCCTGATGGACGCAAAGATCCTATGGAGGACGCTGGGCGTGATGCTCAATGGAAAGGGGGCGCACTAGTGAGGTTGCTGTTCGGTCTCCTCGTCGCCTGCGCGGCGGCGGGCGCGATTCAGGCCCAGCCGGCCGCGGGATCGGCACCGGACGAATACCGCATCGGCCCGGAGGACATTCTGGACATCCAGGTCTATGGGCGCGGAGATCTCACGAGCAAGGCGTCGGTCGATCAGGCGGGCCGTATTCACTTGCCCCTGGTCGGAGCGATAGAGGCATCCGGACGATCGGCCTCGGAGTTGAGCGAGACATTGACCCGCCGCTATCAGTTGCTCGACCCCAGCCTGCCGGAGGTCCTGGTGAGCGTTTCTCAATACAACAGCCTCAGCATCGCGATCGCGGGTGAGGTCCACAATCCGGGCCGCTATGGATACCGCGAGCTGCCCGATCTTTGGCAGGCGCTTCTGACTGCGGGCGGGCCGACATCAGATGCCGATCTGAGCCGGGTGCAGATCGTGCGCAAGGAGCCGCAGCAGGATCAGCCCGCGGCCCAGACGGTCGACATTTCCCTGGGTGTCGGAAGGACCACCGGCGGAAGGCTTCCGCAGCTGAAAGCGGGGGATACCATTCTTGTGCCTTCTCTGGCGGCCAGCCTGTCTTCCGGTGACCGGGTCCTCGTCCTCGGCAGCGTTCAGACGCCGGGCGCCTATCGCCTCTCCGATTTCCCAACGATTTCAGGAGCAATCGCCGCTTCCGGGGGATACTTGACCGATGCGGATCTGCGCAAGGTGAGCCTGACCCGCCTCACCGAAACGGGACCGATTGCCTATGAACTGAACATGCAGGGCTACCTGCTGCGGGCGAATCCGGCCGCCGATCTGCGCTTGCGCCCAGGGGATGTCGTCACCGTCCCGGGCCGTAGATCCGCCCTGGCCACGGTCTTCGACAACGTCGGCCAATTGGCACCGCTTCTCTCGGTCGCGCTCGCGCTGGCCTACGCCTTGTAGAAGAAGCGGGTCGGGGAAGAAAATGCGAAGAAGGCCGAACGCGGGGCGCCCGGCCGGTTCGCTCCAGCCAGGCACCCCGCGCGTAGACGGGCTCATTCGATCAGGCAGACCTTGCCGCGGGCGCGCTCTCCACCAGCCTCGAGCACATAGTAGTAGATCCCCGAAGGCACTCTGGCCCCCCGCGCGTCCCGCGCATGCCACATGGCTCCATGCCGCCCCGCGGGCATGAGATCATCGACCAGCGTCTGCACCAGCCGCCCCGTGCTGTCGAACACTTCCAGGCTCACCCGCCCGGGCTCGGGCAGATCGAATTCCACCTGTGTCAGGGCGTTGAATGGATTCGGAGAGCTGCCTCGCAGCGAGAGCCTGGCGAGAGGCGCGCTGTCGCCCGGCGGAATACCGGAGCTCGAACAATCCCCGAGCGGGAAGGGCGGCGAGATGTTTCCGGCGGGATCGATGACGTAGAGGAAGAGGTCCCTGTCCTGCGGCAGGGCGCCTCGATCGAAGTCGATCGTGATGCAGCTGTTCGCCCAGGTGACGGCGGGCTGGATCTCCCAATGCGTCGGCGCGGCGTTCTTCCAGGTGTAGCTGCCCGTGTCGCTCAGGATCACGCGCGCCCGGCTCTTGTCCAGGTAGAACTCCCCGAAGAGGATCTCGGAGTTGGCGGGATAGCAAGCCGGGACGTTGGGGTCGGAGCCCCATACGTAGACATGGTCGAGCATGCCATGGCACGAGTAGAGCTTGCTGGTCCCCGATAGGCGGACACCGTCGAAAAGGATGTCGGCCCGACCGCTGCCGGCAGGAAGATTGCCCCGGCCCTCGATGAGCATCTCGACATGATGCCAGGTATTGGCCTGGATCTCCGAGTAGCCCCCAAACCAATCCCAGCCCCCGTCGCCGCAACTATTGCGCGTCCCATAGCAGTTCTGCGGCTCGATCTCGACCTGCTCTTCCCATTCCGAGGAGGAATTGCCCGCCGTGAAACGTAGCAGCTTGTTGAAGACGTAGTCGCCCGAGGGCGCATGGTAGAGGGTGTGATTCGCCCGAAACCACCAGCTCACATAGACGACACTCGACTGCGACAGCACGGCGAAGGGATTGGGCCCGCGGAAGTACCCCTTGCGGTTCACGTAGTAGGCCGGCCGCCCGGGCACCCGGGCATGCGCGGGATCGTCGTAAAGCCGGGGTCGCATTCCCCAGCTCGTCGGAATCGTTTCCTGCCAGGGGCAGTCCGGACAGTCGCCGTCGGCCACGACGGGCACTTCCTCGCCATGATCCAGGTCGTGCGATTCATAGGCTGAAATGTTGTCGATCGTGTCATAGAGCAGCGGACGGGCAGTGCCCTTGCTCCCGAATCCAAGACCCTGGATTTCCAGGGGCCCGCCCCGGGCCGGATCTCCGGAGATGCTGTGGATCACTGGAGTCGCCGGCGCGGCGACTGCGAGCAGCAACGCAGCGAAGAACGCACAGATGATCCTCATCTCTGCCTCCAGAAGCTGTGGCCCGCCTCGCGGGAGGCAGACCCATGGAGAGGTCTCGGGTTTGAGCAAATGCGGCAGGAGGACGGCGCCGGCGCGAATGCCCTTGGGCGGGAACGCGCTGCCGCCGATGTGGATCACCCCCGGGGATCAGCCAACGCCCCTGGGGTCTTGAGAATCCGAGAATGGACCTGCGGCCATGTGGCTGCGGATCATCCTCACCTGCCTGTCCTTAGGCCATTTGGGCGCTGTCCATCGATCCTTAGACAGCCGCGCTCCTCAAAATAGGGATCCAGAAGCGGATGATAAGCTGCCGGATCCCCTCGTATGACCAATCCATGGCTGTTCCGAATTGGCCAACTTTTTTTCGACTTCCCTCGCTGCATCCAGCGGGACCCGGCCCGCGGCCACCCCGCTGCATGCAACCATAAGGATTAACCCGACCCGGTGATTGGGATTCCGTCCTACCAGCAGATTCAGGGATTCCCCTAGGTGGCGTCTTCGGGGGGATCGGCGGCGCAGGCCCGCCCCCGGGGAGGCGGTCAGTCGGGAGAAACGGAGGAGGTCGGCCTGCCGGCCCGCGGCTCGAGAAGGGCCAACCCTTGGAGTACCTCCACTATGGGGCGGTAGCGAGCCAGGGAGAGTAGGACATCGAGCCTTCCCCGCGCACGGTCCAGATTGTGGTAGTGCGTCCAGCGTGTGCGAGGCTTGACCGCAAAGCGAGGCTGACCGGGATCCAATTCCCATGGATGGATCGTGAGAACGAAGGGCTGCTTGCGAGCCAGCATCCGCGTCAGCGCCCAACGCTGAAACCCAAAGGGCAGCAGACGCAGATACGCCCCCCCCGATGCAGGAGCATTCAGGCGGCCGATTCTCACGGTGGGAAGGGGGAACTCGGCGATCGCCCTCCCTTCGCCCACCTCTCTTACATGGGGCCAGCGGTGCGCCCGAGGCATGCCGTACCGCCGCCGGGCGATTGGGAAGATACTCGAGTCGTAGCGATACCCTTCCTCGACCAGGATCGGAAACGCCCACAGCGTGCGGGTCATGATCGTATAGGATGGAGCTCGATAGCCGGCGATCTCCTGCCCGCTCAGATCCTGAAGCAGGCGGCGCGCCTTGCGGACGTCCTCGCGAAAGGCATCCGGCGTCTGATTGTAGACAAGCTCGTGCGAGAATCCGTGCGAGGCGATCTCGTGTCCGGCGGCGGCGATCCGGCGGATCAGATCGGGATGCTTCGACGCGGTCCACCCAAGAACGAAGAAGGTGCCCCTGCAGGAGCGCGCGGCAAGCATGTCCAGCAACCGCTCGGTGTTCCCCTCGGTCCGATCTTCGAGCGCGTCCCATTTGTCCCGCGGGCAGAAGGAGCGCAGGGCTTCGGCCTGGAAGTAATCCTCGACATCGACGGAGAAGGCCGCGGGCGCGAGTCCGCGCGGGTTCCCGGCTCCCTCCGCACCGGCAACATCCCGTC
This sequence comes from Candidatus Eiseniibacteriota bacterium, assembly GCA_043806645.1. Classification (GTDB taxonomy): domain Bacteria; phylum Eisenbacteria; class RBG-16-71-46; order CAIMUX01; family WJJG01; genus JAZDGX01. Next base: position 11,065 of record JAZDGX010000194.1, on the reverse strand, counting down.
TAGTCATGGACTCACCCTCCCGCAAAGCCCGCGCCCATGCAAGAGCGAGCCCGTTCCCTTGGAGAATGAATGGGCCCGTCCCGGAATGTGCGCCCCGCGGGACGGGCCCAGCATGCCGATCGCGGGCGTTCCGTTCGTCGTTCCCTGTTCGTGGAACGCCTGCCCGGCTGCGGAATTCCCTCCCTTTGAACTCCACGGCCGAAATGGGATGTCCGGCATGTCCGCCCCCTGGCGCTGCAGAAGGCGTGCCGGACCCGAATGTCTCGTCCCCGCCGGTTGCGGAGAAGGAGCAGGTCACAGACAACGATTTGCAGATCCGTAGGTTACGAGATACGCACTCGCGGGGGTGCGGGGGGCAGACCGAAGCGGGACCGACGCCCCTGGGACGGCCGGGTTGGGATCCTTCCGCCGGTGTGGGACGGGATGCGTCGCACGTAGCGGCCGGACCCTGCCCCGCAGTGCCCGCCCCGCGCCAGGCTAGGCCTTCCGCACGCCGACCCACACGCCCGGACCCTGATCGAGCACGACCGTCGCTTGTGCGTCCACCTCGGCCGGCCGCGCTCCCGCCAGTTCCACTGCCAGCGTCTCGCTCTTGATGTAGTCGGAGTGTTGCGCGAAGGGCCCGGGGTCCTTCGCCCCATCTCCGGAAAGCTCGTAGAAGACTCGAATGCGATCCTCGACCTGGTAGCCCGCCTGCTTGCGCAGATCCTGGATCCGGCGAACCACCTCGCGGGCCCAGCCTTCGCGGCGCAACGCGTCGGTGATCGCCGTCTCGAAGGCCACCAGGGTGCAAAGATCATTGGCCACGCTGAAATCGCCCCGGGCCGCATAGACCAGTTCGTACTCGTCGGGGCTCAAGAGATACCCGTCGATCTTCAGCTGTCCCTCTCCGTCCCGGGACAGGGGCGCACCCTTGGCCTTGGCCGCCAAGTCCTTCATCTGCGCGCCGTACTTCTTCCCCAGCACGGAGAAGTTGAGCTTGATCTCCCGGGAGGCGAAGCGCGAGACATCGGTCTGCGCGAGATCGACCTCCTTCACGTTCAACTCTTCCCGCATCTGCGCGATCAGATCCTCGCGCAAGTTCGCAGGCAATCCGGCCAGCGGCGATCGGTCCTGGAGCGGCAGCACCCACAGCTTCGCCAGCGGCTGGCGGATCTTGATCTTCGCCTTCTCCCGCGCGGCCCGCCCCAGACTGACGGTCGTGAGCAACGCGTCCATGCCCAGGTTGAGCGCCTCGTCGACCAGCGCGGGTCGTTCTTCCGGATAGGGGGTCAGATGCACGCTCTCGGGCGTCGCCGCCCCGTGCTCTCCCAGCCGCAACGCCGAAGCCTCCCCCGCCTCGCGCGCCGCCCGCGTCAGGTTGCGGTAGATCGCCTCGGTGACGAAGGGCACGATCGGGGCGAGCAGGCGCACATACGTCACCATGACGTGGAAAAGCGTCTGGTGCGCGCGGCGCTTGTCGGCGTCGCTGTCCGCCTTCCAGAAGCGCCGCCGTGAGCGGCGCACGTACCAGGTCGAGAGCGACTCCAGGAAGCCGTCCGCCTCGCGCAGCGCGGTCGTGACATCGTGATCGTCCAGGCAGCGGCGCATGTCGCGCACGAGCTGATACAGCGACGAGATGATCCAGCGATCGAGCGCGTTGGGGCTGCGGCCGATCTCGGCCGGGTCGCCGTCCCGCGCGGGATCGAACCCGTCCAGCTCGGCATAGGTGACCAGAAACGCATAGACATTCCACAGCGTGATCAGGCGCCGGCGTAACTCGTCGGCGGTCGAAAATCCGAAGCGCAGATTCTGATTCGGATTGAACGCCACATAGTACCAGCGCATCACGTCGGCGCCCATCTTCTCGACCGCCTCATCGAACCAGATGGCGTTGCCCTTGCTGCGATGCATCGCTTCACCGCGCTCGTCGAGAAGCTTTTCGTAGCTGAAGACCGCCTTGTACGGCGGGCGCCCCTCGAGGGTGACCGACATGAACATCATCGCGTAGAACCAGAGCCGCACCTGCTCGCGCATCTCGCACACGAGCTCCGCCGGGAACCAGGCCTCCCAGTACGCGCGGTCCTCGAGATAGCGCAGCGTCGAGTAGGGCACGATGCCGGCGTCGAGCCAACAGTCCCCGACATCGGGAATACGCCGCGCCTCGCCGCCGCAGCCTTCGTGCGCGCAGCGGATCGCAATGTCATCGATCCAGGGGCGGTGCAGCTCGGGCAGGGCGTCGACCTGCTCGGGCGCGAGGGCCCGGGCGCGCAACTCGGTCTTGCTGCGCACGATCGTCAAGTGCCCCTGCGGGCAGAAATAAAACGGCAGCGGCAGACCCCAATAGCGCTTGCGGGAGATGCACCAGTCTCCCATGTTGTCGTACCAGTCCTGCGTGCGTTTGCCGACACTCTCCGGAATCCAGCGCACCTGCGCGGCCGCCGCCTTCATCTGCAGACGGATCTCTTCGCTGCGCAAGAACCACTCGTCCTCCATGCGGAAAACGAGCTTGTGGTGGCAGCGCCAGCAGAAGGGGTAGCGGTGCCGGTAGGATTCGCGGCGCAGCAGCAGACCCTTGCGCTTGAGGTCGTCGAAGATCGCCCCCTCGATATCGTGGACATCCCGCCCGGTCAGCCAGTCGAAGCCGGTGATGTAGATGCCCTGCTCGTTGAGCGGAGCGATCGCCGGCAGCCCCAGCTGCGCACCCAGCTCGTAGTCCTCGGCGCCGCAGCCGGGCGCGATGTGCACGATGCCCGAGCCCTCGGTCTCGCCGACTTCGCTCCAGGGCACGACGACATGCCCGATCCCCCGCTGTGCGGGCAGTTCGTCATAGGGCCCGCCGTAGGTCCAGCCGACCATCTCGTAGCCGGGGAGCTCCTCCAGGACCTTGGCCTTTCCGGCGAAGAGCTGGTTCGCCGCGCCCGCGCTGGCGTAGTAGATTGCGCCCTCATGCTCGGCGCGCACGTAAGTCAGTTCGGGATTGACCGCCGCAGCGACGTTGTAGGTGAGGGTCCAGGGCGTGGTCGTCCAGACGAGCAGGCGCTCGTTCTCCGCGGGCACGCGCGCCGGGCGCGGCCAGCCTTACTCGCCCCACTCCCGCGCGAGCTTCTCCAGCCACGGCCCCTCGCGGCGCGCGCCGGGATGGAGCGGAAAGCCGAGAAAGACGCTCGGATCGTCGGTTTCCTTGTAGGAGTCGGAGAGCTCGTGCTGCGAGAGCGAGGTGCCGCACCGTGTGCACCAGGGCATGACGAGATGCCCGCGCCGCAACCAACCCTTGTCGTGACAGACACCCAGGAAGTGCCAGATGTACTGGATGTTGGTGTCGGTCATCGTGTAGTAGGAATGGTCCCAGTCCATCCACTGCCCGAGACGGATCGACTGGCGCGTGATGATGCCGGCGTACTTTTCGACGCGCGCGCGGCAGGCACGGCTGAAGTTGTCGAGGCCGAAGTTCTCGATGTCTTGCTTCGAGTTGAACCCGAGGTCTTTCTCGGTCTCGACCTCCAGCCAGAGCCCTTGACAGTCGAGGCCGTTCTGGAAGCGCTGGTCGAAGCCGCGCATCGCCATGTAGCGCTGGAAGACATCCTTGTAGGTGCGTCCCCAGGCGTGGTGGACGCCCATGGAATTGTTCGCCGTAATCGGCCCGTCGATGAAAGACCACTTGGCCCGGCCGTGATTGCGCTCCCGGAGCGCCTCGAAGATGCGCCGCTCCTGCCAGAAGCCCAGCACCTCCTGCTCCAGCTCGTTGAATTTGACGTTGAGATCGACCGGGTCGTACAACCCCATGCTGCCGTCCCCTTCCTATGCCTGCGGCCCGGAAGCCCCGTTCCCGTCGCCCCCGCCCGGCTCCTCGCCCAGCTCCTCTTCGGCCTCTCCTCCCGTGACGAGCTTGGCTACATCGGTCACATGATCTTCGGGTTGCAGGTTGATCAATTTCACGCCCTGGGTCGCCCGGCCGATCACGGAGACCTGCTTCATCCTCATGCGGATGATCATCCCCTGCGACGTCGTCAGCACCACCTCGTCGTCTTCGCTGACTTCCTTGATGCCCACGAGCGGTCCGTTGCGCTCGGATATGCGCAGGGTGATCACTCCGCGCCCGCCCCGGTTGGTGATGCGGTAATCGGCCAGCCGGCTGCGCTTGCCGAAGCCGTTCTGCGTGACGACGAGCAGCGTCGCCTCCGGATCGGTGACGCAGACCATGCCGACCACGGCGTCCGCCGCGCTCTCGAGGGTCGTCCCGCGCACCCCCGCGGCGCCGCGCCCCATCGGCCGCACCGTACCCTCCGGGAAGCGGATCGCCTTGCCGCTGCGCTTGGCGATCACGATCTGGGCATTGCCGTCGGTCAACCCCGCCTCGATCAGCGTGTCGTCCGGGGCAAGCGTGATCGCCACGATGCCGCTGCGCCGCGGATTGGCGAAGGCCGACAGCGGCGTCTTCTTGATCTTGCCGCGCCGGGTCGACAGCACCAGGAAGCGATCCTCCGGGAAGCAATCGGTGCAGACCACCGCCGCGATGCGCTCATCCTTGCCGATTGAGATCAGATTGATGATCGATTTGCCCTTCGCCAGCCGCGTGCCCAGCGGGGCGTGGTAGACCTTCAGCCAGTAGACACGCCCGCGATCGGAGAAGAAGAGGATATAGCTATGGGTGTGCGCGACGAAGAGGTGCTCGATAAAGTCCTCTTCGCGTGTCTTGGCCCCGGTCAGTCCGCGCCCCCCGCGGCGTTGGCTGCGGTAGGTCGTCACCGGCACGCGCTTGATGTAGCCCTGACGGCTGATCGTGATGATCATGTCTTCGCGCGGGATCAGATCCTCGAGGTCGATGTCCTCCTCGTAGGCGGTGATCTCGGTGCGCCGCTCGTCGCCGTACTTCTCCGCCAGCTCGGTCAGGTCGGCCTTGATCAATGCGAGCACCCGCTCGCTGCTCGCGAGAATGTTCTCGTATTCGGCAATGCGCGCCAGCGTCTGGCGGTACTCTTCCTCGATCTTGTCCCGCTCGAGCCCGGTCAGGCGCTGCAGGCGCATTTCGAGGATCGCCTGGGCCTGCTTGTCGCTCAGCCCGAAGGTGCTCATCAGGCCCTGCCGGGCCGCTTCGACCGCCGGCGATTGGCGGATCAGGGTGATGACCGCGTCGATGTGATCGAGGGCGGTCTTCAGCCCCTCTAGAATGTGCGCCCGGGCGCGCGCTTCGCGCAGATCGAACTGCGTGCGGCGGATGATGACCTCGCTGCGGTGCTGGATGTAGGCCTGGCAGAGTTCGCGCAGCGTGAAGAGCCGGGGGCGGTTTTCGATCAGCGCGAGCATGTTGGCGCCGAACGTGGTCTGCATCTGGGTGTGCTTGTAGAGCTGATTCAGCACCACCCGCGGCTGGGCGTCCCGGCGCAACTCGACCACGATGCGCATACCGTCGCGGTCAGACTCGTCGCGCAGGTCCGAGATCCCGCTCACCGCCCCCGCCTTCACCAGCCCCGCGATCCGTTCGAGCAGGGCGGCCTTGCTGACCTGGTAGGGGATCTCGGTGACGATGATCGCCTCGCGGTCCCGGGAGAGCTCCTCGATCGTCGCCCGGGCGCGCACGGTTATCAGCCCATGCCCCGTGGTGTAGCACTCACGGATGCCCGCCATCCCATGGATCGTCGCCCCGGTGGGAAAGTCGGGGCCCTTGACGAACTGCATCAGATCGGTCGAGGTCGCTTCGGGATGGTCGATCAGGTGTTCGATCGCCTGGACCACCTCGCGCAAATTGTGCGGCGGGATGTTGGTCGCCATTCCAACGGCGATGCCCGCGGACCCGTTGATCAACAGATTGGGTACGCGCGCGGGCAGCACCACCGGTTCCTTGCGCGTCTCGTCGTAGTTCGGCCGGAAATCGACGGTCTCCTTGTCGAGATCGTCCAGCATATCCTCGGCCAGCCGCGTCAGACGAGCCTCGGTGTACCGTTCGGCCGCCGCGCCGTCGCCATCGACCGAGCCGAAGTTCCCCTGTCCGTCGATGATCGGATAGCGCAATGAGAAATCCTGGACCATGCGCGCCATCGTCTCGTAGACTGCGGTCGTGCCGTGCGGATGGTAGTTGCCGGTCACGTCGCCGGTGATCTTCGCCGACTTGCGGTAGCCCCGGTCGTGGTAGAGGCTCAGGTCGTTCATCGCCACCAGGATGCGCCGCTGGACCGGTTTCAGCCCGTCGCGCACATCCGGCAGGGCGCGGGAGACGATCACGCTCATCGAATAGTCGATGTAGCTGCTCTTCATCTCCTCTTCGATGAGGACCGTGCTGATGCGTTCGTCGGGCGAATTCATCGCCACCTCTCCTTCCGTCGCACCCGCCGCTCCACGGCCGGCCGGGCCGCGGTCCGGGGTGGTCTGTCGCGGGGGTCACCGCGCGGCACCGCGGCTCCCGGGTCAGATATCGAGATTGCGTACGTTCAGGGCGTTCTCTTCGATGAACTGCCGGCGGGGCCCCACCTGATCGCCCATCAATATGGAGAAGATGCGATCAGCCTCGGCCGCATCCTCGCTCGAGACGGAGAGCAGCACCCGCTGCCCGGGATTCATCGTGGTCTCCCACAGCTGAGCGGGATTCATTTCGCCGAGGCCCTTGTAGCGCTGCAGATGAAATCCGCTCCGCCCTACCTCGTCGAGGATCCGATCGCGCTCCGCGTCGCCGTAGGCGTACCACTCCTGCTTGCCCTTGGAAACGCGGTACAGCGGCGGCTGCGCGATGTAGATGTACCCCTGGTCGACGAGGGGGCGCATGTAGCGGTAGAAGAACGTGAGCAACAGCGTGCGGATGTGGGCGCCGTCGACATCCGCATCGGTCATGATGATGACCTTGCCGTAGCGGATCGAGCCGAGATCGAATTCCTCTTCCCCGAAGCCCGTCCCGATCGCGGTGATCAGGGTGCGGATCTCCTCGCTGGCGAGGGCGCGGTCGAGGCGCGCCTTCTCCACGTTCAGGATCTTGCCCTTGAGCGGCAGGATCGCCTGGAAGCGCCGGTCGCGCCCCTGCTTGGCGCTGCCCCCGGCCGAATCGCCCTCGACGATGAAGAGCTCGGCCAGGCGGGGATCACGCTCGGAACAATCCGCCAACTTGCCGGGCAGCGAGCCCGAGTCGAGCACGCTCTTGCGGCGCGCGAGCTCGCGCGCGTTGCGGGCGGCTTCGCGCGCCCGCGCGGCGCTCAGGCACTTTTCGAGGATCAGGTGCGCTTCGGCGTCGTGGTTCTCCAGGTAGTCGGTCAGCCCTTCGCCGACGACCGATTCGACCAGTCCCTTCACTTCGCTGTTTCCGAGCTTGGTTTTGGTCTGGCCCTCGAACTGCGGGTCGCGCACCTTGATACTGAGCACGGCGCTCAGCCCCTCGCGCACATCCTCGCCCGAGAGGCTGGTGCGGGCGGCGTCCTTGATGACCCCGCTCTTCACCCCGTAGGAGTTGAGCGAGCGCGTCAGCGCGGACTTGAAGCCGACCAGATGCGTGCCGCCCTCGACGGTGTTGATGTTGTTGACGTAGGTGAAAATCGATTCGGCGTAGGAATCGGTGTACTGCAGCGCCAGATCGATGGCGAAGTCGTCGCGGTCGCGGCTGATGTGGATCGGCTCGACCTGCAGCGGGGTCTTGCCCTCATTGAGATACTGGACGAAGGCGCGCACCCCGCCCTCGTAGAGAAACTCCTCTTCCTTCGTGTAGCGGGGCGCCTCGGCCGTGCTGTCGGGGGCTTCGGCTCTCAGGACCAGGGCCACTCCGGCGTTCAAGAAGGCGAGTTCCTTCAGGCGATAGGCGATCGTGTCGTATTTGAACTCCATCTCCTCGAAAATCTGCGGGTCGGGCTTGAAGCGGACCAACGTTCCCCGGCGGGTGGTCGAGCCGATGATGTCGACGTCGCCCATCACCTCACCGCGTTCATAGCGCTGGAAGAAAACCACGCCCTTCTGGAAAACCTTGACCTCGAGCCATTCCGAGAGGGCGTTGACCACCGATACGCCCACGCCGTGCAGACCGCCTGACACCTTGTAGGACTTGCGATCGAACTTGCCGCCGGCGTGGAGGATGGTCATCACCACCTCCAGGGCGGGACGCTTCTGCTCGGGGTGGATGTCGGTGGGAATGCCCCGCCCGTTGTCCTCGACCGAGACACTGCCGTCGTTGTGGATGATGGCTACGATGCGGTCGCACGCGCCCGCCAGGGCCTCGTCGATCGAGTTGTCCACGACCTCGAAGACCAGGTGGTGCAGGCCCCGGGCCGAGGTGCTGCCGATATACATGCTGGGCCGGCGGCGGACCGCCTCGAGCCCTTTCAGAACCTGGATGTCCTCGGCCCGATACCCCTCATCGCCGCCGGGAGGGGCAGCGGGCACCGCCTCGGCCGGGGATTCCGCGGTCTGCGCGGCCACGGGCGTTTCGGCGGGGGCAATGACGCCCTCCCCCGACCGGAGCTCCTGTCCATCGTCGTCCTTCATAGTCTCCTCAAGGCTGCTGTACTGAGCCCATCACACACCGCACGTCAGTAATGCGCACGTTCGGAAACTCCCGCCGCAGGGCCTCGAGGATCTGCGGCTTCAAGAATCCGAGGTGCTGCATCCAGACGCTCCCCGATACCGCCACCCACAGTACGCCCCGCTGCAGGCGCAGAGCGGTCGAGTGGGCGGCGACCTCCGGGCCCACGATGCGCGGCCAGGAGAGCACGGGCTCGTATTCCGCGATTCGCCGGTCGAGGTGGGCGCTCTTCAAGAACCCCCGCAGCGCATCTCCGATGTGCTCCATCCGCCTCATGGCTTACCGTGTCTCGGGCAATCGCAGCGGCATCACGAGGCACAGGAGATTCTCGGCCGGGTCCTCGTCGAGCGGACGGAAAACTCCTGCCGAAACAGCCGACTGGAAGCTCATCTCGACGCGCTGCGCGTCGAAGGTCTTGAGCATTTCAAGAAGATATCCGCCATTATAGCCGATCGTCAGCGGCTCGCCCGAATACTCCAGCGGCAACTCCTCCATCGCCTCCCCGGCCCCCTGGTACTCGGCCAACACCTGCAGGCGGCTTGGCTCGATGACCATTCTGATCTGCCGGGTTTGCGAATCGGACAGCACCAGGATCCGGCGCAGGGAGGCCAGCAGGTCCGCCCGCTGGATGACCGCCTGCAGCGGGTTGGTCTTGGGAATCACGCGCTGGTAGTCTGGGAACGGTCCCTCGAGAAGCCGGCTGTAGAGCTCCGTGGTTCCAATTCGGAAGCGACCGTAGTTCTTCGCTCCGTTGATCTCGATGTCTCCACCCGCCTCGGAAATCAAACGCAGGACCTGATTCAAGGCCTTGGGGGGAAAGAGCATTTCGCGCTTCTGTTTGAAGGCCCCCTGAAGTCCGGCGCGCGCCAGCCGATGCCCATTGGTCGCAACAAGACTCATCTCGCTCTCGCCGATCAAGACATACACGCCCGTCAACTCCGGCCGGGTCTCATCCGTCGATACCGCGTAGAGCGTGCGGCGAATCATCCGCTCGAGGCGGGCCGGCGCGATCGACACCTGCTTTTCTTCGGCAATTTCCGGCAGTCCGGGAAAATCGTCCACGGGAGCACCCACAAAGCGGTAGCGCCCGCTGGCGCACTTCAGCGTCAGTCCCGACTCATCCCCCGTGAGCGCCAATTCCTGGTCGCCCAATTCGCGGACGATCTCGTACAGACGACGGGCGGAAATAGCGACCTTGCCCCCTTCCTCGACGGCGACATTGCGCTTCACCCGAACCGAAATATCGAGATCGGTGGTCGTCAAGGTGAGTTCACCGCCAATCCCAGCCTCGACCAGCACGGTCTCGAGGATTGGGAGCGTGCTCTTGCTGGGGACCACGCTTGCAACGAGGTGAAGAACCTTCTGCAGATCGCCTTGCATCAGCGTGAACTTCATGATCAGCCCCCGTTTTCCTTCAACTGCCGGCCTGGCAGACCGTCCCGGCCTACCTGTTCTTCCCTGGAAGCGACCTGCTTGATCCGGGCTTCCTTCAGCATGTGGGCAACGTGTCCAGGCGGCGTGAGATTCTTCGGAGCCCCGCAGCCATTCCCGGCGAAAAGGAACAGTCCCAAGAACCGGTAACCGCACTCCACACAGCTGGAAATACTTGCAAATCAGTCTAGAAAAACACCCCCTGCCTGTAAAGCTCGATTTTGCCCCAAAAGCCGCCTCAATTCACTCCATAAATTGTTGTGTTTCAAACCATTGCGGACCCGAGCCTACCACCCCTCCTGCCCCTCAAACCCCCCTCCACGAAGCATCCGAAAAGCTACGGAACGAGGCCTCCTGCTGCCCGTGTTGCAATCGGACCTTCCGTCTTTCCTTGGCACAGCAACCCCACAATTCAAACCATGAAACAGAATCTCCTCCCCTTGCGGCCTGAATCGAGCGGACCCGGCTCACCCTTCAAACACGTGCGGGCCGACAAGCGCCTCGGCACAATCGTGAGCCATGTACCGTTGTGTTAGGGGAAGATCTCTTCTTCTTCTAATCTATTTAACCTATTTAGCAGTAGTAGTAGAGCGCGTGGACATGTTGAAAACGCGCTACCGTGTACGCAACAACGTCTGTCCCAACACTTCGCGTGACGGCCGGCGGTTCGACGGATGTGGAGAGCGGACATACGCCCCGCCGACAACCGGTCCGTTTTGCCCGAGCCGCTCTTCTCCACGTATTGTCCACGCGGATATATCCCCAATTGTGGTGTGCAGCGCCACCCGTTCTTCCGAGCGCCGGCGTAGCGGCACATCCGTGCTCAGCGGAACGCCGTGATCGTGAGCACGCCCGAGAAAAGCGGCAGCGGCCGGTGCACGCGGGAATGCTACGGCCGGCAGGGCGATAGGACATGCCTGAACGATGCCGCGAGAACCTCAATTCCACAGCGAACGGTCTCGGGATGCCGGCAGTTTTTCCTCGGCGGAGGATTTCTGCCGGCCGGCCCGCAATTCACCCTCGAGCTCCTCGATGCGCTTGTTCAGGTCGGCCTCGCTCTTCCTTGCAGTGGAGATCTTTTCGATGCCATACAGCACCGTGCTATGGTCGCGATTTCCGAAGTTCTTGCCGATCTCCACCAACGTCATCGCTGTCAGTTGT
>JAZDGX010000193.1:0-23088 GCA_043806645.1 Candidatus Eiseniibacteriota bacterium | reverse complement strand
GATCTCGTGTGCGAAGAGGGTCTTAGCCAGGTCTTTTATATCGTCAGCAACTTCTATGAGACCAAGACGTTCACCGCGATCGAGTACGGAATCGACTGGACAGGCGCTGCTGGTGGCTACATCCCCGCTGAGGCGGGCGTTTGCGCTCCTGCCTCGTACAATACGATTCCGACCACCGTTCCGGAATGGCCGGAGGACGGCTCCGGTATCGCGATCGCGCTGAATTCTGGCGAGTGGTCTGGCACCTGCGTCCCGACTACCTGGATCGGAGCCTACTTCTACTGCAGCAAGCCGGGCCAACTCACGCTGATGGCCAATCCGACCACCGGCGACATCGGCTGGCTGTCCGGCGGTTTGACCTGGGACCCGGCCGCGATCGGCGCCTTGGGCAACGGCGTTGCTGGCATCAAGGTCTGCTCCGAGGCTCCGCCAGAGGAAGAGGCCTGCTGCTTCCCCGATGGCCGTTGCGTCATGCTGTTCGAAGCTGACTGCGACGCTCAGGGCGGCATCTTCTACGGCGGCGACTGCGCCGTGGTTCTCTGCCCTCAGCCTCCTGAGGCCTGCTGCTTCCCCGACGGCTCCTGCGCCATGCTGCTGGAAGCGGACTGCGCCACTCAGGGTGGTGTCTTCTATCATGGTGAAGACTGCGCTACGTTCACCTGCCCGCAGCCTCCGGATCCTGAGGCCTGCTGCTTCGAGGACGGTCACTGCGAAATGCTGCTCGAGGCCGACTGCATCGCCGCGGGCGGCGCTTTCTACGGTGGCGACTGCGCCGTGGCCGACTGTCCGCAGCCTCCGGAACCTGAGGCCTGCTGCATCGGCGTGACCTGCGTCATGCTGCTGGAGGCCGACTGCCTCGCTCAGAGTGGCGTGTTCTACGCTGGTGAAGACTGCGCTACGTTCACCTGCCCGCTGCCTCCCGAGCCTGAGGCCTGCTGCTTCGAGGACGGTCACTGCGAAATGCTGCTCGAGGCCGACTGCATCGCCGCGGGTGGCGATTTCTACGGTGGCGACTGCGCGGTGGCCGACTGCCCGCAGCCTCCCGAGCCGATGGCTTGCTGTCTCGAAGATGGCACCTGCGTGGACGTGTACGCCCCTGGCGAGTGCGATGCGCTTGGCGGTGAGCTCTATGAAACCGTCAACTGCACGACGCCCGGCTTCGCGTGCCCGCTGCCTCCCGAGGCGGCCTGCTGCATCGACTATGACGAGACGTGCTACATGCTGACTGAGGCTGCCTGCTTGGCCCAGTCCGGCACGTGGAACGAAGGCATGGACTGCGCGACCTTTACCTGCCCGCTCTGGCGTGTGTGCTGCGTCGGCAACGACTGCTACATCACGACAGAAGGCGGCTGCGCCGGCATGGCTGGCGTGTGGCATCCCGAGTGGACGGACTGCACTGGCAACCCCTGCTACATCCCGGTTCCGAGTGATCCGGAAAGCTGGGGAGCTATCAAGTCCATCTATCGGTAGTCTTCTCTGACGGTTGCGCCCGTCGCAAGGCGGGTCGGCCGACTGGGTGATTGCCAAGAAGGGCCTCTCCGAAAGGAGGGGCCCTTCTGCGTGTCCCGAGATTCGTCGCTGCCGGTCGGGGGGGCGAGGGATGGGTGCTATTGCCTCTCGGTGTCTCCCTCACTTTCCCGGGCGCCCAGCCTCAGACATACCGACCACCCAAGCAGAGAACTGCCCAAGCAGAGGCCTTTCATCCCGCCGCCCCACGGCCTATCTTTGCCCTGAGCCGGCGCCCCGCTCCGCGGGACAAGGCATGGCGGTCGATACAGAACCGGCGCTGGAATCAGGACCAGCACTGGAATCAGGAACGGCACTCGATCCAGGAAAGGAAGCGACTTCATGCGCGCCTCCGGCCCTTCGTCGTCCCGGGAACAACCGCCTCGCGAAGCCCACTCGCAGCACCCGGCTCACGCGCAGCCGAATCTCCACTCGCAACAGAACGCCGGCTCGCGCCCGTCCTGGGAGCGCTTCCTGGCCCAGACCCTCGATCTTCCTTCGTTGGGCATGCGCCTGGATCTGAGCCGCATGGGACTGCCGGATCGAGAACCGGACGATCTGCAGCCGGCTCTGCAGACGGCGATCGAGCACATGGCCGCGTTGGAGCGCGGCGCCATCGCGAACCCCGACGAGAAGCGCCCCGTGGGACACTACTGGCTTCGCTCGCCCGATCTCGCCCCCGACCCGGCGACCGGGCAAGCGATCCGGCAGGCATTGCTACAGATCAAGAACTTCGCGGCCGGCGTGCATGCAGGGCAGATCGGCGCGCCGCGCTCCGCCGGATCGGGCCCGGCACCCCGCTTCAGGCACTTTCTCCTCATCGGGATCGGCGGCTCGGCTCTCGGGCCTCAACTCCTGGACGACGCCCTGTCGTCCCCCGGCGCGCCGATGCGGGCGCACTTCCTGGACAACACGGATCCCGACGGAATCGATCGCGTCCTCGCGGAACTGGAGCCGGTCCTCGGCGAGACCCTGATCATCGTGATCTCGAAATCGGGCGGCACGAAGGAAACGCGTAACGGCATGCTCGAGGTCGAAGCCGCCCTGAAACGCGCGGGACGCCGCCTCGGCCCTCAGGCCGTGGCCGTCACCATGCCGGGAAGCGATCTCGAACGCTACGCCCGCGAGACGGGATTCCTCGCGGTCGTTCCGATCTGGGAGTGGGTGGGGGGACGTTTCTCGGTGACTTCTCCGGTCGGACTTCTCCCCGCCGCCCTGCAAGGCTTCGATGTCGACGCCTTCCTGGAAGGCGCGCGCGAGATGGATGCTCTCACCCGCGCCGCCGATCCCGCGCGCAATCCGGCCGCGCTCCTCGCGCGCGCCTGGCACACCGTGGGCCGCGGCCGGGGGCTGCGCGACATGGTCGTCCTCCCCTATTGCGATCGCCTGCTGCTCTTCAGCCGCTATCTTCAGCAGTTGGTCATGGAATCGCTCGGCAAGGAGTTCGACCTGCGCGGCAACCGCGTGCACCAGGGACTCGCCGTTTACGGCAACAAGGGCTCGACGGACCAGCATGCGTTCGTGCAGCAGCTCCGCGAGGGACCGGACGATTTCTTCGTCACCTTCATCGCGTCCCAAGCCGACCGGGATCTGGGCAGCCGAACGTCTGCTTCATCGTCGGGGCATAGCTCCGCGGCGGCGCGCCGGCCGGAGCCCCTGCATGTCGATCCCGGCGTGACGACCGGCGATTACCTGCTCGGCTTCCTCCTGGGCACACGCGAAGCCCTCACGGAGGCGGGGCGGCCGTCGCTTCTGCTCACCCTGCCCGATGTCCGCGAGCGCAGCCTGGGAGCGCTGATCGCGCTCTACGAGCGGACGGTCGGGCTCTATGCCTCCCTGATCGGCGTGAACGCCTACCACCAGCCCGGCGTGGAGGCGGGAAAGCGCGCGGCATCCGAGACGCTCGATCTGCAGCGGCGCCTGCTCGATCTCCTGGGGCAACCGGGCGTCGAGGCAGCGACCGCCCGCGAGCTGGCCGCGCGGCTCGACCCGCCCGCGGATGCCGAGCTCGCCTTCCATCTGCTCGAGCACCTCGCCGCCAATGGCCGCATCCGCGTCCTGGCGTCGGAGCCGTGGTGGGACAAACGGTTCGCTCGACCCGAGTAGCCTCCACCCCCGCAACTGTGGTATGATCAATGGGTTGAGTCATGCCATCCCGGGTCCGGATCGGGCTCCGGAAGAGGACCGGCGCGCGCGCCCCGGGCAATCGCGCCGGGAAGGACAGCGACGGGTCCCTGCTTCGCTGGAGGCGCGCACCATGCTCCCGACTTCGCTTCGGCCGACCCCGACCTTCGGTCCCTTGAGTCCCGCAATCTCCCCGGGCCGGGCGGTCCGCGTGCCGCCGGCGCTGCTCATCGCGGGAGCAGCCCTCATCGCCCTTCTTCTCTTGCCCGCTGGCGTTTCCGCTCAGACCTATCGCGAGGTTGAGCAGGGAAAGCTCGAATCCCTCCCCCACGCCCTGACGCCCGATGAGGAATTGATCCGCGACCAGATCGGCATCACGCATCGTTCGGGCCCGCCGCCGGCCGCACAGCCCGTCCGCGCCCTCGCTGAGTTCGAGCACATGCAGGGCGTGTTGATCCGCTATCCGCTCGGCATCAGCACCGCGATCGTGGCCGAAATGTCCGAGGATGTGATCATCTACTGCATCGTCACCGCCGCGCAGCAGCAAAACGCCTACAACGCGTTCGTAGCCGGCGGGGTGAACATGAGCAACGTGATCTTCTTCAATGCCTCTAGCGATTCCTACTGGACCCGCGACTACGGCCCCTGGTTCGTCTACGACGCCGACGGCGAGCTCTCGATCATCGACACGATCTACAACCGCCCCCGGCCCAACGACGACGAAATCCCCGCTGAGTTCGGCGCTTTCCTCTCGCTCCCGGTCTACAGCCCCGATCTCATCCACACGGGCGGCAACTGGATGAATGACGGACACGACGTGGCGATCTCAACGACGCTGGTCTACGAAGAGAACCCGACCAAGACCGTGGCCCAGATCGAGGATATCGTCGGCGATTACTGCGGCATCGGGACCTATCACTGCTATCCCGACGTCAACAACGAGTACATCGAGCACATCGACTGCTGGGCCAAGTTCCTGGCGCTCGACAAGATCCTGATCCGCGAGGTCCCGATCAGCCATTCCCAGTACGACGAGATCGAAGCGGCCGTCGATTACTTCGCCGCGCAAGTCAGTTCCTACGGGACGCCGTATCAAATCTTTCGCGTGGGGACGCCCGGCAACGAGCCCTACACGAATTCGCTCATTCTAAACGACAAGGTGCTCGTCCCGGTGATGGGCGGATCGCATCCCGACGCGGCGGCCATCGCCGCCTATCAAGCGGCCATGCCCGGCTATGAGGTTCTCGGCTTCACCGGAAGCTGGGCATCGACCGACGCGCTGCACTGTCGCGCCAAGGGCGTCGGCGATCCGGGCTATCTCTACGTCTACACGATCCCGTTGCGCGATACCGCCGACGATGACGAGCCCTACCGGGTGTCGGCCGAAATCGTCGCCCACAGCGGCGCGGGGCTGACGGGGGACGAACCGCGCCTCTACTGGCGCTCGCATCCTGTTGACCCATATTCGTTTACAGAGATGGCCATGATCGCCGGAACGGACTCCTTCTACGCCGACATTCCCGCTCAACCGATCGGCACGACCATTCAGTATTACATCCATGCGGCGGACGAGTCCGGGCGGCAGGAGACCTGTCCCCTGGTCGGTCCCGCGGGGCCCTTCGAATTCACCGTGGACCTGGACACTGAAGCGCCCGTCATCGCGGAGACGACCGAGCTCCCCTGGACCGCTGACACGACCGGACCCTACACGGTCGCCTGCACCGTCACCGACGACATGCACCTCGATGCGGTGACGCTTTTCTATCGCGTGGGTGGCGGCGCCTTCCAGGCCGTGTCGATGACCCTCGTCCAGGCCGCGGACTATGCGGCGGACATCCCCGGACAAGACTATCCCGCGCACATCGAGTACTACGTCCACGCCGAGGATGAAGGCGACAATGTCGCCGTCGATCCCGCCGGCGCTCCCGCGTGGCCCTACGAGTTCTACGTGCTGCCGTCCCAGGAAGCGCTCGCCGCGGACTTCGAGGGCGCATCCTCCTGGAGCCATCAGGCTGTGACCGGAGGATTCACGGACCAATGGCATTTGAGCGCGCAGCGCAATCATACCCCGGGAGGGTCGACGAGCTGGAAGTGCGGCGCACAGGACAGCGGCAGCTACGCGAGTCTCCTGGACGCCGGCCTCCTCAGCGAGCCCTTCGATCTGCCGCCCATGGAAGGCGAGCTCAGCTTCTGGCACTACGTCCAGGCCGAGACGAGTTCGACCTACGCCGGATACGCCTACGACGGCGGGCGGGTGGAAATCGACACCGGCAGCGGCTGGCAGATCCTCACGCCCGCGGGGGGCTATCCCTTCCTCGTGCGCGGAACGAGCGGCCCCTTTCCCGCCGAGAGCGGCATCTTCTCCGGCCACCATGGTTGGCACGAAGTCCGCGTCGATCTCACTGGACTTTCAGGCACCGCCCGGATCCGCTTCCGCTTCGGCAGCGACTCGGCGGTGGGCGATGAGGGCTGGTACATCGACGACGTCCGCGTCGCGGGCTTCGCGCTCGATCCGGCGGTCCTGGATGACTGGGGAATCGCGGATCTGTCCGCGGACCCGGCGCATGAGCTGCGGCTGGTCTGCGGGCCCAACCCGGTCACCGCGGCGACGCGCCTCGGCTTCCGGCTCGCGCGCCCCGGGGCGGTGCGGTTGGCGATCTTCGATTCCACGGGCCGGCTCGTGCGCACGCTCTTTCGCGGCAGCCTGCCGGCTGGCATCCACGCCCTGGCCTGGGACGGTCGCGACGACAGGGCGCAGGCAGTCGGTTCGGGCGTCTACTTCTCGAAGCTGGTCGCCCCGCGTGGCCACTCCGAAGTCCGTCTCGTTGTGATCGAGTGAGGATTGCCCGACGGGCGGAGCCTGGACTCGCGCAGCCAAGGGGCTGGACTCGCGCAGCCATGGGGCCCGCGCCAGGCGCGGATCTGCGCCACGAATGAATCCACGCCAATCCGTCCGCCTTCTCAGGGCTGGCGAACGTTGTCGACGTAGAAGGTTCCGGGGCCGTCGTCCCAGGATGCGAAGCTGATGTGCGTCAGCGCCTCCGGCGGGTCGGCCTTCTTCTGGCGGAAGGCGGCCACGGAAATCGGAGCTTGGGTCGCCCCCCCCACCGACACGGTGTACGCCTTTCCCGGAACGTCGACATCGATGCGCACCGTGTACCAGGTGTCGAGATCGAGTCCGGAGACGAGCACCGTGCGTTCGTCCCATTGATCGGGATTGCGTCCTTCGATGGCGAAGAGGTTGATCTTCCCCGGCTGCGCGGCATTCTCGAAGGCGAGGAAGACGAATCGTTCGGGCCCGCTGCCGTTGGGGCCCCGGCCCTTGGCATGGGCGCTGCCGATCATCTGGAAGGCGGCGCGGTTGAACGGCGCCAGGATTTCCCGCACGTAGATGTCCCACTGCAGCGAGAACCGCTTGCGCTGCGGCTCGGAAAAGAGCTGGGAGAGGTAGGTGTTGTAGCGGGGATCGCCCTTGATCATCGCCTTCTGCGTCGCGTTGCTCCCGATCGGCTTCGTGCTGAGCTTCAACTGCAGGCGCGCTTCCTTGTCCCCTCCGATGTTGCGGCTTTCATACCAACCCCCCTGCTCGCGGCCGCGCAACTGGTCGCCATCGCCGACCGCCTCGAAATCCCCGTCGGCGATCAGCGCTGCCGCGGCCCGGGCCGGGCCGTTCTCGAAGAGGGCCAGCAGCCGTCCGGCGGGACCGCCGTGCGGACCGAGCAGCAGGCGAGCGCCCGGAACCATGAGCCCGATGAGAACGAGCGACAGCAACAAGCAAACGCCGAAGCTCCCGAGAATCGTCTTGCCTCGCGCCATGCCGAAGATCTCCCCTGCTGGGTCCGTGGGTCGTGAAACAGCGGCTTCGCCTCCAGCCTACCGGATGTCCGCGTCAGGATTGAAGCCCTTTCTTGCCACGGCCTCGGCGGGCCGGTACACTGCTCGGTTTCCGCTCTTCACGGCTCCACGCACGGCGCCAGGGATCGGAAGAGAGAGAGGACCGCGATGGGCGAAATCTACGCCCTGCTCTGCACCGTCGTATGGTCATTCGCGGTCATCCTGATCCAGCGCGCGACCGAGAGCGTACGCCCGCTGGCGCTCAATCTCTTCCGTTCCTCCGTGAGCGTCCCCCTACTCCTGCTGACCATGGCCGTGACCGGAGCGCCGTTGGTGCGCGACGTCCCCTGGACCGATTACGCCATCCTCATCGCGAGCGGCATTCTCGGCATCGCCGTCGCTGACACGCTCTTCCACATGGCCCTGAACCTCGCCGGGGCCGGAGTGAACGCCATCGTCAGCACCGCCTACTCGCCGCTGGTCGTTCTGATGGCCTTCCTGATGATCGGCGAGCGGCTTTCGACCGTCGATTTCATCGGCATGCTGCTCATCCTGGGCAGTCTGCTGATCGTCGGCACCCTGCAGCCCCCGGGCCGGCGAACGCGCAAGCACTTGCTGCGGGGGATCGTCGTCGGCGTGATCGAGATGGTTTTTCTCGCCTTCTCGATCGTTCTCGCCAAGCCGGTGCTCAATCATTCCCCGGTGCTGTGGGCGACGACGGTGCGGCAGATGGGGGCTCTGGCGGCGCTCGTGCTGATCGTGCTCGTCTCCCGGCAGCGGCGGGA
This sequence comes from Candidatus Eiseniibacteriota bacterium, assembly GCA_043806645.1. GTDB lineage: Bacteria > Eisenbacteria > RBG-16-71-46 > CAIMUX01 > WJJG01 > JAZDGX01. The sequence continues at coordinate 14,839 of JAZDGX010000193.1, read as the reverse complement.
GGCGCTCGCGATGTATCGGCCGTCGCGGAGTTGGCGCTTCATGGTGCCGGGGGCCGCGCTGGGTTCCTATCTCGCGCTCGTCCTCTGGATCGCCGGCATGAAATACACTCAGGCGAGCATCGCCGCCATCCTCAATCAGACCTCCACGATCATGATCCTGATTCTGGCGGTCATCTTCCTCGGCGAACCCTTCACCCGGCGCAAGCTGATCGCGGCCGCGTTGGCGACGGGGGGCGTCCTGCTGATCACGCTCGTCTGAGCGCCTCAGGCGCCCGATCCCTCCCGCGTGAACTTCGGGTGATGGCCCGCGATCACGATCGTCACTTCCCCCTTGATCTCCCGCCCGGCGAAGAAGGCGATCAACTCGCTCAGCCAGCCCCGATGGACCTCTTCGAACTTCTTCGTCATCTCGATGCAGACCGCCCCGCGGCGGTCTCCCAGCACCTGCTGCGCATCGGTCAGGAAGGCCGCCACCCGGTTCGGCGATTCGAAGAAGATCAGCGTGTGGGGCGCCTCGCGGTCCGACTCGACGAAGCGGCGCCGGGGGCCGGGGCGGCGCGGGGGAAAACCCTTGAAGGTGAAGCTCGTGCTCGGAAGCCCGGAAGCAAGCAGGGCCGGCTCGACCGCCCCGGCACCCGGGATCACTTCCACGCGATGGCCCGCCTCGAGCGCGGCGGCGATGACGCGATAGCCCGGGTCGCTGACACCCGGATAGCCCGCCTCCGAACAGAGGGCGACATCCGTCCCGCCGTCGAGCAGGTGGACGATGCCCGCCGCCGCGCGCAGTTCGTTGTGCTCATGGCAGGCGAATAGCCGGGCGGGACGGGCAATGCCGTGGCGAGCGAGCAGCTTGCGCGTCGTCCGCGTATCCTCGCAGGCCAGCGTCGTGACCGAGCTCAGAATGCGCACGGCGCGGAAGGTGACATCCTCGAGATTCCCGATCGGAGTCGCGACCAGATAGAGCGTGGCCATGCTTGCCCGTCCTCCGGCCTACGGCAACGCGCGCCTGCTCATGACTTCACGCGCGGGGCGCGTTTCGGGCGGGATCCGCTCCGGGCGGGCGCGGCCTCATGACGCAACTCGGCGAGCATGAAGCCGTCCCAGCGCAGGGTCAGCTTCGGACGCCCCACCGTGAGACGCCGCCCGGCCACATAGGCCGCCAGCAAGGGCAAGGAAACGCTCGGCTCCACCCAGGCCATGGCATAGTGGGCCTGCGCATCGATCTTGCCCCAGGAGCGCGCCTCGCTCAGGGTCGATCCCGACAGCCCTCCGTCGGCCGTCACCGCAGTGGTCACTTGAATGGCGTAGTCGTGGCCGCGCTCCATTCCGTAGAGGTATCCCATGACCACCGAATCGTTGATGTAGTTCTTGGGCACGCCCCCCGCGACGTAGATCGCGGCGGTCGCCGGCGACTGGACGACGATCTGGGTCAGTTCATGGTTGTCCTGGATCGAATCGATGCAGAGCGACGGACGCCGTTCCGCCACCGCCCGCAGCCGGTGATCGGTGAGCCCGATGCCGATCGAGGAATCGTTGAGGGCCGGCACGAACATCGGCACGCCGCGGCGGCGGCAAGTGACGACGATCGATTCGTCGTCGTCGAGCTGATCGGCAACGTGATTCATGAACTGGCGGCTCGAGTAGTTGCCCGCCGGCAGAGTGTCCGCGACGCGGCCGAACCAGTTGTCCGTCTCCCAGAAGCGATCCTCATCGACATAGGTATCGTAGATCCGGTCGATGCGCATGCGTCGCAATTCGGCGTCGTCCGCGTGGGGCGAGCCGCGATAGTGGCTGAAACCCCGCGCTTGATAGACGTCCTGATAGAGGATCGCGCCGGTCGAGACGAGGACATCGACGGCGCCGGATTCGACCAGATCCCGGATCACCCTGCGGAGTCCCGCGGCGATCAGCGGGCCGGCCAGCCCCATGAGCACCGTCGGGCGTTTTGGATCCGCATACATCCCCGAGAGCACCTGGGCGCAGAGACCGATGTTGCGGGCCTGGATCGACATGCCGGCCATCGCCTCCACCAGGTCCGCCACCCGCATCTCTTGCGTAATCGTCACCGGCCGAACCGGTTGCGAGAACAACTCCTGCTTGCGCTTTTCCAGACCGGCCGCGAGCGGGCGATAGCCCGTCTGCTTGCCGCGGCCGCTCGAGTGAAGCTGTTTCGGCATTCCCACTCCTAAGGCTCGGCGTGCTGCTCTGGGATTGGCTTGAGGCTCTTCATGCGTCGGACATCGGCGCCATCATACGGGCCGCAGGCAGGACATGCAAGCCTGCGGAACAAGTTCAACTCTCGAAGGTGTAGACAGTTATGGAACCGATTGACTTGTGCGGGGCCGCACCAATAGGCTGATGGATCTTGCATCGGCAAACTACGCGGAGGGGGCATCATGCGATTCGACAGGCCGGGCTTTCCGCTGCTGATTCTCCTGGGGGCGGCGCTTCTTGCGCCGGCAGGCACATCGGCGCCGGCCGGCGCCTCCAAGATCGCGGGGGACTTTTCGCTACCCGATCTCAACGGCAAGACCATCCACTTGGCTGAGATCAACGCGGAACATCCGGTGCTCGTTTCCTTCTGGGCCACCTGGTGCGTTCCCTGTCCGCAGGAAATGCAGCACCTGCAGCGTTTCCACGAACAGTACGGCGCGAAGGGCCTGCAGATTCTCGCGATTTCCATCGACGGTCCCAAGACGGTGTCCCAGGTGAAGCCCTTCGTGACCGGCAGGCGCTTCACCCTTCCCGTACTGCTCGACACGAACAACGACGTCAAGCGGCTCTATCAAGTCTCCGCGGTGCCCTCCGTTTGCCTGCTGAAGCCAGGCCGTGAACTCGCCTTCCATCACGTCGGCTACAAACCCGGCGACGAGATCGGTCTGGAGCGCGAGATCCGCGCCGTCCTCGGCCTGGGGGATGAAACGCCCGCGGCGGACGACTCCACGCACGCGTCCGGCGCGGAGGCCGACTCGGCCGACGCGCGTGGGAAGCCCCGGCCGTGAGCCTTCGCGCACCATCCGTTGGCGTGCGCTCGATCCTCGCCTTTCTGGGCGCATTCCTGGCGGCCGGGTGCGGCCAGGAGTTGCCCCGCCCCGCCGGCACTTCACCGGGTTACGAGCGCACCGTCATCGCCGAGCTCTTCACGACCGTCTGGTGCGGCAACTGCGGATATGCCGAGGAAGCGCTCGACCGCCTGCACGAAGAGGAAGGCCCGGCGCGGCTGGCGGTGATCCACTGGCACCCTTCCTTCGGTCAGGGGGACCCCTTCGCGTTTACTCTCGCCGACGAGCGCGTGACCGCATACCGGAACTTCTTTGGGGACCAGCTCGGCGTGCCGGTCTGTGTCTTCAACGGCCTCGCCGCAATCAGCGAGGGCTCACCCGCAAGCTACGACCGCTATCGCACGCGCCACGATCTGGAGGCGGTCCTGAACAGCCCTGCGCTCCTCGAGATCACCTCCACCGTCGAAGGTAACCTCGCCTCGCTCGAACTCGCGGTCTCGGGATATCCGGGCAGCGAGCCGCAGGATCTCGATCTCTTCGCCGTCGTCGTCGAACACGAGGCGCTCAATCCCGGCACGACGGGCGCGGCGGTCATGAGCTACGTCGCCCGCGCGGGCCGTAGCGAGGCGGTCGTGCTGGCCGGAGGCGAGACGTTAACCCGCACGATGTCGTTCACGCTCGATCCGTCCTGGAAACGCGCGGATCTATCAATCGTGGCGTTTCTCCAGCGGCCTGTCGGCGAGACCGATCGGGAGATCGTGCAGGCGGCGATGGAGCCCATATTCCCGCCGGACGAGGATTTCTACGACTTCGATCTCTCCGCGCCCGCGCTCGACATCGGCATTCCCACGGGCGGCTCGCGGCGGATCGACTTCTCGCTCGTCAACACCGGGACGCTGCATGACACGCTGGCGATCGATCTGCCCGCTGCGCTCCGGGATGCGCCCAACTCCTGGGAGGTCTCCATCCTCGTGGGTTCGGGCGAGACACCGCTCGAGCTGCCTGCACTCTGGCCCCTCGCGGCGGGGGCCTCCGCGCAGGGCTTGAGCATCCAGCTCCTTGCGCCCGATGCGGGCGTGGGTACGGTGGGGCTGGCCGTCGCCTCCGTGGGCGAGAGCTTCCTCGCCGACACGCTGACGTTCAATCTCACGGCCGGCGACTACGGCTTCGACCTGCACGCCGCGGAGACGGAGATCCGCGCCGTTGTATGTCGCGCGGAGCTCGCCTCTTTCCGCCTTACGAGCGAAGCCTCGCTCGACGATTCCATTGCGGTATCGCTCCCGGTCGAGCTGGTGGACATGCCATCCGGATGGACGCTGTCCCTGGCCACGGTGAGCGGCGGCGATCTGCCGGCGCCATCCGTGGTGACCCTGCCGGCCGGCGCGGAAGGTCCGCCGTTGCGCCTGAAGGTCACGGCGACGACCGAGGGCGTGGGGCGCGCCGGGCTCGTGGCGCAATCGCTCGGGCAACCCTCCCTGGTGGACACGCTGTTCTTCGACATCACCGCGCGACTCTACGACTTCTCGCTCACGACCGATGAAACGGCCGTCTGGATGGTCGCCGGCACTCCCGCGCGCCTGGCCCTCGCCCTCGTGAATCGCGGCGTGCACGATGATCTCATCGTTCTCGATCTCCCCGCCGAGCTGCAAACGCTGCCCGCGGGCTGGCGGTTCGCGCTCGTCTACGCCGATTCGACCGAGGTCGCGACCCCGCACGGGCTGCTCGTCGAAAGCGATCAGCGGATCGATCAATTCGGCATTCGCGTCGAGGCCGACAGTTCAGGCGTCGGCACGGCGGTGCTGGTCGCACGTTCAACGGGCGATCCCCGACTGGCCGATACGCTGTCGATCCACGTGACCGCCGATCGCTACGGCCTGCAGGTGACCGCACCGCAAGGCAGCGAGGTCGACCTGGCGATCGACACTCCCGTTCTGCTCCCGGCGCGCATCGCCAACACCGGAACGCTGAACGACATCCTGATCGTCGATTCGCCCGCGCCGCTGCAGAGCATCCCGGACGGCTGGGAGCTCTACTGGACCGATGCAGAGGGCGTGGCCCTGGCCCTGCCCCGCCTGATTCCGCTTTCGGCCGGCGCGACGACCGAAAGCGTGCGTCTGCATGCGCGGGCCTCCGCGCCGGGGACGGCCACGATCGGGCTCGTCGCCGCATCGACCAATCTGCCCGCGCTGGCCGATACGCTCATCTTCACTTTGCGGGCCGAGTCCTCCGAGTATCGCTTCGATCTCAGCGCGGCGGAGACCGAAGTCCACGGCACGGTCGGGGAATTCCTGGAAGCGCCCTTCGAGCTGACCAATACGGGCTTGTTCGAAGACACGATTCTCTTGCAGGTCTCCTCGCTCGAGAATCCGCACCCCTGGGAGCTTCCGATAATCTGCAACAACGAAGGCCTGTGCTACGGCCCGGTGCTCGAGTTGGAGGGCGTCGCGGTGGGCGCGCCGATCAATGAATACGTAGTGGACGTGCGGGCGACCAGCGCGACCACCGTGCGCGTGCGCCTCACGGCGACATCGACGGGCGATCCCACGTTCAGTCGCGCGGTCGATTTCACCTTCGTTGCGGGAGCGGGGAAATGGAAGGCGGCACGATGAGGGTGGCGGCGATTCTCCGTACCCTCGCGCTCGGAGGGGCAGCCTTGTTCGCCCTGACGGGTCCCGGCCTGCGCGCGTCGGCGCAAGCCGATGATCTGCCGGGCAATCTCTGCTCCACCAATCGCGCCGGCGTCTGGATCGAAGAGGGCAGTCGCGCCGCCTCGTACTTGAACCAGTTCGATCTCCAGTACTCCCGAGGCCCCTGGCTGCTCGGCGCGCGCCTGGAATTCGACGAGGAGCAGCGCTACGACCCCGAGTCTTTCGACGGCATCAGCCGCCGCTTCGCCGAATACCGCGGGACCTTCGCCGATGTGCGCGCCGGCACTTTCTACGCGACCTTCGGGCGGGGGCTGCTCCTGCGCGCCGAGGAGGATGAGATCGTCCGTCTCGACCGGGACATCGATGGCGTACGGGGTTCCGTGCGCTGGAAGGGCCTGGCCGGCCAAGCGCTCTGCGGCCGCCCGCGCAACGATGAGACGCGCCAGCGCGACGATCTGCTATCGGGCCTGGAGCTGCGCTACGCCCTGACGCCGGGGCTTGCGGCGGGCGCCGGTTATGTCCGCCGGGACGCGAGCCGCGACGGCTCCGCGACCACCGCCCATGATCTGGTGCTGGGCGAGCCGGTCGAGGAGCTCGCCGGCGGCAGCATCCAATGGTCGCGGGGGTTCTTCGACGGCGTCGTCGAGGCCGCGCAGCGGTATGTCTGGGGCATGCGGGATCCGCGCGAGGGATGGATCGGGGTGAGTGACGGCGAGGGCCGCGCCGTCTATGGCGCCTTCACCTTCAGCCTGCCCGGGTACGCCTGGCTGATCGAAGGCAAACACTACCGCGATTTCGATGCCCCCTATTCCACGCTGCCTCCGGCCAACACGGCGGGACAGCCGATCAACGGGGGCCGGGATGAACGGGGCTTGGGGGTCACGCTGACCGCCAATCGCGGGGATGATCTGTTCGAGACCGCTTGGTCCTGGGCCGAAGCGGCGCATGAACCGGGGGCGCGGCTCGCGGTCGAAGGCAGCGCGCGTCGCGATTGGTGGGGCCGCGGGGCGCTCGAGCTGGGCGGTGAATGGGTTCGCGAGGAGGAGCTCGAAAGCCACAGTCTGCGCGCCTACTCCGGCCCGCGGATGGAAGCGGTCTACTACCTCACGCCGGCGACCTCGCTCGAGCTGCACGCCAAGGCTCAGTCCTGGACGAATCAGGTGCGGGGCAGCGAGCCGCAGGACTACCGTGAGGTCGCTCTCGATCTGAGTCTGTCGGTCGGCTACGCGCGGGGGGCGACGCTGTCGCTGATTCATGCCTCCGAACCGATCGCGGAATACGATTCAGAGGACACCTGGATCGCGCTCGAACTCGCCTGGTCCTTCAGCGACAACCACAATCTGAAGGTCCGCTTCGGCGAGGAACGCGGCGGCATCGTCTGCTCGGGCGGGGTCTGCCACTACGAACCGCCCTTCGCGGGCGTGCGCGCGGAATTGACGTCCCGCCTTTAACACCGCCGGCCTGCCTGCATCCCTGGCATCCCTGGCCTGCCGGCGCGCAGTCGCGGCGGCAACCGCGTTCAGACGCCGCGCACGACCCGCTGTGCGCCCGCGTAGATGCGCAGCGAATCCTCGCGCAGACAGCCGACCAGGGTCATGCCGGCCTGGCGCGCCAACTCGATCGCCGGCGCGGTCGGAGCGGAAACGGTGGCGAGAATCGGGATGCCTGCCACAGCGGCCTTGCGGACGACATCGAACGCGGCCCGGCTGGAAGCGATGCAGACCTGGCAATCCGCCAGCCGGTCCTGCAGGACCGCGCGTCCGATGACCTTGTCGAGCGCATTGTGACGCCCGACGTCCTCGGCAAAGGCGAGCAGATCCCCCTGGTAGTCGAAAAGCGCCATGGCGTGCGTGCCCAACGTCGCGTGACGCAGCACCTGGCGCGCGATCATCCGCTCGAGCATGCTCGTCAACCGGCTGGCGGGGACCGTCGCCGGATTCGAGCAGCGGCCACGCAGGCTCTCGATCACCGCGGCCACCCGGTCCATCGTCTCGGCCGACCCGCTGCCGCCATAGGCGCCCTGCCAGCGGATTCCAGTCCCCTCAGTTCGGTAACGCGCCGCCGCAACGACCGCATTCCATTCACTCGAGACCAGCCGCAGGCGGACCTGTTCCGGATTGAAGTCCCGCCGGTGCTCGACGACCGCAGCATCTTCGCGACGCAGCAGCATGCCGGCGGCGAACAGCAGACCCACCGCCAACTCCACTTCATCTCCGGGCGTCCGCATGACCGAGGCAAAAAACCGCTCCCCGACGTGGATATCGAGGGGCAGTTCCTCGGCCACGTTGTCGCGCGCTTCGCGCGCCCCGCCGGGCGTGACATGAATCACTGGAAAGCTGTGATGGGCCTCGCGCATGCATGGTCCCCGGCAACCGCGCGTGGCCGCAGGCCCGCGCAGGCATGAGCGCTCAATCCTGTCGCTGCGTCCCCTTGGCAAACCGGTTCAACGATCCCTGGCGGTATCCGTTCGGATCCAGCACGACGGAGCGAAACCCGAGTCCCGCGAGCGCACCCTCGATTTCCCGCCACCGGGAATGTTCGCGCAGGATCGGCAGCTCTTCCGCGGACACCTCGATGCGCGCCTCTCCGTCATGATCGCGCACCCGCACCTGACCGATTCCGACCGCCCGGATCCGTTCCTCGGCGGCATCGATCCGCGCCAGCCGAGCCGGCGTCAGCACCTCTCCAAACGGCACGCGGGTCGCCAGACAGGCCAACGCGGGCGCGTCCCAATTGGGAAGGCCCCGCGACCGTGCCAGCGCGCGAATCGCGGTCTTGCCCATGCCGACCTCGGCCAGCGGAGAGCGGATTCCGAGTTCGCGCAGCGCTTGCACGCCCGGGCGGTAGTCTCCACGGTCGTCGGCGTTGCTGCCATCGAGCACGACCGCCGTGCCTTCGCGTTGCGCAAGTGCGCGCACCGCCTGCAGAACCGCGTGCTTGCAGTGATAGCAGCGATCCGGATCGTTGTTCCGCACCGGAGGCAGCCGCAGGGGGTCCCAATCGATGATGCGGTGGCGCGCACCCAGATGGCGGATCACCGCCAGCGCCATCGCCTGCTCCGCGCCGCAGGAGAGGGATGAACGCGCGGTGACGGCGAGGACGCGCCGACCAAGCACTTCCTGCGCCACCGCCAGGAGCAGGGAACTGTCGACGCCGCCCGAGAAGGCGACGACAGCGCCGGGGCAGGACGCCAGCCACTCGCGCAGGGCGTCCATCGCGCCCCGCTCGCCCGCCCGCTCGGAATTCGCCTCCGCGCTCATCGTCATCCGCTCACGGCGATCATGCGATTCACCGCCTGTTCGGCGCGCCGGGCGATTTCCGCCGGCACTTCAATCCGGTATTGCAGGCGCTCCAACGCCTGGAGGACGTTCGTGAGCGTGATCTTCTTCATGTTCGGACAGACCGCCTGCTCGGACGCGGCGATGAAGAAGGTCGCGGGATTCTCCCGCTGCAGGCGATGGATCATGCCGATTTCGGTGCCGACGATGATCTCCCGCGCCCGGCTCGCACGCGCGTGACGCACCATACCCCCCGTGCTGAGCACGGCATCCGCCAGCGCGATCACGGCGGCCGAGCACTCCGGATGGACGATGACTTCGGCCGCGGGGAAGATGCGCTTCTTGGCGAGGATGTCTGCGGGACGGATGCGGGCGTGCGGCGGGCAGTGCCCCGGCCACAGCAGCATGCGCCGGCCGGTTCGGGCCCCCACGTAATGCCCCAGGTTCCGATCGGGTACGAAGAGGATCTCGCTGTCCTCAGGGATCTGGGAGACGATCTTCTCCGCATTGGCCGAAGTGCAGCAGACGTCGCACTCGGCTTTCACCTCCGCGGTGGTGTTCACATAGCAGACCACGACCGCCCCCGGATGGCGGACCTTCATGCGGCGCAGCGCGTCGGCATCGGCCATGCGGGCCATCGGGCAATCCGCATCCAGCACGGGCAGCAGGACGGTCTTGCCGGGAGCGAGGATCGCGGCGGTCTCCGCCATGAAGTGCACGCCGCAGAAGACGATCACGCCGGCCGGGGACTGCGCCGCGATCCGGCTGAGCTCAAGGGAGTCACCGACGTGGTCCGCAATGTCCTGCACCTCGCCCAACTGGTAGTTGTGGGCCAGGATCACCGCGTCGCGGTCGCGCTTGAGTTCTCCAATCCGCTCGCGCAGGTACTCTGCATCCAGCGGAGCCGCGGGTCGGACGTTGGCTTCGGCCACGACGATGCTCCTTGGTGAATCAGGCCTCGTGCTCCGCATGTCCGTGGGCGGCGGAGTGGGTGGCGTCATGGACCTGCTTGCGCTCCTCGCATTCGTGGCGATGGGGGCAGTCCTCCTCACCGCACACGCATAGCATCCGGCCCTGCCGCGACATGTAATCGCGGATCGCCGCGCGCAAGGCATCCTCCCCCAGGGCGGAGCAGTGCATCTTGATCGGAGGCAAGCCGTCCAGCGCTTCGGCCACCATGCGGTTCGAGAGGCGCAGCGCATCCTCGATCGTCTTGCCGACGACCAGCTCCGTCAGCATGCTGCTCACCGCGATGGCAGCGCCGCAGCCGAAGGTCCTGAACTTCGCGTCGGTGATGCGATTCTCGTGGACCTTGATCGTCAGGCGCATCATGTCGCCGCAGACGGGGTTGCCCACCTCGCCCACCCCATCGGCGTCCGCGATCTCACCCACGTTGCGCGGGTTGCGGATGTGATCCATCACCTTCTCGGTATAGGGCTCCATGGCCTCCATCCCCTTTGTTCGCGAGCATCGTCCCGGCACACGCCCGGACGGAACTCATCCTCGCCGTCCGGCGGAAGCCTCGCGGCCCTTCAAGAAATCGCTGTACATCGGCGACATGCTCCGCACGCGCTCGACCACCCGCACTAGAACCTCCAGCGCCGCGTCGATCTCCGCTTCGGTGGTCGTCCGCCCCAAGGAGAAGCGCAGGCTGCCATGCGCGTCCACCGGCGAGATGCCCATGGCGATCAGCACGTGCGAGGGCTTCAGATCTCCCGAGGAACAGGCCGATCCCGTGGAGACGGCCACGCCCTCGAAATCGAGATTTATGAGCAGGGCCTCGCCCTCGACGAAGCGGAAGGCCGCGTTCAGCGTGTTGGGCAGCCGGTGCGTGGGATGTCCGTTGATCGTGGCGTGCGGGATGCGCCGGAGGATCGCCTGCTCCAGCCGGTCGCGCAAGGCCGCGGTCCGCGCTGCGTTCTGCTCGAGTCCCTGTCCGCACAGCTCGCACGCCTTGCCGAAACCGACGATGCCGGCCACGTTCTCCGTGCCGCCACGGCGCCGGCGTTCCTGATGGCCGCCGACGATCAAGGGGCCAACGGAAACGCCGCGGCGGATGAAGAGCGCGCCCACGCCCTGGGGACCGTAGATCTTGTGGCTGGACATGCTGAGCAGGTCCACGCCCAGGGCCCGCACGTCGATCGCGATACGCCCGAGCGCCTGCACGCCATCGGTGTGCAGCAGGATCTTCCGTTCGCGTGCCTGCGGCGCGAGCTCGGCGACCGGCTGCAGCGTGCCCACTTCGTTATTCGCCAGCATGACGGAGATCAGGCGTGTCTCGGACCGGATGGCCCCCGCCACGGCGGCCACATCGATCCGCCCCCGGGCATCGACCGGCAGATAGGTGACCCCGTACCCCCGCTTTTCGAGCATCTGGGCCGTGTTGAGGACGGCGGGATGCTCGATCGCCGAGGTGATCAGATGGGGTCTCTCATCCCCGTCGCGCCCGCCTTTTGCGAACACCCCCCGCAGGGCATGGTTGTCCGCTTCCGTCCCGCCGCTGGTGAAGACGATCTCGGCGGGATCGGCATGAATCAAGGCCGCCACGCGTTCGCGGGCCTGCTCCACCGCGCGACGCGCCTCCCTCCCGGCCTCATGGACGCTGGAGGCATTCCCGAAACGGTCCCTCAGATACGGGAGCATCTCGTCCAGGACGAGCGGATCGAGCGGGGTCGTGGCATTGTGATCGAGATATATGCGTGACACGGGTTTCTCCAGCATGCGCGGGCGCCCGTCGCGGCCCGCCCGGGCGTCGCATCGTCGTGTCGCCTGTGACCTAGTCCGGCTCGTCGGCCTTCGGCGGCCCGCCGTTGGCGAGATCGGCCAGCGTCACTCGCTTGAGATGTTCGTCGAGAAGTCCCGTCAAGTCGGCCCAGAGCGACCGCGTGGCGCACGAAGGATACATCTTGCACTTCGGCCTGAGCCCGTCGCAATCGACCAATGAGATCTTGCCCTCGAGGGCGACCAGGACGTCCTTGGCCGTGATCTCCGAGGGCTCGCGAGCCAGCACATAGCCGCCGTGGCTGCCGCGATGGCTGCGAACCAAGTCGCTGTCTCTCAAGTCGGCGAGGAGCGAATGCAGATATTTGCGGGGGATCTGTTGGCGTTCCGTGATCTCGCGCATCATCATCGGCGCCCCACCGTGGCCGCGCGCCAATTCCACCATCGCGCGCATCCCGTAGCGCCCGCGAGTCGTGATTCTCATGGCCGGATCGTTCCTCCACCGAGGATAGTCTACTATGTTACTAGACAAAATGTACCGATTTTGGTTCCTCCCGTCAAGCCTGATTTGACAGATTTGTTGTGGGTCGAGGATTGTGCGTGCTGCTCGGGTCCCAAGTGGAGCGAATGCTGCCCAGTTGGGCCCGAAACCCGAAGGGTTCTTCGAGTCCGGCGGATAAGCCCTCAAGGATTGCGCCAGCCCGGGCGCCGGGAGACCTCCGGAAAGGAGCCCGGGGATGGGCTGGATGCCGTAACTGCAAGACAAGCAATCGGTTTCTTCGTGTCTCGAAACCTGCCGCGCACATTCTTCGATCCACAATCAGAGCAGGATCTCGAGCTCAATCTCATCCCGCAAAGCGATGCCATCGAGACCAACCGCCGGGATCTCCGGCTTGAGGCGTCGCGAACGATCGACCGCTCCACGATGCACCGCCACAAGCCCCATCCCCCGAAGCTGATAGAAACGCAGGGCGGGCGTATTGTCGTTGGTCGTGATCAGCCACACCCGGCGGCAGCCGGCTTCCCGAGCAAGGCCGATCAGGCTCTTCAGAAGCGCGCTCCCGACGCCCCGTCGCTCGAGAAGGCTGTTCAGGGTGACCAGTTCGCACTCTTCCCCTTCGATGCGATACGTCAAGGCTCCGGCGGGATGTCCGTCGCACTCCGCCACCAAGGCCGGCAACCGATTGGCATCGTGCAGTCTTCCTCGGGTGACGACGCGCGTCGAACCCCAGGACTCCGCAAGCAGACGAGATAGCCAATCCTCGTCCTGCGGGCGGCGCGGGCGAATCGTGATCGCGGGATTCAAGAGACCCCCTTTCACCGCGGAGTGGATCCCAGCTTGACCCCGGCAAAGAGGGCCTGGGCAATCAGCCCCGCCAGGGGCGGGAAGACGAAGGTGCTCGCCAGCCGTACGAGCGCGAATTTCCATCCCAGGATCCCGACCTCCATCGGCAGGCGGCTCACGGCCCACAGCGACCAGCCGGTGAGAAAGGCGACGGTCGTGCCCACGCCGGCGCCCGCATGAAGAAGGCCGGCGACGATGGGCAGGCTGACGTAGGGGCCTCCCGGAGAGAAGGCGCCCGCCACAGTGCCGATCAGGATCCCCCGCAGGCCCGATTCCTGCCCGATCCATCGAGCCAGCGGTTCGCGGGGAACGAGCTCCTGGACCAGGCCGGCCACTACCATGGCAAAAACCAGCAGCGGCAGGATGGGGAGGGTCATGTCCATCGCGGCGCGCAGACCCCGGAGATGCGCGTCTCCCCCCCTCATAACGGCCACGATCAACAGCCCCACGGCGATCACCGCCATCACCAGCGTCGGGACCAGCATGCCGCTTCCTCTCCTCACCTGCGCCTCCCGCTTCGCGACGCGCATCATGTAAGCACGATTCCCGGGGTTTGTCATCCGACGCCGCGTGGAGCAGGGCAAATCCGGGTCGCGTCCGCGGCCTCAGGCGGACGCGGGACATTTCGGTGGACGAATGCCGGCAAGAGGACCGATAATCTCCTGCCCGCACTGTTGACGGCGGGGTTCGCCCCTGGCGGACGAGAGCAGCGACCCGGAAAGAAGCGGAGGTATCTGGCAATGGCCCATGTCATCTCGGATGAGTGCACCATGTGCGGAGCTTGCAAGGAAGTCTGCCCTGTGGAAGCGATACGCGAAGGGGATCCGAAGTACATCATCGACCCTGAAACCTGCACGGACTGCGGCGCGTGCGCCGAGGAATGCCCGGTCAGCGCCATCAGCCCTCAAGACTGAGTACGCCCCTCGACACGGATTCCGAGCAGCTTCTCCAACGGAGCTGCTCGGTCCTTTTCCGGACCCCGCGATCCCGATGCACGATCCGATCCTCGGGAAAGGACCGGCTGCGGTCCTTCGGGGAGAGGCCCGCTGGAACCCCCCCGTCGCCGCATCCAGATCGGCTCACTCCGGCGACCCCTTCGTCGCCGTATCCAGATCGGCTCACTCCGGCGACCCCTTCGCCGCGGGCACGAGCCGGACGATGACGCGGCGGTCGCGAGGACCGTCGAATTCGCAGAAGTAGATGCCCTGCCACGTGCCCAGCACCAGACGCGCCTGTTCCACGAGCACGGTCTGCGAACAGCCGACCAGCGTGGACAGAAGATGGGCCGCACTGTTGCCCTCGGCGTGCTGGTAGTAGCGCTGGGCGGGCGGGACAAGGCGCGTGAGATCGGCCAGGATGTCATGGGCGACGCTGGGATCGGCGTTTTCATTGATCGTCACGGCCGCCGTGGTGTGGGGAACGAAGATGAGCGCCATGCCCGATCGCAGCCCGGCCGCCTCGACCGCCGCCTGAACCTCGCGGGTGATGTCGACCATCTGCATCCGTTCGCTCGTGCGCACGCTGAATGTCTTCACGGGGGATCCTCCTCGCCGCCTCTCCGCAGCGCCCGCATCGCGCCGGCAGAGACAGTGTCACAATCGCCGGCCGAGGGTCAAGGCGCGCCCCCGCAGCCCTGCGGGCGGAGCGCGCCGCAGCGGCAGTGGGGAAACGAGGCAGCGGGAAAACGAGTTGCCGCCACGCGCGACCGCACGCAAGATGAGCGCCGGGCGCGAGGTTTCGCCCACACCGGCCCGCGCGGCCGGTCCATGGAGGCGGAGCCGCGGAAAGAAGCGGAGTTGCGAAGAATGGAATGCAGGCCTGACACGCGGGTGGACATCGCCATTA
>JAZDGX010000192.1:0-31297 GCA_043806645.1 Candidatus Eiseniibacteriota bacterium | reverse complement strand
ACGCCTGCGGCTCGTCCTCGCGCTGCTCGTCCTCGCCACCTGCCTGGGGCCCGGCCTCGCGCGAGGCCAGGCGGCGCCCGCCCCCGGCGTGCCGGTGGATGCCGCGCCCGGAGAGCCGGCCGGCGCCGGCGTCGCCCCGGAGCCCGCGATCGTAACGGGCTGGTTCAATGCCGCGCGGCTCCCGACGGCCATCGCCACCCTCGCCTTCGGAGCGACGATCATCTACTTCATCTCCCGGGCGCGCCGCGGCGCCGACCTCTACATCCGGCGCATCGCCGGTCTCGAGGCGGTCGACGAGGCGGTCGGCCGCGCGACCGAGATGGGACGCCCCATCCTCTACTCCCCCGGCCTCGATCCGATGGAAGAGGTCGCCACGGTCGCCAGCATCAACATCCTGAGCCAGGTGGCGCGCCGGGCGGGCACGTACGAGACGCGCCTGATCATGCCCAATCGCGACGCAATCGTCATGACCGTCGCCCAGGAGGTCGTGCGCGAGGCGTATACGGAAGTCGGGCGGCCCGACCTATACAACCCGGACGACATCTACTACACGACCCAGAGCCAATTCGGCTATGCCGCGGCGGTCGTCGGCATCATGATGCGCGAACGGCCCGCGACGAATTTCTTCATCGGCCACTTCTACGCGGAAAGCCTCGTGCTGGCCGAAACGGGCAACGCCACCGGCGCGATCCAGATCGCCGGAACCGATTCCGATTCCCAGCTGCCCTTCTTCATCAGCGCCTGCGACTACACGCTGATCGGCGAGGAACTGTATGCCGGCAGCGTCTACCTGTCGCGCGAGCCGCTGCTGCTCGGCGCCTTGAAGGGCCAGGACGTCGCCAAGATCCTCATTCTCGCCATGCTGCTGCTGGCCACCGTTCTGCTCTGGGCCGGACAGGATGTGCGGGGCTGGTTGGGCTAGAGGAGACCGCATGAAAAAAACGGGGCCCGTCGTCTTCGGCTTCCTGATCGGGATGCTGATGCTGATCCAGCACTTCACGCCCAATCCCTGGATCGCCGCCCGCTACAACAACGTCCTCGATTGGAAGCAGGTCGTCTTCGGAATCACCCTCATCCTGGGCGTGATCAGCCTGTTCGTCTACCATTGGAAGAAGATCGCGCGGCGCGACAGCGGCTGGCGCTATTCGCTGATCACCCTCGGAGGGCTGTTCCTGATGATCGCCTCCGCCGCGATCTTCTCGCCCAGGCGCGGTCCCTATCCCTGGATGTTCCAGCACATCCAGGCCCCGATGCAGGCGACGATGTTCGCGTTGCTCGCCTTCTACGTCGCCAGCGCCTCCTACCGCGCCTTCCGCGCACGCAATTTCCACGCCGCGCTGCTCCTCACCGCCGGCGTCATCGTCATGCTCGGGCGGGTTCCGCTCGGCGAGATGATCCACCTGGATTTCGTCTCCAACCTGATCCTCGAATACCCGAACCTGGCGGCGAAGCGCGGCGTGATGATCGGTGTCGGTCTCGGCATGACCGCGACCGCGATCAAGATCATCACCGGCATCGAACGAACCTACCTCGGCAAGGGGGTCTGACGCCCATGCCCCCCACCGGACGGCCCGCCCCCGCACCCTCCCGCCGCTGGAGCTTCCGCGCGCTCCTGGCCGATGTGGACCGGCGCGTGATCTTTCTCGTCATCGGCGCGGCGGTCGCGCTGCCGCTCATCTTCCCGCTCCACCTCCCGATCCGGATCTCGCGCGAGGCCATCGCCTACCATGCAGCGATCGAAGCGCTCGCCCCGGACGATGTCGTCCTCTACAGCTTCGACTATGAGCCGGATGTGATGGCCGAGCTCGATCCGATGAGCTACGCGACGCTGAGGCATCTTTTCCGCCGCAACGTGCGGGTCGTCGCGCTCACCAACTACGCCGGCGGAACCGGAATCGGGGAGCGCATCCTGCGGGAAACGGCCGCGGAGTTCGGAAAGACCTACGGCACCGACTACGTCTTCCTGGGCTACAACCCCGACTATTCGGCGACCATGCTGCGCATGGGTGAGAGCATCGCCCGGACCTTCCCGACCGACCACTATCGCACCCCGACCGTCGAGCTGCCGCTGGTGCAGGCGACCGCCAACTATGCGGACATCGCGCTGATCGTCTCGATCTCCGGCAGCGCGCTCGCCGAGTACTGGGTGATCTTCGCCGGCGGCACCTACGGCCGGAAGGTCATCGCGGGCAACACGGCCATTCAGGCGGTGCTGATCTACCCGTACTTCCAGACAGGGCAATTGAGCGGATTCCTGGGGGGGCTGAAGGGCGCCGCCGAGTACGAGAAGCTGATCGGCCGCGAGGGCGCGGGCGTGCGCGGCATGGACGCGCAGTCGATGGCGCATCTGCTCATCGTCTGCTTCATCGTGCTCGGCAACGTCGGCTACTTCCTCCAACGGAGGAAAGGCGGGACGGATCGCGCGGGCGCGCCGGACGCGCGCGAACCGTAACGGAAGCGGGCGGCCGACCGCCCGACGGAGAACGGGCGCGGGCCGCGAGGCGGGATGGCCCGGGGGCGGGGGCAGCGCGCATCCGGGGACTCTCGAGCAAGGGGGCGCAGGACGCATGGGATCGGATGCGGGCATCTGGGTGGCGGCGATCCTGACGATCGCGATCTTCTCGCTCCTCTACCGGGACAATCCCTTCTATCGCGCCGCCGAGCATCTGCTCGTCGGCGTCTCGGCGGGCTACTACGTGGTCAACTATTTCTATGCCTCGGTGCTGCGCAAGTTCGTCGTGCCCGTCTTCCAGCAGGGTGATCTCTGGCTCGTTCCGGGCGGCCTGCTCGGGTTGCTCGTGCTGCTGCGTCTCAGCCGCCGCACCCAGTGGATCAGCCGCTACGCGATCGCCTTCTACGTCGCCGCCTGGTCGGGCTACCTGATCCCGGCGGTCATGCAAGAGCGGATTCTCACGCAGCTCCGGGGCACCGTTCCGGCGCCGCCCTGGAGCGTCCCGCCGATCGCCTTCATCGGAAGCCTGATCCTCTTCGTCGGGGTCGTCTCCATCCTGATCTACTTCTACTTCAGCGCCCCCCACACGGGCGTCCTGAAGGGGATCTCCCAGGTCGGCATCACCTTCCTGATGATCGGCTTCGGCGCTTCTTTCGGCTATACCGTGATGGGGCGCGTCAGTCTGTTGATCGGGCGCTTCCAGTTCCTGTTCCAGGATGTGCCCGCGACCCTCATCGGCCGCTGAGAGCCCGGCCCGTCGATCAGGCAACCCTCTACCAATCGGTGAGACAACCCTGCAGCAGGGCGCAGAGCGGCTCCGCCTCGCGATAGCCCTCGAAACGGGTGTTGACCTGCCCCGTCTCGTCGATCAGCACGATCAGCGGCGAGCCCATCTGCTGGTAGCGCTCCCGAATGTCGCGGTGGATGTCCGATGCGACGCGGACCCAGACGAAACGGTCCATGAAGGTCTTCACGCGAGGGTCTTCCATCGTCTCGTCGAGGAGCTTCTGGCTCCAGGCGCACCAGGTGGCATAGAGCAGCAGGAAGACGGGGCGCCGCTCGCTTCGCGCAAGGGCGAGCGCGGCGTCATGGTCCTCCAGCCACGGATAGGCCGCCGCCTGCAGGCTGTCCCGCGAGGCCCGTCCGAGCACTTCGATCTCCAGGGTCACCGGCCGGCCGGCCAACCGGTGGTTGAAGTCGACCGAAAAGGTCTCCGCCCCCACCGCGGCGATCGTGCCTCGCCGTCCATCCGGATCCCTCCAACTCGCTCCCACGCGCGGGTGAAAGATGATCCGGATCTCATCCTCTCCACTTTCGACTTGGGTCGCACCGAGCGGCGTCTCGGTGACCGCCGGCTCGTGGGGATGGAGCTCCAGCGTCGCCTCGCGCGGCGTCACGCTCAGGATTTCCGCGTCAACGTAGCTGTCGTAGGCAAAGCGATGCCCCACGAGGGGAAAGATCTGAAACCGCTCGACGAACTCCCGGGCGGAAAGCGCCGTGCGTCTGGGCAGCCGCCGCACGCGCGGGTAGTCCTCCACGAGCGCGCTGTCCCGCGGACCGAAGGCCGCCTCCGGGGCCAGGGTGATGCGTTTGCGCTCTCCCGCGCGCATCCCGGCCAGCGATTCCCCCAACCCGGGAAACGGGCACGGCGCCCCGACCACTGCGGTGAGCGGCCCGAACTCGGCCGGCGGGCTGTACCAGGCCATCTTTGGGATTGCGGGATCCCCGGAGGTCTCCTCACGGGAGGTCGCCACGAGAAATCGATCGCCGAGGAAGGCGTCGAAGTGGACCCACGCCACCTCCCCGTCCGCGAGCGGCCCGGCCTGCTCGGCGCCGGCTCCGGCATGGCAAGCGATCAGAATGGGAAGGAGCAGGAAGAAGCGGCGCAAACCGTCGCGCGCGCCCCATCCCAGCGATCGGTTCATGGCAGGGCTCCCTTCTTCAACGGCCGAAGCGAATACCACGCGAGCCAGTGTGCACCCGAGGACCGATCGTCTCAACCCCGGCGCAAGCGGCCCGCGGGCCGCGGCCCCATCCTTCGCATCCCCTGGTCTCAACACCCTGGCTCCCGCGCACGGTTCCGCGGCCTCATTTTGCATCCCCCCGCCCCTCGGGAACCGGTATACTCGCCCCTTTCGGCGCCTGATCCGGGACGTTGGAGGATCCATGCAGACGGACACCCTCCCCTTCGATCGCCAGAAGATCGCGGCGGTGCTCGAGCGCACGGGGTTCGATCCGGCCAACCTCTCCATTCGTGAGACCAACCGCCTGGTCGGGTTGATCGAACAGGAGTTGGGGGTGCGCTTCATCCGCATGGAGTTCGGGATTCCCAATCTGCCCTACGATCCGATCGGCGTCGAGACCGCGCAGGCGGCCGAGCGGGAACGGGCGGCGAGCAATCAGTATCCCCCCTTCGACGGAATCCCCGAGTTGAAGCTCGAAGCGGCGCGGTTCGTGAAGAACTTCCTCGATGTCGAGGTGCCCGCCGAGTGCTGCGTCCCTACGGTCGGATCGATGCAAGGGGGCTTCATCGCCCAGGCGATCGCCGGCAACCGGCTCGCAGGGCGCCAGACGATCCTCTATCTCGGACCCTCCTTCCCGGTCAGCATGCGCCAGGCGCGCTTCCTCGGCCTGGAGGTCGAGTTGCTCGAGCTGTCGGATTGCCGCGGCCGGCGCCTGATCGAAGAGGTCGCGCGACGTTTCGCCGCGGGCCGGATCGGAGGCCTGCTCTACTCGAGCCCCAACAATCCCGCCTGGATCGCCCTCAAGGAAGAGGAGCTGGCGGGGCTCGGCAGTCTGTGCACGCAGCACGACGTGCTGGCGATCGAGGATCTCGCCTATCTCGGCATGGACTTCCGCCAGGACTACTCCCAACCGGGGCGGCCCCCCTTCCAGCCGACCATCGCGCGGTACACGGATCACTACTTCGTCCTGATCTCCTCGTCGAAAATCTTCAGCTTCGCGGGGGCGCGTATCGGCATCGCGGTCATTTCCCCCGCCCTGCTGCGGATGCAGTCCCCCCACCTGCGGGAAAAATTCGGCACGGCCAACGTGGGCCACGCCTTCGTCCATGGCGGAATCTACTGCACGACCTCGGGCGTGCCGCAATCCTCGCAGTGGGGCCTGCTCGGGTTGATGCGTAAGGCCAATTCGGGAGAGCTCGACTTCGTCGCGGCGACCCGTGAATACGGCCGCCGGGCGGCCGAGTTGAAGCGCATCTTCCTGCGGCACGGCTTTCGGATCGTCTATGACAACGACCTGGGCGAACCGCTGGCCGATGGATTCTACTTCACCTTTTCCTATCCCGGCATGTCGGGCCAGCAGTTGCTGATGGAGCTGCTGCCCTATGGCGTGAGCGCGATCACCCTGGAGTCGACGGGCAGCCGCCGCACCGAAGGGCTGCGGGCTTGCGTCTCCTTCGTCGGTCGCGAGCAGTTCCCCGTCGTCGACGAGCGGTTGAGGCGGTTTCAGGAGGACCATCCGGTCGCCGGCGGCCGGTAGAGCCGGCCGGCCGGTCGCGGAGCCGGCAGGGCCGCCAGGCCGGCAGGGCCGGCCCCCGACGGGAAGCGACGCGTCGCGCAAGAGAAGTTTGGGAACGTTCGAGGGTGTTTGTCGAAGCGGGGGTGCCCCGGTTCGGAATGTGAGGAGGAAACCGATGAATCTGCCTGCCAGAGTCAGCCTGATCCTTGCCATCTGCGCTGCGGTGTTCGTCTCCGCGGCCGTCGCGGACACTCGAATCCTTCAACGCGTGCATGTCGACGCGATGAACATCATGGGACAATCGCAGCCGGCGCGCGACGACACCGTCACGATCTGGATGGCCAAAGACCGCATGGCCGTTCAGGGCGGCGGGACGAACATGATCCTGCGGCTGGACCTGTCGCAAGTCTATCTGTTGGACCACGACGAGAAGAGCTACTCCGTGCTCGATCTGCCAATCGATTTCTCCAAGATCCTGCCGGCCGACGATCCCAACGCCGCCCAGTTCAACCAGATGCTCCAGATGATGGCGTCCACGACGACGGTGACCCCGACCGAGGAGCACCGCACGATCGGCCCCTGGGAAACCCGCCGGTACAACATGGAGACGAAGAACCAGTTCATGACGATCCTGGGAACCCTGTGGGCCGGCAAGGACGCCCACGTGGACATGGAGATGTATCGCAGCCTCTCGGAGAGCATGCTCTCGCTGAACCCGGCCTTGAAGGACGCCATGACCAGCATGAAGAAGATCGAAGGCGTCATCATCCTGCAAGAGCAGGCGATCACGGTCATGGGACAGACCACCAACACCCTGACCGAGATCCTGGAGATCAAGGAGGCCGACGCCCCGGGCGAGGCCTTCCGGGTGCCGAAGGACTACAGCAAGAAGGAGTTCAATCCCATGGAGGCGATGGGTCGCGGCTAGGCCCTTTGCAGACGCTGAACCACCGAGGGCCGCGGGCAGTTTCCCGCGGCTCTTTACTGCCGGGCCCGCATCCGCTATCCTGATACGCGGTTTCCTTATCCGCCATGACCCGCTCGCGGCTCCTTCTCCGGACCGCCGGGCGGAGCAGGGGTCGCGCATGGAGTCTACCCCGAAAACCGTCCGTCTTCGCGACGGGACCGAGGTCCTGCTTCGGCCGCTCGCGCCCGCGGATCTGGAACGCTCCCATCGCTTCTTTCTGTCGTTGCCCGAGGATGACCGCCTCTGCCTGCGCATGGATCCGAGCGACATCGAAAACGTGCGCATGCGCATGGAACGTTCCGATGCCCGCGACCACTGGCGCATCGTCGCCCTGGTCGCCGGCGACATCGTCGCCGACGCGGCGCTCCATCAGCCCCGCTACGGATGGATGCGCCACACCGCCGAGCTGCGCTGCATCGTCGCCCGCCCGTACCGCGTGCGGGGCCTGGGGTCCATGCTGTTCGCCGAGCTCTACCAGGAGGCCACCCGCCGGCGCATCGAGAAACTCTACGGTCTGGTTCCACGCGAGCAGACGGCCGCGGTGCGGGTCTCGGAGAAGCTGGGATTCCGCAGCGAGCTCGTGCTGTCCGATCATTTGCGCGCCCGCGAGGGCGAGTTGAAGGACGTGCTCGTCATGACGGTCAACATCCACGATCTGTGGCGGCGGCTGGAAGACCTGATGCAGGCGATGGACGGTCGCGGCCGCGAATGCCACTAGCGCCGGGGGGGTCGATGGTCCGCTATCCGCGTGCCTTCAAGTGCGGCAACGGCAAGGTGGTCGCCGTGCGTCCGCTCGCGCGCGACGATCTCTTCGCCCTGTGCGAATTCTTCGCGCAATTGCCGGCCGAAAACCGCCTGCACCTGCGCGTGGATGTGACCGACCGGGACATCGTCGAGCGCCGCATGACGCCGCCGCCTCACTGGAACGTGCTGCGGCTCGTCGCCTTGGGCGGCGACCGGATCGTCGGCGAGGCCTCGATCGAGCATCGCCTGCACGGCCTCAGCACACACGTCGGTGAGATCCGGGTCATCGTCGCTCCCGACTTCCGCCGCACGGGGCTGGCCGGCTATCTTTGCCGCCAGCTCCTGGGACATGCCGTCACGGAGAACCTCGAGAAGATCGAGGCCCATCTCATGAGCGACCAGCCCGCCGTCTGCCGTTTCTTCGAGAAGCTCGGTTTCCAGAAGGACGGGACCCTCGCCGGCTTCGTCAAGGACATCGAGGGCCGCAACCACGATCTGTTGATCATGTCGCTGCGCACCTAGGTCGGCGCCGCGTGCGCCCGGTTGGGCGAAGGGAGAGGCGAACTTATGCGCTTCTGGAGGACACCCCTGGACGAGCAGCAGTTTCACCGCCCGCACGGCCGGGTCTGGATCATCCTGGAACGCTGCAAGGGCTGCGGCTTCTGCGTCGAATACTGCCCCCGCGACGTGCTGCGCATTTCCGAAGGCTACAACAAGAAGGGCTATCACTATCCCGAGCCGGTCAAGGAGGACGCCTGCGTGGACTGCAATCTCTGCGAGATCATCTGTCCCGAGTTCGCGATCTACTCGGAGAGCGTGAGCGAAGGGGATCCCCCCGCCGGCGGCGCGACGGCCGCGACGCCGCGGCCGAAGGAGGTGTCCGGTGAGTAGTCACGCGGCGGTCCTGACCGGCGAGCATTTCATGAACGGCGACGTGGCCGCCGCCGAAGGGGCGCTGGCGGCCGGCTGCACCTTTTTCGCCGGCTATCCGATCACGCCGGCCACGGAGGTGGCCGAGCGCATGGCCGAGCGCATGCCCGAGATCGGTGGGATCTACATCCAGATGGAGGATGAGATCGCCTCGATGGGCGCGGTTCTCGGGGCCGCCTGGGGGGGGCGCACATCGATGACCGCCACCTCCGGCCCCGGCTTCAGCCTGATGATGGAGAACCTAGGGCTGGGTATGATGACCGAGACCCCCTGCGTGCTCGTCAACGTGCAGCGCGGCGGTCCCTCGACCGGACTGCCGACGCTCGTCGGCCAGCAGGATATGATGCAGGCGCGCTGGGGATCTCACGGCGACTATGAAGTGATCGCGCTCTGCCCCAACTCCCCCCAGGAATGCTTCGATCTCACGATCGAGGCCTTCAACCTCTCCGAGACCTATCGCCTGCCGGTGCTGGTCATGTCCGACGAGGTCGTCGGACACATGACCGAGAAAGTGGTCATCCCGCCCGCCGATCAGATCCATCTCGTCCCGCGGCGCAAGACCACGCTCCCGCCTTCCGCGTACCGGCCCTTCGCGCCGGAGGCCGATCTCGTGCCGGCGATGGTCGCCGCGGGTGAGAATTATCGCATCCATGTGACCGGACTCACCCACGACGAACGCGGCTACCCCGCCGTCACGGCGCCGGTCCAGCAACGCACGGTGCCCCGCCTCGTCGAAAAGATCCGACGCAACGCGGACAAGATCATCCGCTTCGAGAGCGACGGCTTGGAGGGTGCGGAGGTCGTCGTCGTCTGCTACGGCATCACTTCACGCGTGGCGCGCCTCGCCGTCGAGATGGCACGGGAGCGCGGGCGCGGCGTCGGCCTCCTGCGCCTGATCACCGCCTGGCCCTTCCCCGAGGCGATCATCCGGGAGCTGAGCGGAAAGGTCCGCAGCTTCGTCGTCCCCGAGATCAATCTCGGGCAGATGGTCTTCGAAGTGGAACGCTGCGCGGCCGGCCGAGCGAAGACACTGCTGGTCCCGAATCCCGGGGGCAGCGTGCACGAACCGGAGGCGATTCTCGCCGCGATCGAGGAGGCAGTGCGATGAACAGGAAAGAGCCCGGGGCCATAGCGCGTCCCGTGGGGACTCCGGCGGCGGCCCCCCCGGTCGCAAACGGGCAGGCGGCCCCGGCGGCGGCGCCCCTCGGCGCTGCCCCCACATCCCCGGCGGTCCCGGCCCGGCACCATCCCAAGGACCGCCTCCTGCGCGACGACCGCTTGCCCCACATCTGGTGCCCGACCTGCGGCATCGGCACCTGCGTGAGCAGCTTCGTCGAGGCGATCGAGGAGAGCGGCGTGGCCGAGGAGCGCTTCGCGATCGTCTCGGGCATCGGCTGCACCGGGCGCGTCGCGGGCTACATCAAGCTCGACTCTTTCCATACCACCCACGGCCGCGCCATTCCCTTCGCCACCGGCCTGCACCTGGCCAACCCCGAGCTGAAGGTCGTCGTCTTCAGCGGCGATGGCGATCTGGTGGCGATCGGCGGCAATCATCTGATCCATGCCGCGCGGCGCAACATCGACATCACCGTCATCTGCGTCAACAACTTCATCTACGGCATGACCGGCGGACAGCAGGCGCCGACCACGCCCTTCGGCGCGCGCACAACGACCTCCCCGCACGGCAGCTACGAGTATCCCTTCAACGTTCCGCATCTGGTCGCCTCCTGCGGCGCCTCCTATGTGGCCCGCTGGACCGCCCTGCACGTGCGCCGCATGAAGCAGGCGATGGTGGAAGCGGTCACGCGGCGCGGCTTCTCGTTCATCGAGATCATCGCGCCCTGTTCGACGCTCTACGCGCGCAAGAACCGGCTGGGCACCGGCTACGACCTGATGAAGTTCTATCACGACAACTGCGAGATCCGTCACGGGGCCGACACCGCCGAGGTGGATATCGGCTTCCAGGAGCGGATCGTGGTCGGGAAATTCGTCGACGTGGAGAAGCCGACCTTTCTCGATCGCATGCAGGAGCACATGGCGCGACGCAAGCACAAGGATTGAACGGGCGGCGGTCCACGACCAACGCGATGAGGCGGCGATGAGAAGAGAGATCCGCATCACCGGTTTCGGCGGCCAGGGCGTGGTCCTGGCCGGCTACATCCTCGGCAAGGCGGCCGCGGTCTACGACCACCAGGCCGCCACGCTGGTGCAGTCCTACGGGCCGGAGGCGCGCGGCAGCGCCTGCGCCGCACAGGTCGTCGTCGCCGACGACACGATCCACTACCCCTACATCCGCCGCCAGGAAGTCCTGGTCGCGATGTCCCAGGAGGGGTACGACAGCTACGTCGGCGAGATCCAGGAGGGCGGCACGGTGCTCTACGATCAGGATCTCGTCGAGATCGGCGCCGCCCCGCCGCGGGCCGCACGGGTCGCCGCGATCCCGGCGACCCGGCTGGCCGAGAAGATGGGCCGGCGCATGGCCGCCAACATCGTCATGCTCGGATTCATGGTGGGCTGCACCGGACTCGTGAGCGACGCGGCGATCCGCGAAGCGGTGCGCACCTCTGTTCCTCCGGGCACCGAGGACTTCAACCTGGCGGCGCTTGAGCAGGGTTTGAATCACGCCCGGGACACGCTCCAAAAGCAGGAGATCCCGGCAGCGGACGGGCAGGAGAAACGATGAACGCTCCCGAGCAGCGGTCGAGCGTGCTCGTTCTCGGCGGTGGCATCGCCGGCATCCAGGCGGCGTGCGATCTCGCCGAAACGGGGCATTCCGTCTATCTGGTGGAGCGGACGGCTTCTCTGGGCGGGCGCATGGCCCAACTGGACAAGACCTTCCCCACCATGGACTGCTCGATCTGAATCCTCGGTCCGCGGATGATGGATGCCGGTCGGCATCCCGGGATCGAGATGCTGATCTGCGCGGAGTTGATCGCGCTCACGGGAGAGGCGGGCGCCTTCGAGGCGACCATCCTCTGCCGGTCCACCGCGGTCGACCGCGAACGCTGCACCGGCTGCGGTGATTGCGCCGCGGTCTGTCCGATCGTGGCGCCCAACGCCTTCGATGTCGGATTGGGCGCCCGCCGGGCGATCTTCCGCCCCTTTCCCCAGGCGGTCCCCTCCGCTTTCGCCATCGATCCCGACCTGTGCTTGAATGACGGCACGCTGATCTCCTGCGAGCGCTGCCGGCGCGCCTGCCAGCGGGACGCCATCGATCTGGAGCGCGGCCCCCTGGAACGGACGCTGAAGATCGGCGCCGTCGTCGTCGCGACCGGATTCGAGGAATTCGATCCCACACCGCTGCGCAACTACGGCTACGGCGTCTATCCCAATGTCCTCACCAGCCTGGAACTCGAACGGCTGCTGAACGCTTCCGGCCCGACGCGGGGCCACGTCGTGCGCCCCTCCGACCGCCGGCCGCCGCACCGGCTGGTCTACGTGCAATGCGTCGGCTCCCGGGGGGAGGCCGGGCGCGCTTACTGCTCCCGCTTCTGCTGCATGAACGCGGCCAAGGATGCCCTGTTGCTCAAGCAGCACGATCGCGATCTCGAATCGGTGACGGTGCTCTACACCGACGTGCGCGCGTGCGGCAAGCGCTTCGAGGAATTCTACGAGCGGGCGCGCCGGGCCGAGTGGGTGCGCTTCGTGCGAGGACGTCCCGCCCGGATCGCCGAGGTGGAGGGCGACCACGACCTCGACATCGCGGTCGAAGATACCGAGACGGGCGAGCCGCTGCACATGCGCGCCGACATGGTCGTCCTCTCCTGCGGCGGCGTGCCCGCGGAGGGCACGCCGGAGCTGGCCGAGCGTCTCGGCATCGAGATCGGCCCGGCGGGGTTTCTCGCTCACGCCGCGCAGGGCGGACCGGTCGCCACGCGCCGGCCGGGAATCTTCGTCTGCGGCAGCGCCACCGGCCCGCAGATCATCCCCGAGTGCGTCGCGCAGGGATCGGCCGCGGCGATGGAAGCCGCCATCCTGCTCGCAGAGCTGCCGCCCGAGGAGGCGGAACCGGGCGCGCCGCTCGCGGCGGGCGATGCGGCGCCGGCAATCCTACCGGCGCCCGGTCCCGGGCCTGGCCGCGACGGCCCGCGGGAGTCCGGAGGCGCGGGGGATGCCGCCCCCGCCGAGAGCGCGGTCGATGCGCGGGCGCGTGGGCCGCTCTACCCCGATGAGCGGGAAGCGCCCGGAGAGGGACGGGAGGAAGCGCCCCGCATCGGTGTCTTCCTCTGTCACTGCGGAGTCAATATTGCGGGCGTGCTCGCGATGCCCGAGCTGCTCGCCTATGCCCGCACCTTGCCCGGGGTGGTCCATGCGGCCGAGGAACTCTTCGCCTGCTCGAGCACCGCGCAACGAGCGATCCATGCCGCCATCGGCGAGCAGCGGCTCAATCGGGTGGTCATCGCCGCCTGCACGCCGCGCACACACGAGCCGATCTTCCGGCAGAACTGCCGCGAAGCGGGCCTCAATCCCTACCTGCTCGAGATGGTCAATATCCGCGACCAGTGCTCGTGGGTGCATACGGAAGAACCGGGCGCGGCGACCGTCAAGGCGGGGGACCTGCTGCGCATGGCGATCGCGCGGGCGCGTCGCCTGCAGCCGCTCGTCCCGACCGAGGCGCCGGCCAGCCGCCGCGTGCTGGTCGTCGGCGCGGGACTGGCCGGATTGAAGGCGGCCAGCGATCTGCAGGCGCTGGGATTCGACGTCACCGTCGTCGAAAAGGAATCCCGCGCGGGCGGCCTGCTGGCCGATCTTCATTCCCTGTATCCCGACGGCGCCGGCGCACGCGCGGCGGTCGAGGCCCTGCTCGAGAAAGCGCGCGCACGCGGCGTCGCGGTGCGCTTCGGCTGCGAGATGCGCGACATCTCCGGCTTCGTCGGCTCCTTCCGCGCGACGGTCGGCCCGGCCGGCAGCGCCGCATCCGCAGAGACGCTCGAGGCGGGCGCCATCGTCATCGCCATCGGCGCCCGGCCCTACCTTCCGCGCGAGGATGAACTCGGCTTCGGTCGTCTGCCGAATGTCGTCACGTCGGTCGAACTCGAAGCCCGCCTGGCCCGGGGGCCGGAGGCGCTGGCGGGAGTTCATTCGGTCGCCTTCATTCAATGCGTCGGGTCGCGGCGCCCCGGCGATCCGGCGGCGCCGGGAGCGGGTATTTCCGACTGTTCGCGCATCTGTTGCCCGACGACGGTCAAGCAGGCGCTCGCGCTGCGCCGCCAGGGCATCGAAGCGACCGTGTGCTATCGCGACATGCGCATGGTCGGCGACGGAGCGGAGGAGGCGTACCGGCTCGCGCGCAGCGAGGGAGTGCTCTTCCTGCGCTTCCAACCCGCTCGCCCCCCCCACGCCGTCGAGCGCCAGGGGCGCGCGGTTGCGCTGCGCCTGCACGAAACCCTGCTGCGCCGCGAGGTCGAGGCCCCGGCCGATCTGATCGTCCTGGCGGTGGGTTTGGTCCCGCGCTCGATCGAAGCCGCCCGCATCCAGGAACTGCTCAAGGCCCCGCGCAACGCCGATGGGTTCTTCCTCGAGCGGCATCCCGAACTCGGCCCCGTCGAAACCTGCATCGACGGCGTGGTGCTGTGCGGGGCGGCCCAGGGGCCGAAGGACGCGCGCGAATCGCTCGTGCAGGCCTCGGCCGCCGCGGCGCGCGTCGCGGCACTCCTGGGGGCGGGCCGCCTCTTCCTCGAGCCGGCCATCTGTCGTGTCGACCCGTTGCGCTGCCGCGGATGCGGCCTCTGCGTATCGCTCTGCGAATTCCATGCCCCCGCTCTGGTCCATGCGGACGGCACGACGGTGGCCACGATCAATCCGGCGCTCTGCAAGGGCTGCGGGACGTGCGCCGTGTGGTGCCCGACGAATGCGATCGAGGCGGCGCATTTCACCGACGATCAGATCACGGCCATGATCGACACCCTCTTTGCGGGGGCCGGCCTGGAGGTGAGTTGACCCAACGATCGCCGAAAACCGGGGCCACGCGACCGCCGGTCGCGCCGCACGATCCACGCGTGCTGGTCTTCGCCTGCAACTGGTGCTCCTACGCCGGGGCGGATACCGCCGGCGTGTCGCGGCTGCCCCAGACGCCGCATTTCCGCCTGCTGCGAGTGATGTGCTCGGGGCGCGTCCATCCCGCGCATGTCTTGCGCGCCTTCCGCCAGGGCGCCGATGGCGTGATGGTGTCGGGATGCCATTTCGGCGACTGCCACTACCTCTTCGGGAATCACCGCGCCGCCGAGCAATTCGAGCGCACGCGCGCGTTGGCCGGCCTGCTCGGACTCGAGCCCGAGCGCGTGCACCTCGAGTGGATCTCGGCCGCGGAAGGCTCGCGCTTCGCCGAAACGATGAACGATTTCGTCGCGCAGGTGCGCCGGGCGGGCCCCAGCCCGATCGCTCCGCGGCCCGCGGGCCCCGGGACCGCTGCCGGCCCCGCCCCGGCGGACGCGGGTTGCGCCGGCCCCGCCCGGCCGGGCGCGGCCGAGGTCTTCGCCTGCCTCGAGTGCGGCCGCTGCAGCGCCGTTTGTCCGGTGGCGCGGCATCAACGCTTCTCCCCCCGCCGCCTGATCACGCGCGCGCTGTCGGCGTCGCCGGAAGCGCTGGCCCAGGACGCTTCCCTGTGGGCCTGCCTCACCTGTTATGGATGCGAGGCGGTCTGTCCGGTGCGGATCGACTACGGCCGCTTCATTCTGAGCGCGCGCGCCGAGGCGGTCCGCTCGCTGTCCGTTTCCCGGTGCGATCCGGTCGTGGACACATCCCTGCCGCCGGCCGAGAACGCGGGGGCCCCTGCAACGGACGAGCGCGCGGGCGAGGGCGGGCTAACCCCGTGCTCGCATGGCGGGGTCTTCCGCGAAATCAGCCTGATCGCCTCCCGGCCGGGATTGCGCCAGCAGCGCCTCACCTGGCTGGAGGAAGATCAGCCGGTGGAAGTCCTGGCCGAGGGCGATCGCGCCCAGGGCACGGATCTCTTCTATGTGGGATGCTCCCCCTATTTCGCAGCCTATTTCGCGGGCGACACGGGCGCGGGGCTGACCGCTTCCCTGCGCGCGGCCGTTCGTTTGCTGAATCGTGTATCGATCCGTCCCGCCCTGCTCGCCAACGAGCGGTGCTGCGGGTACCACCTGCGCCTGGCCGGCATGTCCGACGAGGCCGAGGATCTCGCCCTGGCCGTCGCCGGACAGATCCGCGCGAGCGGCGCCAAGCGCGTCATTACCTACTGTCCCGAATGCCTCGTCGCGTTGAGAGACATCCTCTCGCGCCACAAGGTCGATTGCACGCTGGCCCACCTGAGTCAGGTTTTGGGCGCCGAACGCCAATCTCTGGGCCGGGCCGTCGACGAAGATGCGGCGCGCCCGCGCGTCACGTACCAGGATCCCTGCCGGCTGGGCCGGTATGTCGGAGTCTACGAACGGCCGCGCCAGTTGCTCACCGAGGTCGCGGGCGCGGAGCTTCTCGAGATGGCCCATCACGGGGAAGGCGCGATCTGCTGCGGCAACACCGGCTGGCTCAACTGCAACGCGGCCACCAAACGCTTCCAGACGGCCCGCCTCGAGGAAGCCGCCGCGACGGGCACCCAGACGCTCATCACCGCCTGTCCAGGCTGTTATCTGCATCTGCGCTGCGCCCGCGAGGGCCTGACCGAGGGTCCCGCCGCGGCCGTGGAGATCGTCGACCTGTGGAGTTTCGTCGAGCGCGGCCTGCCTGCCTCGCGCCGGGAGATTCGAGCCGCCGTCCCCTCGGACGCGGCTTCATAGCTGGGCCGGGCGGAGCGCCGCCCGCTGGAAGGGTCGACCCGCGGCCGGTCGCGGCGGACGGGTGCGATGGGGGGTTCGAATGGCCGCCGGCCCCGGTGCCGTACGGCGAAAGGAAGAGGCGAGGATGGACGGCGCGCTGCCCAGAACCGGGGTTTTCGTCTGCGACTGCGGGCTGAATATCGCCGGCACGGTCGATACGGCCGCGGTCACGGAATTCGCGCGGGGACTACCCGGAGTCACCTGCGCCGTGCGCAACAAGTACACCTGCGCCGATCCGGGACAGAACGAAATCCGCGCCGCCATCGTGGCGCACAAGCTCGAACGGGTGGTCGTCGCGTCCTGCACGCCCCGCATGCACGAACCGACCTTCCGGGCCTGCGTCGCTTCCGCGGGGCTGAACCCGTACCTACTGGAAATGGCCAATTTGCGCGAGCACTGCGCCTGGGTGCACGCCAACGACCCGGCCGGCGCGACCCGCAAGGCGCAGGACCTCGTGCGCAGCGCCGTCGCCCGCGCGCAGCAGCTGCAGCCGCAGACCGAGTCCGAGATCGAAGTGACCCAGGCGGCGCTCGTCGTCGGCGGCGGCGTGGCGGGCATCCAGGCGGCGCTGGATCTGGCCGACGGGGGCCTGCAGGTCTATCTGGTCGAGAAGGAGGCGTCGATCGGGGGCATCATGGCCCAGCTCGACAAGACCTACCCGACCATGGACTGCTCGATATGAATTCTGGGACCCAAGATGATGGATGCCGGTCGGCATCCGCGGATCAAGGTTCTGGTCTCGAGCGAGGTGGTCGACGTCTCCGGTGCGGTGGGCGATTTCCGCGTCCGCGTGCGCCGCAAGGCGCGCTATGTGCGCGAGGATCTCTGCAACAGCTGCGCCGAATGCGCCAAGGTCTGTCCGGTGATCGTGCCCGACGAGTATCAGATGGGACTCGCTTCGCGCAAGGCGATCCACATCCCCTTCCCCCAGGCAGTGCCCTCCGCCTACGTGATCAACCTGGACGATTGCCTGGGCAACAACCCGATCGCCTGCGGCAAGTGCGTCGCGGCGTGCGAGAAGAAGTGCATCGATTTCGACATGCGCGATGAGATCGTCGATCTCGAGGTCGGCGCGGTGATCGTCGCTACGGGCATGGATGTCTACGACCCGACCGAGATCACCGCCTACGGCTACCGCCGCCACGACAATGTGCTCACGAGCATGGAGTTCGAGCGCTTGATCTGCGCCGGCGGCCCCAGCGCCGGGCATTTCGTGCGCCCCTCGGACCGCGCCCGCCCGCGTCGCATCGGATTCGTCCAGTGCGTCGGCTCGCGCTCCACGCGCTACGGTTCGCCCTACTGCTCGAACATCTGCTGCATGAACACGATCAAGGACACGCTGCTGCTGGCGGACCACTATCCCGACATCGAGTCGAAGGTCTTCTACATGGACATCCGCGCCTTCGGCAAGGGCTTCGAGGAGCTCTACCGGCGCAGCCGGAGCGCGGGGGTGCGTTACATCCGGGGCATCCCCGGCGAGATCGAGGAGGTCCCGGGCAGCCGCAATCTGCGCGTGCGGGTGGAGAACACCCTGACGGGCGAGCTCGAGGAACACGAGTTCGACATGGTCGTGCTCTCGGTGGGCGTCATCCCCCGCGAACAATCCAGTGCGATCCAGCGGTTGCTCAGCTTGAGCCGCGGCGGCGACGGCTTCTTCCTGGAGGCGCATCCGAAGCTGAAACCGGTCGACGCGCCCACCAAGGGCATCTTCCTCGCCGGCTGCTGCGAATCCCCCAAGGACATCAAGGACAGCGTCACGCAGGCGGGGGCGGCCGCCTCCCACGTGCAGATCCTGCTCAACGCCGGCCGCATCCGCATCGAGGCGGGCACGCCGAGCCTCGAGGAGCGCGACTGCATCCGCTGCGGGCGCTGCGCTGCGGTCTGCCCGTTCCATGCGATCCGCTGGGAGCGCAACCAGCCGCCCACGATCGTCGAGGCGGCCTGCGCCGGCTGCGGCAACTGCGCCGCCGAGTGCCCGGTGGACGCCATCACCATGCGCCACTTCACCGACGCTCAGCTGCGCGCCCAGATCGACGCGATTCTCGCCGAAGATGCGCCGGAGAAGCTCTTGACCTTCGCCTGCAACTGGTGCTCCTATGCCGGCGGCGACACCGCCGGGACGGCCCGGCTGCAATTCCCCGCCCACGGGCGTCTGATCCGCACCATGTGCAGCGCGCGGGTTTCCGAGGATCTCATCCTCTACGCCTTCGAGCGCGGGGCGCCGCTGGTGCTCGTCTCCGGCTGCCATTTCGCCGACTGCCATTACATCAACGCGAACCGCCAGACGGTCAAGCGCGTCGAGCGCGTCTGGGACCGCCTCGAGAAGCTGGGCATTCGGCCCGCACGGCTGCAGCTCGAGTGGATCAGCGCCGCCGAGGGTCAGAAGTTCGCCACGGTCATGCGTGAACTGGACGGGCTGCGCCGGGCGGTGACCGCCGCGGAAATCGCCCATACCCGCGAGGCGCTCGCTCGGGAGCGCGCGGAACGCGAGGAGCGCAAGCGCAAGCAACGCGATACCGCCCACCGCAAGCGCGAGGTGGATGCCGCCGCGTCGGCGGCGCCATCCGGTGGGCAGGGTTGAGGAGGCGATTGCGTCATGCAGGAAGAACGTCGTTTCCGCTGCCTGCGCTGCGGCCATGAGTTCACCGCGGTGCATGCAAAGGATGGGGAGCTGGTCGAGCGCACCTGCCCCCATTGCCGGAGCAACAGCGTGCGGCCGCTGAAAGAGAGCAAGGAATAGCGGGGCGCCACTCGCCCGCGGCGGGCGGCGCGCAGCCCGCGGCCCGCGGAAGAGGCAGATTCGGATATGGCCAGGACGACGGATGAGAACAGACCGCCCCTGCGCATCGATCCCGCCCGGCGCCGGCGGCTCTTCGCGGTGCTGGGCGGCAACCACGCCCGCTACTGCTACCAGTGCGGCGCCTGCGTCGGGGATTGCGGCAGCGCCCGCTTCCACCCGGGGTTCAATCCACGCGAGATCATGTTGACCGCCCTTCTGGGCGGCCTCGACGAACTGCTCGCCGCCGATTCGGTCATCTGGAAGTGCTCGAACTGCTACAACTGCTATGAGCGCTGCCCGCAGGATGTCCGCCCGGTGGAGGTGATCATCGCGTTGAAGAACCTCGCGCGCGAGGAGGGCACCGAGCCCGCCGAGGCCCGCGCCATCCAGGAGTTGATCCTGAAGACCGGTCGCAGCGCCCCCGTCCTCGCCAGCCTCGACCGCCGGCGCCGGGAGCTGGGTCTGCCGCCCCTCTCCCCGATCGACATGACGGAGATCCGCACCTTGCTGGCGCCCGACCCCGCGGATCCGCGACCCCCGCGACCCGACACGGACGCCGAGCCGCGGCGGGAATCCGGATCCGCGTGCGGGGAGACACCATGAACGCCGCCTTCTTCCCCGGATGCCTCATCCCGATCAAGTACCCCCACATGGAAGCGGCGCTACGGCGCACGCTGCCGCCACTGGGGATCGACATCGTCGATCTTCCCGGGTTCACCTGTTGCCCCGACCCGATCTACTTCCAGGCCGCGGACAAGGTAGCCTGGCTGACCCTGGCCGCCCGCAATCTGGCCCTGGCCGAGGAGGCGGGGCTCGATATCTTCACCATCTGCAGCGGCTGCACGGGAACGCTGAGCGAAGCCAACCACCTGCTGAAGGAGGACGCCGCATTGCGCACGGCGGTCAACCGCCGCCTGGAGCGCATCGGCCGCTGCTACCGGGGCACGATCGAGGTGCGCCACGTCGTCGTGCTGCTGCGCGAGCATGTCGGTCTCGACCGTGTGCGCGCGAGCGTGGTCCGCCCGCTGACGGGCGTGCGCATCGCCTTGCACTACGGCTGCCATCTGCTCAAGCCCTCGCCGATCATGCGGGTCGACGATCCCGACGACCCGCACATCCTCCAGCAGCTGATCGAGGCGCTGGGAGCCCAACCCGTGGCCCACGCGGAGCGCTTCCTCTGCTGCGGCAAGGCGTGCGTGGATCCGGATCTGCCGCTCGCGATGACCTCCACGGTCCTGCGATCGGTGCGCGAGGCCCAGGTGGACTGCATGGGGTTGATCTGCCCCACCTGCTTTTCGTCCTTCGATACCGGACAGCTCCTGATCGCTCGCCAGACCGGAGAGCAACTTGATGTGCCGCCGGTCTACTACTTCCAGCTCTTGGGGCTGGCGCAGGGTCTGACGGCCGAGGAGGTCGGTCTGACGCGCCATCGCATCAAGCCGACCCGGATGCTGGAGAAGATCGGCGCCGCGATCGGAAGCCACCCGGACGGCCCGGCGTGATCGCTCGTCCCGGACGTCCCCCCGTCCGCACGTCAGGATGAGGGCGCCTTCGCGGGCCCTTCCCCGCCCGCAGCACCGGTCACGACGCGATAGAAGATGAGCCCGTCGTGATTGCTGCCCGAGAAATCATGGACGGGCAGGAGACCGATTTCGCGACCCGCGGCAAGATTGCGCTGATAGTAGGAAAGCCAAAGGTACTTCCAGAAGAAATCCTGGCGCTCGCCCTGTGAATTCAGAACCAGAAGTGCGTGCGGGTTGTCGATCATCCACTCGAGGAGCTCGCGGCCGCTCTGCAGGCCCAGATCATCGAGGATGCGCCGGAAGCGGGGCGAGTTGACCGATGTGCCGCCGGGGAGGATCCTGACGGCGCCGATCTCGGCGAATTCCTTGAGCGGGTGGATGCTCTCGAAGCGCAGGCCGCGGGCCGCATCCATGATCATGATCGTCAGCTCCGGATCCTGAACCCGGTCGCGCAAGGCTCGCAGGCCATCTCGGGCGGGAGCCTTGTCACGGGCCGACTCCCCCAGAACCCGCACGATTTGGCTGGCCTCGAGGCCCGCCAGCGCAAGCGCCAGAAAAGCGACTCCGGCGGCGGCGGTCTTCAGGCGGGCCGAAGTCGCCTGCAAGCCATGCCCGGCGGGAACGCGGCCGAAGAGCACGACCGCGGTCCCGATCCAGTAGACCAACAAGGGCAGAAGCACGCGCGGTACGAGTCGATAGACGATCAAGACGAGGACCCCGCCCCCGACCACACCCAACCCCGCCAGCATGCGCAGGAGCACCGCCCGGGGCAGCAACCGCCCGTGAATGGACATCCCGCGCAGGACCACCGCCGCCAGCGAGAGCACCGCGATCGTAAGCAGGAGCCAGTTGCGTAGGGCCTGCTCCGCCGCCCGCTGCGCCAGTGTCCGCGGCGCCTCCTCCCTTTCCAGGCGATTCGCGCCCAGAAAGGTCTCCAGCCGCTCGGCGTTGAAGAGAACGTCGTCGTAGAGGACCCAACTGCGGAAGGTCTGATAATCGGCGCGCGTCCAGCCCGTTTCGGCCAGCGCACTTTCGGTGGATCCTTCCCGAAACGCCCCCTCGACCGTGTCGTGGAAGCGAGTACGCAGTCGATTGTAGCGCTCGTAGGCGCGTTGCGCTTCGTCGCCCGGGGACCGGTACAGCATGCGATCGACTCCGAACACCGCCAGGATGGCGAGCGCGGGCAGGACCGCTCGCCGCAGCCCGGCTCGTCCCGCGAAGAGCGCCACCGGCAGGCCGAAGGGCAGCATGGCGGCGACGAGCTGCCAGCGCAGCAACAGGGCCAGCAGAAGCGCGATGAGGAGCAGCGCCCCATGGATTCTGGGGGCCTTTACCGGGCAGCGCCCGGCGCTCGACCATTCCAACAAGGCCAGCAGCGCGCCGAACAACAGCATCAGGGAGACCGCGGTAAAGCTCAGGAACGAGGCACAGAATCCGAAGAAGATCGCCCAGGCGGGCGCCCAGTAGAACGCCGCCCGTCCGGGGGCGGAGCGCCAGGCGGCCCCGACCGCCAGTCCCGAACCCAGCCAGACGCCGAGGTAGAGCAACAACCCGTACCAGGGCACCTGGGGTTGGGCCTGGTAGAGCCAATACAGAAGCTGCGCCGGGATCCGCCCCATGAGATGGACCTGGGCATCGGTCCTGAATCCATTCAACGGGTTGAGCTGCCGGATGATGGCGAAATCGTCGTTGGATTCGTAGCGCACGGGCAGGAGCAGCAGAATCGCAAACAGGAAGGCCGCGGTGACCAGAAAGGGCGCTGCCATCGAGGCGGGCCGCGGGAGGGCCCCGTGCCGGGGGGACAAACCGGTTCGCGTAAGACGCATGCCCGGATGCTACTTCGGGCCGGAGCGGGACACAACCCGTCCCGCTCCGGGTGTCCCGCGCCGGGTGCGAAAACGCGGCCCCGCACCGGGGCCGCGCAAGGCGGCAGCGTCACGAACTGCGGGGCCGACGAGATTTGAACTCGCGACCTCTGGCTTGACAGGCCAGCGTTCTAACCGGGCTGAACTACGACCCCGACGCGATTAACGACCACCTAGGCTAGTCGATGGATGGACGGCTGTCAATCCGAATCGGGATGCCGGCGGGCCGCCCGCTACCACCACCGGGCGAGACCAATTCCCGGGTAATAGTGGCGCAGGATCTCCCCCGGCCCCACGCCCCGCCTGCCCAACTCGATGGCGCCGAACTGGCACATCCCAACCCCATGCCCGTACCCTGCCCCCTTCAGGCGGATCGTGCAGGGGTCGTCGTCGATTCTCTCGAAATCGTCGAAGTACGTGCTCCGCAACAGGGCCCCGTCGGCTCGGCGAATCACCCAGCGGATCCGATCCCCCCGGACGTCGTAGGTCCCTCCCTCGGTCACTATCGCCAGGATCTCGGCCCGTCCCGACGGTGAGCGGCCGGTCACGCGAATGTCGCGCAGGCGGCCGATGGTCTGCCCGCGAGCCGCCGGCACCTCCTCGCGCAGATGCTTGAGGACGACGCGGGCAAGCTCCTCGCATGTCCAGCATTCCTCCCATCGATAGTGGGGGCTCGCCGTGCACAGCGCTTCGCCATCCATCTCATCCTGGATGGGCCTCAAGTAGGGCACGCGCTCTTGGCGTTCCCAGATCCGATCGTTCCAATCGGTCCGGCCGCCGCAGGTCGAGCAGTAGTTGGCGCGAATGGGGCGATCCCCGTACAGGGCGACGATGCCCCATGTCTCTGCCACCGCGCGGCAGGCCAGGGGCGATTCGGCCGCGATGCCTCCGTAGACTTGATCCTCCGGTCCCGCCAATAGATCGCAGCCATGCGTCTGCGCCCGGCGCCCGAGGTAGTAGAGGGCGTAGCTGCGCGCCGCGATCGCTTGCGCCTCGAGCGCGCTCAGCGGCAGATCCTCCGACGAGCCCATCTCGAGGGGGACCACGCCCCGCAGGTACTCCTCGATGCGCACGGCATTGACGATTCCCAACCGACCGCTCGCGGAATCCGCGCGCACGAGGATCTCTCCTCGATAGGGCTTGCCTTCCACGGTCAGGGGATGGTCGGGGGAAAGGGCCTCGAAGATCAGCGGCTCGGAGAAGAGTCCCCCGCGTCCGGCGGGGGCCGCGGTGCCGGCAACTTCAAGCCGGATGCCAAGACGCGGGCCATCCGGGGCCACCGCGCGACCCGACCGTTCGCCTTCCAGGGAACGCACCTCGAGACGAAAGACGGCCCCCGGAGCGAAGACCGTGCCCGGCCTGCCGCTACCCCGCCTCCAAACGCGTACCTGGCCCGAACAAGACAGATGTGCGCGGGTCTGATCGGCGGCTAGTCCGATCTTTAGGACCGGTTGCCCGGGCAGTGGTGCAGCCCACGGCGCGCAACACGCGCCGAATCCAGCGAACCCGACCCCGAGCAGGATGGCCGGCCAGCGTGCCGGCAGGCGGACGCGCCGGCGCGCGCGTGTGGGCGGGAGAGCAATCATCGCCCGCATTCTGCGGCGCGCGCCCTGTGGGCGCAAGTGCGGGCCGAGCCTATGTGCGGGCCGCGCCTACGAGGCGCGCGGCAACGTTTCCTTCTGGGAAAGCACGCCCTGCCCGCCGGGCTTGACCAGACGCCGCGACATGCGTCTGCGTCGCGGCTGCATGATGGAGTGCTTCTCGAGTCGATAGCGCAGACTGCCCCGCCCCAAACGCAACAGCCGCGCGGCGCGGACCACATTGCCCTTGGCGTGCGTGAGTGCGGCGAGCAGGACCGCCTTCTCCAGATCGTCGAAGGACACCCCCTCCTTCGGAAGCTCGATCACGATCTGCCCATCGCAGAAACGGATCATGGCCCGGGCACGCGCCTCCATCCCCGCCTCCGGCTCAACCGTGGAAGAAACGCCCTTGGCCGGCGGATCGACGCGGGTCTGTGCCGTGGTCGAGACAAGCGAGAGTCCGGGAGCAAGATGATCCGCGTCGAGCAGCGCGGCGCCGCCGGCGCGCAGCAACCCGAACTGCAGGACCCCGATCAGCTCGCGCACGTTGCCCGGCCAGGGGTAGGCCACCAGCCGTTCCTTGGCCGCCGCGGTCAGCCGGGGCGCCTGTCCCTCGCGCGCACCGCGAAGTCGCGGCAGGAAGCTGTCGGCGAGCAGCAGAATGTCGCTGGGACGCTCTCGCAGCGGGGGGATCTTGATCTCGCAGTCAGCCAGTCTCCGAAAGAGGTCCCGATCGAAGGTCCCCGTCCGGCTGGCCAAGGAGAGATCGTAGCGGGTGCCCGCGATGATGCGCATCCGTGGCCGTCCGTCGGCGGATCGTGGGGCATGCGCCCCCAGCGGAGTGCGGCGAGAGTCGCCCCCCGCGTTCTGCAGGCCCACAATCCTGCCGGCATCGAGCCACCGCGCGAGACGCGCCTGAATTTGACGATCGAGGGCGGAAACATCCTCCAAGTAGAGGGTCCCTCCCTCAGCCTGCCTGAAGAGCGCCGCGGCGTTCCCCTGGAGCTTGTGCGCACCCTCTCCCGTCGCCGACTCCAGGAGTTCTTCCAGAACCCCCTCCGGCAGGGCCCGGCAATCGACCTCGACGAAGCGCTCGGGGAGACGCCCGCTTTCCCGGTGAATCGCGCGGGCAAAGAATCCCTTGCCGCTGCCGCTTTCTCCGGTCAGCAGAATCGGAGCGTCCCCGGCCGCGGCTTCCATGGCGCGCTCGACCGCGGTGCGAAACCCGATCGAGCGACCGACCAGTTCTTCGAGCTTCGCGACCCCGCCCGCCTCGCGCAGCGAAGCCGTTTCGCCCAGCAGGCGCGCGAAGAAGCCCGCCAATTCCCTGCCTTCCCGCGGCCGCGGCAGCAGCTCCCCGCTCTCGAACAGGCCGGTCGACAGCGTCGAACCCGCGCATGCGGCGGAGAGACCATCATCCCCGGAGAAGAAGAAGACCTTGGCGTCGGCCGCCCTCTGCTGTACCCAACGTCGCGTCGCGAGGTACTCGTGGGGCGAAAGATCGATGAGCAGCACCCGTGCGACCTGCTCGTCCCGCTTGGGCCTCAGCAGGGGTTCCATCTGAGCCACGGATGGGGCCGTCTGAAGATGGACCGGAAGCCCGGTGGCGGCTTCCGCGGCCAGGGTGCAGAGCGCGGGATCAGGGCTGATGAGAAAAAGATGAAGATCCATCGACTGCCGCTCCCTCGTCGTTTAGGCTGCCTCACCCCAACGGCCGGAGAGCGGCGTTCCGTCGCCTCTCACCCGGTGTCCTCATCCTCCGCCGGTGAGCGCTGTTCTGGAGGGAGTGCGACCGCCACGCGCGCGGGGCGCAACAGACGGTCTCCGTATTGGTACCCGTTCTCCAGAACCTCGGCCACGGACCCCTCGGGGATCTGGGCCGTCGGGATCGTCAGGACAGCCTCATGCACTTCCGGATCGAATCGCGTCCCGGGAGTCGCCTCTACTTGCGTGAGGCCCTCCCGCTCCAGTATTTCGGCAAGCCGACCCAGAATGATGAGGATTCCTTGACGGTCGATTGCTTCCCGATTGGAGGCCAGAGCAGCGGCGGCCCTCCCGAAATCGTCGACCAGGGGTAGCAGTCGGGCGAGGAGATTGGCGGTGCCCCGCCTCTCGGAAAGCGCTCGGTCCCGCTCCACGCGCTTGCGATAGTTGTCGAACTCCGCCAGCAGCCGTTGATGCTGCTCGAGGGGCACGCCATCGTCCGGCGTTCCCGCGGGCTCGGTCGGTCCTTGGGCGTGCGCCGCTCCGACGGCCGCTTCCCTGGCCTGGGCCTGGGCCTCGCCCCACGCCTCCCGCTCCGTCCCCCGCGCAGGTTCTCCCCCAGAGGGTGCCTGCGGGCTAAGCCCGCCCTTGTCCCGCGACTCCTTCACGTTGACCCTCTTTCGCTGGTTTCTGCTCATCCCGATCGTCTCACTGCTGCCGGCGGCTCTCCGGCTCGGACGTGGGGCCTTCTTCGACGGGGGCGGCCGGAGTGCCCTCAGCAGCAGCGGCCGATGCCCCGGGCGCAGCATGTTGCGGCGACGGCTCTGCCGCCATAGCGGAGGAACCCCCGGCCGGCTCGGGCCGCCGCATCTCCTCCACATAGTTCAGGCGCAGCAAGGTGAGGACGCGACGCAGCTCCTGCTGCTCGTCGGGGTTCAGGTTTCCCCGCGTCTTCATCTCGAGCATCTCGAGAAACTGAATCACCTCGCGCACCTGGGGCAGCTCGCGGTGGGCCTTGCCCGTCGAGGGGTCGGGCACCTTCCCCAGCCAGATCAGCCCGAAGAATTCATACTGGGCGATCAGATGGTGCAGGTAGGGATTCAGCTCTTTCTCCGGCATTCGGATTCCTCGCTTCTCCGCCGCCTAAGCGCGTCATTGCTTGTTGTCGTCCACAACCTCGAAATCGGCATCGACGACATCGCCCGACTTGCCCCCCGGCCCCCCGGGGCCGCCCGCACCGGCCGGCCCGCCGGCGTCGCCCGGCCCACCCGACCCCGCGGCTCCGCCCGGTTGGGCCTGCGCGTACATCTGCGCCGAAGCTTCGTGCCAGGCCTTCGAGAGCGCGTCCAGCGCCGGCCGAATGCGCGCGGCCTCCTCGCTCTTGATCGCCTCCTTCAGGACGTTGATCTCGCTCTCGATGCGCGCCCGCGTCGCCGCTTCGATGCGCGTGCCCAGCTCGTTGAGGTTCTTCTCGGTCTCATAGACCATCTGATCGGCCCGATTGCGCAACTCGACATCCTCGCGCCTCTGCTTGTCCTCGGTCTCGTGGCTCTTGGCGTCCGAGACCATTCGATTGATCTCGTCCTCGTTCAACCCGCTCGAGGCCTCGATGCGGATCGACTGCTCGCGCCCGGTCGCCTTGTCCTTGGCCGAAACCTTGAGGATCCCGTTGGCATCGATATCGAACATCACCTCGATCTGCGGCATCCCGCGCAGCGCCGGTGGAATGCCGGTGAGATGAAAGCGGCCGATCGACTTGTTCTCCCCCGCCATCGCCCGCTCGCCCTGCAGGACGTGGATTTCGACGGTGCTCTGATTGTCCGAGGCGGTGGAGAAGACCTCCGACCGGCGCGTGGGGATCGTGGTGTTGCGCTCGATCATCTTCGTGAAGACCCCGCCGAGGGTCTCGATGCCCAGGGAAAGCGGAGTCACGTCAAGCAGCAGCACGTCCTTGACCTCACCCGCCAGGACGCCTCCCTGGATGGCGGCGCCGACGGCGACGACTTCATCGGGATTGACTCCCTTGTGAGGCTCGCGATTGAAGAGGCTCCGCACCAGCTCCTGGACCTTCGGAATGCGCGTCGAGCCGCCGACCAGAATGACCTCGTCGATCTCCTGGAGGCCGGCATCCTTCATCGCCTGGCGGCACGGGCCGACCGTGCGCTGGATGAGATCGTCGATGAGTTGCTCAAGCTTGCTGCGGGTGAGCTTCGTGACCAGGTGCTTCGGGCCGGTGGCGTCGGCGGTGATGTACATCAGGTTGATCTCGGTCTCCATCATGCCCGACAGCTCAGACTTCGCCTTCTCGGAGGCTTCCCGTAGCCGCTGGAGCGCGATCGGGTCCTTGCGCAGATCGATGCCCTCCTGCTTGCGGAACTCCTCGGCCAGATACTCGATGACCCGCTGATCGAAATCGTCGCCGCCCAGATGCGTGTCGCCGTTGGTCGCCTTGACCTCGTAGGTTCCCAGCTCGGGGTCGATCTCGAGAATCGAAACGTCGAAGGTGCCTCCGCCCAGGTCATAGACGGCGACGCGCTGCGCCTTTTGCTTCTCCAAGCCGTAGGCGAGCGCCGCCGCGGTCGGCTCGTTGATGATGCGTTTGACGTCGAGCCCGGCGATTCGGCCGGCGTCCTTCGTCGCCTGGCGCTGGCTGTCGTTGAAGTAGGCGGGGACGGTGATCACGGCGGCGTCGATCTTCTCGCCCAGATAAGCCTCGGCCGTCTCCTTCATCTTGCGCAGGATCATCGCGGAGACCTCGGGCGGGGAGTACTGCTTGCCCCCGACCTGCACGACCGCCACGTCGTTGGCCCCCCGCACGACCTCGAAAGGCACTTCCCCGATTTCCGTCCCGACCTCATCGATCTTGCGGCCCATGAAGCGCTTGATCGAGTAGACGGTGTTCTTCGGATTGGTGACGGACTGGCGCTTGGCCGCCTGCCCGACCAACCGTTCGCCATCGGGCCGGAACGCGACCACCGAGGGGGTCGTGCGTCCGCCTTCGGCGTTCTGAATGACGACCGGTTTCCCGGCTTCCATGACGGCCACGACAGAGTTCGTCGTACCCAGGTCGATTCCGATGATCTTGGACATGCCTGAACCCCTTCCTGGCAATGGTTCGCCCCTCCGGCTGCACCGATGGCCGAATCTGTATTCTCGGACCTGGAAGAAGGTGCCGCAAGCCCTATGCCAGCGCTGCATCGGGCGTCCGGAAAGGGGCCCATTCTCTAACCTGCTTAGCACCAGTCGGTTGGCAGAGCAGACCCGTCGGCCTTGGCCTACCCGGCCAGAGCCGACACCGCGTGTGCTTCAAAATGAAGCGGTGGTCGACTTTTCTGATTGGAACCGAGGCGCTTCCGGACCGGATGTCCTTCGGCGTTTCCGGCCCGACTGGCGCGATGCTCCGATAGTTGTCCAGCCCGAGATGGTCGTCCGACGGCATCGAGAAGGCCACTACTTCGTCTCTCCGCGAAACAGCGCCTTCACCGCACCCCAGGAGGTCTCCCGCGCGGGCGCTGAACCGCAACCCACATCCCATGCCCCGATCAAACCGCAGCCGGAGTTCTCGGAGGCACACGGAGAATCGCTTTGGATCGACCAGTTGGCGTGCTCGACGGGCGTCGGTGAGCAGAACTGAGGGTCAGCGCAGACATTTCCGGCCTGCCCCAGTTGATCCGCCATCGGCTCGATCCAGTCTCCGCCCCCGTTGCCCCAGATGTTGGTGCAATCGAACACGGGCGTGCCGCCCGTGCACAGCACGGACTGCCCTGCACCGTTG
This sequence comes from Candidatus Eiseniibacteriota bacterium, assembly GCA_043806645.1. Taxonomy (GTDB): domain Bacteria; phylum Eisenbacteria; class RBG-16-71-46; order CAIMUX01; family WJJG01; genus JAZDGX01. The sequence goes on along the minus strand of JAZDGX010000192.1, from coordinate 1,720 downwards.
AAGGCGATCACGGAGTTGGATACAACCGCCGCACTGCAGTTCCTGAACCAAAGCGTCTCCTTCCCGGAGGGGATGCCGTTGTGAGACACCGTGCAATCCTTGATGACGACGCTGCCTTCATCCAGCAGGAGTAACCCACCCTCGGACGTGCTGTTTCCGGAGATGGTGCAGCCTTCGAACTCGATCGCCGGACCGTCGATCTGCACCAGATGGCTCGCTGCAGTGTTGCCGGACAGTATGCAACCGGACACCATTATCGTGGATCCCACTCCTCCACCTACGGTGAAGCTCCCTTGGTTGTCCTCGATCCGGCACGTTCCAAGTGCCACGTCGGATGCGACTGCAAGGACCACTGACGTGTAGCCCGCATTATCCACGAAGCTACAGGAGTCCGCCGTGACGCTACCGCCTTCGCAATAGATAGCCCCGGCATTCTCAGCGGTGTTGTCCGCGAATTCGCAACCTTCGAAACTTGCACTTGGGACCCAAATGCTCAATCCACACACGCAGATGGCACCACCATACTGGGGCGAGTGGTTGCGTCGGAAAGTGCACCCCTCGAAGCGAGGCCGACCGTTTCTCGATAGGACTGCCCCTCCCCAATACCTCGCCTCGCAATCCTCGACGACGCAGTTGCGAATGGTCGGCGATCCATCCTCACAGCAGATCCCACCGCCATCCATGTCAGCGTATCCATTTCGGATGCCGACGCCCTCCAGGACAGAGTCACTGGTCTCACCCGAACGAAACCAGACACCGATGTGCGGCTCCTCGCTCGATCCTTCGCAGTCCAGCACGCATTGCGTCGGGTCGCTCGACTGCGAGCGCAAAGTGATCGCCTTGCCCAGGAAGTCCACATCGCGATTCCCGATCCCCCGGAATACCCCATCGCCAAGCTCAATCGTCGTACCTGCAACTGCTCCATCAATCGCGGCCTGAATTGTCGGGAAGTCGCCACTGCCGTCGGGGCGCACGACAATGACACCTTCACCCCGGCAAGGAATCGTGCCCACGGTCCACAGTCCGAGCCCGTACAGAACCACTCTCAACATCTCCCGCCTCCCTCGCCCCGAGGCCGAAAATCCCCGTGTCCCGCAGGAGCAGCCGATAGCCCGGAAGCTGCGAGCGCGTGCATCCTTTGCTCCCATACCCGCCCAAGGTGAACCCTCAGCCGCCAAGGCTCCCGGCCATGCTGGCATCGAAGTTCCAGAAGCAGTCGAGAGGGTCGTACCGGTCGTGCACGAGACCGATCTGATTCGGCAAGGGCGTGAGGTGCTCCTCGGCGTCCCAACGGCGTACCCCGGATCGGATTCCGGATCGTCCTCATGGAAACAGTTGACGCGCGCCTGTCCAGAGTTCTTCGCCCCACGGCGCCCGCAAACCCGTGGGCGGGGGACTCGGGTGAAGCTTCTGCGCTCGGCGTGCGGAAAACTCGTGGCCGGCCCCGGGCGGCGTCACTCAGGAAGCCGCGGAAATCCCATACCGCTTCATCTTCCTCCAGAGGGTCGTCCTCGAGATCCCGAGAACGCGAGCCGCCTGGCTGAGGTTTCCCCCGACGTCGCTGATGACCCTGCGAATATGCAGATCCTCCACCTGGGCCAGGCTCAGATGCGGCGGATAGGCGACGGGCCCTGCACCGCCGGGGCCCGCCGCCATCTCCACCGTATTCGCGGCAGCCCCCGCGACCGAGCGCTCCACATGCTCCGGCAGCGCCGGGATG
>JAZDGX010000191.1:0-6467 GCA_043806645.1 Candidatus Eiseniibacteriota bacterium | reverse complement strand
TGCAACCCTGACGGGCGGTCGGCATGTTCGTCGATGAATGCACCATTGAAGTCGCCGCGGGCAGCGGTGGAGACGGATCCGTCTCCTTCAGGCGCGAGAAGTACGTCCCGCGCGGCGGGCCCGATGGCGGCGACGGGGGCAAGGGCGGCGATGTTGTGCTGCGCGTGAATCGCCATCTGCGAACGCTTTACCATCTGCGGCATATCCCGCTGTTGCAGGCCGCGGACGGCCGTCCGGGGAAGGGCAAGCAGATGTTCGGGGCAGCGGGGGAGGACCGGATCGTCCAGGTCCCCGTGGGGACCACGCTGGCCGAGATCGAGAGCGGCCGGGTAGTCGCGGAGGCCCTTGTCGACGGCGATCTCATCGTGCTCGCCCGGGGCGGCAAGGGCGGCAAGGGGAATGTCCACTTCAAGAGCTCGACGCGCCGCGCCCCGCGGATTGCCGAAGAGGGCAAGGAGGGCGAGCGGATGCGCCTGCGTTTGACGCTGCGCCTGCTTGCCGACGTCGGGCTGGTCGGAATGCCCAATGCCGGCAAATCGACCCTGCTCTCGCGGGTCTCCAACGCCCGGCCGCGAATCGCCGACTACCCCTTCACGACCCTGGTCCCGGCTCTCGGGATCGCCGCGGTCGATGAAGAAAAGACCTTCGTGCTGGCGGATCTGCCCGGTCTCATCCGCGGCGCCCACTCCGGCAAGGGGCTGGGGCAGCGGTTTCTGCGTCACATCGAGCGGACGAGGCTGCTGCTGGTGCTGATCGAGATCACCGATCCGCGGCCGGCCGAGACTCTCGCCATCTTGCGCGACGAGCTGAGTCTGTGGAGTTCCGAGCTGGGCTCACGGGAATCGGTCGTCTGCTATTCGAAGGGCGACCTGCGGACGGGAGACCGCATTGAGCTGCCATTGCTCGAGGGACGCGCCCCGCATGTCCTGTCGGCCCATACCGGTGAAGGCGTGACCGGGTTGCTGCGCGAGCTGGTGCAGCGTCTGGACGCGGCCGACGCGCGGCGGGGCCCGCACGGAGCCGGCCGGAGCCTCTCCGATGGGGGGGAAGACCCGTTGGATGAGCAGGGGCAGGCGGTGCAGTTCGACGAGTTCCCGTGGCCGACGCGGTGGGTGTTTCCCGATCATCCGGGTGTCTGCATTTCGAATGAAGAGAGGAGGGACCGTGACTGAGCGGACAGGGGAACCCTTGCGTCCCGCACGGCGGAGCATGCCGGCCGGCAGCAAGATGGACGAGTCCCGTCACTACATCGATCAACTCCGCGCGGCGCCCCCCGAAGAGGCGATTCCCCGCTTGATCGAAATGCTCGCGGACGAATCCTGGTATCTGCGCGAACGCGCCGGTGAGGCTTTGGCGAGTTATGGCCTGCACGGCGCTCCTGGCCTCGAGAAACTCCTGAAATCCGGGTTGTGGTACACGCGGGCCGCAGCGCTGCGCGTTCTCGGCAGGATCGCCGCACCCTCGGCGCTGCCGTCGATCGTCGGTTTCCTGGACGACCCCAATCGGGCGATCGCCGAGGAGGCCGCCCGTTCGCTGCTCGGCTACTGCCGTCAGGGCAAGGCCGTGGCGGCGGCCAAGCTCCTCCATGGGAGGGGCGTCACGTTTCGCGAGCGCGGGCTCGCGCTGGCGCAAAAGATCGACCCGGAGTCCGCGGCACGCGTCCGCCGGCTGATTCAGGCGCCGCTGATGGGGCCGGAGGGCTCGCTCTCGGTGGAGGAAGAGCAGAGGATCGCGCGCGAGATCACCGACGATTCCTGGTCGGTCGCTTGGGAACGTCTGACACGCAGCGACCCACTGCCGGAATGGAAAGACAACCTGATTCGCTACCTGCGCGGGATGCCGGAAGCATGAGGGGTGTGACCTCCTTCTGGATCCAGGCCTCTTCGCCCGCGTTTCCTCCCCGGCTGGCCCAGCTTTCCCACGGGCCTTCCGGGATCTGGCTGCGGACCGCATTCGACGCAGCGGTGCTTGGCGCGCAGCTCTGGCTGCGCCCCGCGGTCGCGGTGATCGGCGCGCGCGCGGCCAGCGCCGCGGGACTGGAGATCGCCCGCCAGCTTGGCTGGGATCTGGGCCGAGCGGGTGTGCTCGTGGTGAGCGGACTCGCGCGCGGCATCGACGCCGCGGCGCACGAGGGCGCGCTGCTCGGCGGCGGGCGCACGGTCGGGGTGCTGGGGTGCGGGATCGACTGTTGCTATCCCCCCGAACATGAGACGCTGGCGGGGCGCATCGCCCGGCAAGGGGCGCTCGTGTCGGAGTGGCCGGGGCGCACCTCCCCGCTGCCCGGGCGCTTTCCGCGACGCAACCGCTGGATCAGCGGCCTGAGCGACGTCGTGGTGCTGGTGGAAGGCGATCCGCGCAGCGGTGCCCTGCACACGGTGCGCTACGCGCTCGACGACGGGCGCGAGGTGATGGCCGTTCCGCGGGATCCGTTGGCGGCGAACAGCCAGGGGCCCAATCGCCTGCTGCGAGAGGGTGCGGCCCCCGTGATCGATGCCTCCGATGTGCTGTCGAAGCTGAGCGGCGTGGGTCGCCATGGAGGAGGCGATGGCTCGGACGTCGATCGCGGGAGCGCCGTGCCGCGGGCGGATGCGGCGAGCGGAGTCACGGCGGGGCGGGAACCCGAGGCGCGGGAAGTCGCGGCGCGAGGAGCGGAGGTGGGGGAACCCGGAGCGCGGGCCCAATCGGTGCCGCGGGATGGCGCCTCGTCGAAGGCGGTCCTTGCTTGCTTGAGGCGAGGAGGGGCATTGTCGCTCGCGGAGCTGGCGGAGCGGCTGCCGCAGGAGGCGGCGGGAGCGTTGCAGGCGGCGCTGCTGTCGCTGGAGGTCGAGCGCCGCGCCGCGCGCGATCGCGCGGGGCGCTACCGCCTCGTTGTGGATGGATGAGCGGGGCGAGAACCATGCCGAAGCGACGCCGGCGGGCGGGGCCAGCCAAGCGGATGCAGCATCTGCTGGAGTACCTCCTGGTGCGGGGGGCGCTCCTGCTGTTCGCGGTTCTGCCCCTGCGGGCGAATCTCTGGCTGGCGCGTCGACTTGGGGATTTCGCCTTCGATGTTGTGCGTCTTCGCCGCCGGGTGACGCTGGATAATCTGCGGCGGATGCTGGGCGACGGCGCATCCCGCGCGCAACTCCTGCGCGTGGCCCGCGCCACCTACCGTACGATGGCCATGACGTTCGTCGAGCTGACCCTCTTCGACAGGCAGGACCTGCGGCAGCTCGGAGGCCGTCTCCACTTCGTCGGGCTGGAGCATGTCGCGCGGGCGAGCGAAATGGGCCGGGGGATGATCTACCTGACGGGTCACGTCGGGAACTGGGAGATCTGCGCGGCCGCGACGGCCCTGATCGACGCCCCGCTGTCGATCGTCTTCGCCGACCAGCGCAATCCCTATGTGAACCGGATGGTGCGGCGTGCGCGGGAGCGCATGGAGCTGAACTTGATTCCGGTCGGCTATGCGCTGCGGGCCATGCTGCGCACGGTGCGAGAAGGGGGGCGCATCGGTTTCGCCGGGGATCAGGACGCCGGTCGCGATGGGATTGCCGTGTCCTTCATGGGTCACCCGGCATCGACCGCCACCGGCGCGGCGCGCATCGCCTATCGTTCGGGCGCGCCCGTCGTGATCTGTTTCGACCGCCACACCGGCCATGGATTTCACGAAATCGAGTACTTCCCGCCGCTGCTCGCCGAGCGCGGCCGTCCGGAGCCCGAAGAGGTCCGCCGGATTCTCACGCACTATATGGGGCGGCTGGAGGATTTCGTGCGACGTCATCCGGAGCAGTACTTCTGGATGCACCGGCGCTGGAAGACGACCCTGTCGGCGGAGGGGGAGAACCGGAATGCGCTGGCTGAGTTTCGGTGAGCGGGGAGGGGAACGTCCCGGCGTGCTGCTGGACGGGGAGCGCGTGCTCGATTTGGCGGGTGAGTGGCCCGATTGGCCCCGCTCGTGGCGCGGGCTGCTGGCGGCGGGGCTTGCGCCGCTGATTCGGCTCGAGATCGCGCGGGGACGCTTCCACGAGTGGCATGTCCGCCGGCTCGCCGATCTGATCCTGGCGCCGCCGATCCCAGACCCCTCGAAGGTGATCGCGCTCGGGCGCAACTACCCCGCCCACGCGGCCGAGCAGAACCGGCCCCCCTCGATGGTGCCGCTGCCATTCGCCAAGGCGCCTTCCTGTCTGATCGGCTGCGGCGCGGATGTCGTCGTGCCGGCGCACGAGAGCCGTCCCGACTGCGAGGCGGAGATGGCGCTCGTGATCGGCAGGCCGGCGCGGGAGGTCCGCGAGGCGGAGGCGCTCGCCTGCGTGGCCGGGATCACCGCCTTCAATGACGTGAGCGGGAGAGAGGCGCAGTTTGCGGATCGACTCTGGCTGCGCGGCAAAAGCTACGACACCTTCGGCCCCCTGGGCCCGTGGGTGGCGGAGCTCGAAGATATCGGCGATCCCGATGACCTCGGACTCGCGATGACGGTCAACGGCGAGGTGCGCCAACAGGCGCGCACCGCGGAGATGACCGCCGGCTGTGCGCGGCTGGTTTCCTGGATCTCCCAGCAGATGACGCTGCTGCCGGGCGATGTGATCGCGACCGGGACCCCTGCGGGAGTGGGCGTCTTCCGCGATCCGCCGATCTTCCTGCAGGACGGTGACCGGATGGAGGTGCGCCTGGAGGGCGTGGGGGTGCTGCACAACCGGGTCGTGAGGAAGGCGCCCGCGGGCTGAGCGGGCGGAGGGACCCAGGGACCCAGGGACCCAGGGACGAGAGGATGGCGGGCGAGGGGAGCGTGGGGTGAGGGGACGACGGAGCCCCGGCGTCCCCTCCCAAGGCACGGCCGCCTAGTCGTAGTACTCCAACCCGAGGTGGGTGATCAGCTCCTCGCCCTTCAGGTAGCGCAACGTGTTCTTCAGCTTCATCAACTGGATGAACAGATCGTGTTCCGGATAGATCTCGGGCGCGTGGATCGGCGACTTGAAGTAGAACGAGAGCCACTCCTGGATGCCGCGCATCTTGGCGCGCCCGGCCATGTCGAGCAGCAGTGCGAGGTCGAGGACGATCGGCGCGGCGAGGATGGAGTCGCGGCAGAGAAAGTCGATCTTGATCTGCATCGGATAGCCGAGCCAACCGAAGATGTCGATATTGTCCCAGCCTTCCTTGTTGTCCCCGCGCGGCGGATAGTAGTTGATGCGCACCTTGTGATAGAGATTCCCATAGAGTTCGGGGTAGAGGTGCGGCTGGAGGATCCCGCTCAGCACGCCCAGCTTGCTCTCCTCCTTGGTGCGGAAGGCTTCGGGATCGTCGAGCACTTCGCCGTCCCGATTGCCAAGGATGTTCGTCGAGAACCAGCCGCTCAGGCCGAGCAGGCGCGCCTTGAAGCCGGGGGCGAGGATGGTCTTCATCAACGTCTGGCCCGTCTTGAAGTCCTTGCCGGCGAGCGGCACGCCCTTCTGGCGGGCCAGCTCCTCCAAGGCCGGGATGTCGGCCGAGAGATTGGGAGCGCCGTTGGCGTAAGGCACGCCCATCGAGATGGCCGCGTACGCATAGATCATGCTGGGAGCGATGGTGGGGTCGTTGCGCTGCAGCGCCTGCTCGAAGGCGGCGAGGGTCTGATGCGCGGGTCCGGGCGTCATGAACGTCTCGGTGCTGGCGCACCAGATCATGACCAGACGTTGGGCCCCGCTGGCGAGCTGGAAGCTGCGGATGTCCTCCTTGACCGCCTGGGCGAGCTCCCAGAGGTTTGCGCCGCGCTTTACGTTCGGGCCATCCAGGTTCTTGACGAAGCGGCGGTCGAAGACCGCGCTCATCGGCTTGATCGCCTCCAGTTCGTCCCGGAGCTCGTTGAGCAACTGGCGATCCAGCACCCCCGCCTTGCAGGCCGACTCGTAGGCCGTATCGGGGAAGATGTCCCAGCCGCCGAAGACCAGATTCTCGATCGGCGAGAGCGGCACGAAGTCGCGGATGAGCGGCGTGCGGTTTTCAGTGCGCTTGCCGAGGCGGATCGTGCCCATCTGGGTCAGCGACCCGATGGGGCTTCCGAGGCCGCGGCGCACGGCCAGTGCGCCGGAGATGAAGGTCGTGCTCACGGCCCCCAATCCGGGCGTGAGGATGCCCAGCTTTCCGCTGGCCGGAGCAATCGTGGTCGGCTGCATGTCTGAAACCTCCCTGGCTGGTGTTCCCAATCCCGCGCGGCGCCCTGTCCCAGGCACCGCAGCGATCCCCGCTTCCGCGGCCGTCCCGGCCTGCGGGTGGTGCGTCGGTCCCTTCGGAGCCGACACGCCCCACAAGCTAGGGGAGGGGCTGCGATTCAGAAATGGTATAGTTGTTATCGGAGATATAGAATTATGTTATAGGCAGACCGGTCCGGAGAAGGAGGCCGCGCATGGATCTCGACACGCTGTAGAGTTTCTTGCAAGCGTTGCAGCTGGGCAGCCTGTGCGCGGCCGCGCGGGCGCGCTGGCGCACCCAGCCGGCGATCTCCGCTCAGG
>JAZDGX010000190.1:0-9609 GCA_043806645.1 Candidatus Eiseniibacteriota bacterium | reverse complement strand
TCCATTCCCTTCGCCAGCCTGCGCTTCCCGCGCCATGACGTGCAATCCTGGCGGGTCAACTTCTGGCGCGACCGGCAGCGCGACGTCCGCCGTCAGTTCGCCTGGGCGGCAACCGACCGGGACGATCCCTGCTGGATGTGCCAATGGGGAACGCTCACCGGCATTCAGGGCGTCCATCCCCCGCGCAATCTGGAGATCATCGGCAGCGCCGTCGCCACCCAGACGGGATCCGCCGTGGGTGAGCCCGACGGGGGAACGCGGCTGCAATACGGCGACCCCGAGGGAGAGGCCTCGCTCAGCCTGCGCTATGCCCTGACCTCGACGAGCAGCACGGAATTGACGGTCAATCCCGATTTCAGCCAGATCGAATCCGACGCGGGTCGGATCGACATCAACGAACCCTTCACGATCTTCTACGACGAGAAGCGTCCCTTCTTCCTCGAAGGCTCCGAGCAGTACCGCACCTGGCTGCCGGTCGTCTATACACGCTCGATCAGCAATCCGTTGGCGGCCGGGAAGCTGCTGGGCTCCCGGGGCCGGACGTCTCTCGCCTGGACTTTCGCGCGCGACGAGGACTCCCCCGTGATCTTGCCTCTCGAGCAACGCAGCTTCTATCGAATCGCGGGCAAGAGCAGGGTGAATCTCCTGCGGATCCAGCGCGCCTTCGGGACCGACTCCCACTTGGGCTGGCTCCTGACCGACCGGCGCTTCGACGAGGGCGGCAGCGGCACGCTGGCCGGCCTGGACGGCGCTGCGCGTTTCTTGCGCAACTGGCGCGCCCGCGTGCAGCTTCTCGCGAGTCGCGTGCACGAGCCGAACGACTCCACGATCACGGCGGGCTTGCCGGAGCTCGCCTTCGACCGCAACCGCCATACCCTCGCCTTCGACGGCGAGCGTCTGAACGGCCATGCGCTGCTGGTCGCGCTCAGCCGCAGCGGTCGGGTCTGGAATGGAGAGATCACGCTCGATCGACGTCACCCCTCCTTTCGCGCGGACAATGGGTTCATCACCCGCAACGACTACCAGTCGCTGGAGGCATGGAACGGCCTGCAATTCCAGCCCAATGGGCGGACCGTGGTATCGTGGCAGCCGAGCATCTCCGTGGGCCGCGTTTGGGACTATGCCGGACGCTTCCAGGACGAGTGGCTCGCTCTCGAGGTCGAGGGGCGGTTCAAACAGCAGACCGACCTCGAGATCCGGGGGCTGTTGAGCCGCGAGCGATTCCGCGAGCAGATCATCCCGGGGATCCGCAGGGCGACTTTCGCCGCGTCCACACGGCCCAGCGAGATGGTCGGCCTCGAAGCCGAGCTCGAATTCGGCCGCTCGATCTACCGGACTTTCGACCCCGCGATCGAGCCCTACCTCGGCCGGATGGTGGAATTCGAGCTCAGCGCGAGTCTCAAGCTGCTCACCCGCTTGACCCTCAACACCGGCCTCTCCTATGAGCGGATGAAGGAACCCGCCGGGGGCCGTCTCGCCTACGACGGCTGGATCCTGCGCAACCGTCTGAGTCTGCAGATCAACCGCGAGGCCTCGCTGCGCGTGGTGACCGAATACGACAGCTTCGATGAGGTCTTCGCCTGCGAGCCGTTGCTGACCTACCGGTTGAATGTCTTCAGCGTCTTCTACCTCGGGATGGCCGATCAGTACCTGCGCTACGACGAAACGGCCGGTCCGGACCAGCCGGATGCGCGGCGGTGGAATGTGGCGGGCCGGCAGATCTTCGCGAAGATCCAGTACTTGCTGCGCGTCTGATCGAAGCCCGCCCGCACATCACGGGCGCGCGGACCACCGGACGGCGCGGGACCGCAGACGGATCTCAATCCGCAATCCGCCGTGCAAGATGCACCGCGCCCCGGGCTGGCGCCGCAGGCGGCCCGCGATTCTCGCTCCTGATCCGCCGCCGGCCGCCGATGAAGGAAGGGGCGGCATCCATTTCTCGAACGGGTGCGCAGGGCGGATCCGCCCGGATCACGCCGCGCCCCGTGCGTCGCCCGCCGATTCACCGCCGACTCGGAAAGGAGGCTCGATCCCGATGCGACACATCCTCTGTGTTTCGATCCTGACGATCCTGACCCTCGGACTGCTGGGCTGCTCCGAAGTTCGTGACCCCGAAACCCTCACCGCGCCCACCGCTCCGGGCGGCGTGGCCATGATCGTGCCGTGCGGACAAGCCGTGATCGTGACCCTGTGGGCCGGGCAGTATCACGATGCCGGAACGGTCACCGTGACCAATGATGACGACACGCTGTCGGTCGAGATCGTCGCGGCGCCGGGATGGTACCTCACCGAATCGCATGTGGCCGTGGCCCGCACCCTCGAGGAACTTCCTCAGACGGGATCGGGAAACCCCAAGGTCGGTCACTTCGACTTCGCGGCCGTCCACGATCCTCCCGCCTCCGGCTACACCTACACCATCAGCGTCGCCGACTACGGCTATCAGGTGGGGGATGCGCTGGTGCTCGCCGTGCACGCGGTCGTCGAGCGGGTCAACGAGCAAGGAGTTCCGGTGCAGGAGGAGACGGCCTGGGCCGACGGGCCCCCGTTCCCCGGCAACAACTGGGCGACCTATCTCCACTACACGGTGCAGGAATGCGTGCTGCCCGCGAACTGCGAGCTGACCGTGACCTTCCCCAACGGCGGCGAATCCTTCTGCCTCGGCAGCAGCGAGTGGATCACCTGGACCCATGACGGGGAAGCGTGCGGCGAATCGGTGCGCATCGAGTTGCTGCTGAACGGTTATGCCTGCCTCCTGATCGCCGCGAGCGCGCCCAACGCGGGCGCTTACGAATGGGAAGGCCTGCTCGGCTGCGACCCTCTGGAATCCGAGGGCTACGCCGTGCGCGTGACGGACCTCACCAGCGGGGCTTCCGACGAAAGCGACGCCCCCTTCCGTCTGGCCGACTGCGGTGGCGAGTAGAGCGCCCGCGGTCGCGCCAGCGCGGTGACGACCGCTTCACTCACTAGCGTCTACAACTCTGCGAGTCCCCGTCGAACTCAACGCCTTCCTGCGATTGAGACATCGGCGGGGACTCGCTGCATCGCGCCGCAGCGCTCCCCGTTTCCCTGTCCCCCGGGGGATGGTGCACTATGCGAGCACCATGGTTCACTCTTCGAGCGGGACCTGGTGCAACGGAATGGCATTCCGCTCGAGGCTTGACTTCGGGATCCACCGGTGTAGAACATTTCGCGGAAGTGATCGTGTATCCCATCGACTTCGCTCCGACCGGGCGCTGAAAGGTGGGGAACCGAAAGACGGTGTTCGCGGCCAGTGCATTCCCCACCGCCGGAGGCGATGAAGATGACCGGCGGGAATCCGCGTCTGAACATGTCTCCACGTAGAATCGCGGTGGCCCTCATCTCTCTGACCTTGGTCATTGTGGCGGCCGGCTACGGATACTACAGATCCGAGGCACGCAGCATCCGCAGGCATGTCTTCGGTGAAATCGCGACCATCGCCGACTTGAAATGCGCGCAGATCCAGCAGTAGCGGGATGAGCGGATGGTCGATGTCGCCCGCGTGGCGCAGAGCCCGTCGGTGGTCCATGCCGTCGCCGAATGGAGCCGGGACCCCGTCCACTCGAAACTCGCCGGGCGCCTGCGTCATGAACTGCACACCGAGCTCGCTTTCGGTCCGTACACGGATGTCCTGCTTCTGGACGAGGCGGGCTGCATTCTGCTGTCGGTGAGTGACCACTCCGACACGACCGGCGCAGATACCCAAGCTGCGATTGCCGCGGCCTGCGCCAGCGGGGAACCGGCACTGTCCGATTTCTACCGCTGCCCGCATGGGATGGTCCATCTGGACGCCGTGGCTCCGGTTGCGGATCCGGCCGGCCGGCGGTTGGCCGTGGCCGTCCTGAGGAGCCGGGCGGACGGGTTCATGCACTCCCTGATCGAGTCCTGGCCCACGCGCAGCCGCAGCGCGGAGACGCTTCTCGTCCGCCGGGAGGGTGACGAGGCCGTCTTCCTGAACGATCTGCGCCATCGGCAGCAGACCGCGCTCACGCTGCGCTTCCCGCTCACACGTACGGATGTTCCTGCCGTCCAGGCAATCCTCGGAAGAGAAGGTCCCTGGGAAGGCAGGGACTACCGCGGAGTGGATGTGCTGGCCGACGTGCGCCCGATTCCCGGGTCGCCCTGGTTCATGATCGCCAAGATCGACGCCCGGGAAGTGCTGGGCGAGATCCGCTATCGGGCTCAGGCCACGGGCGGCGTCGGCGCCCTTCTCATTCTGCTGGCCGCCGCCGCGGCGGCCTGGATCTCGCGGCGACGGGAGACCGTGGCTCTCAGATGTGCCGTGGGCGAACTGCAGGAAAGCGAGGAACGCATCCGCGCGATCGCCGATGCGGCCCATGATGCCATCGTGGTCATGGATCCGGGGGGAGGCACCACCTTCTGGAATCCAGCCGCGGAGAAGATCTTCGGCTACACGCGCGCCGAGGCGATCGGACGCAACACCCACGAGATGCTGGCCCCCGCGCGCTACCTCCCCGCTTATCGCGAGGCGATTCCCGGGTTTCTGCGCACCGGCGAGGGTCCGGTGATCGGAAGCACCGTCCAGTTACAGGCCCGGCGCAAGGACGAGCGGGAGATCCGCGTGGCGCTCTCCCTGTCGAGGCTGCGCATCGGCAGCGCCTGGCACGCGGTGGGCATCGTGCGCGACGAGACCGAACGGCTGGAAACCGAGGATCGCCTGCGACAGAAGAACCGCGAGCTGGAAGCGGCCACCGCGCGCGCCAATGCCCTGGCCGTCGAGGCGCGCAAGGCCGACGTGGCCAAGAGCGATTTCCTGGCGAACATGAGCCACGAGATCCGGACGCCCCTGAACGCCGTGATCGCCCTGGCGAGTCTGCTCACGGAGAGCGATCTGCGTCCTGACCAGCGCAACCATGTCGAAGTGATGCAATCCAGCGGCACCGCGCTCCTGAAGATCGTCGACGATATCCTCGACTATTCCCGCATCGAGGCGGGCAAGCTGCACCTGGAGACAGTGGATTTCGATCCCCACAGCGTGCTCGATCACGTGATCGCCCAGGCCACCGAAACGGCCGCGCAGAAGGGGCTGGAACTGGCCTGCTCCACCGGCCGGGATGTCCCCCACCGCCTCTGCGGCGATCCGCACCGGCTGCGGCAGGTGCTGACAAACCTGGTCGGAAACGCGATCAAGTTCACCGGTCAGGGCCGGATGAACGTCGGCGCGGTGCTGAAGCAGGAGTCGGCAAACGAAGCCCTCGTCCGTTTCTCCGTGCACGACGAAGGCATCGGGATCCCCGAGGAGATGCAGCAGGCGATATTCCAGAGTTTCACTCAGGCCGATGCTTCGACGACCCGCAAGTATGGAGGCACCGGATTGGGTCTGGCCATCGCCAGCCGCTTGGTGACCTTGATGGGGGGACAGATCGGCGTGATCAGCAAGCAAGGCCAAGGGTCCGAATTCTGGTTCACGGTTCCCGTCGCCAAACAGTCCCCGCCAGACGCGGCCGGTGCGTGAGAGCCGAGGGTTTGCGCGTCGCGCCGGTCTGGCCCTCCCGGAGACCCCCGGAAACCTCCGCAGACGGTCGGTCGCTTCGGCCGCAAGCCCTAACTGTCAAGGAAACAATCGGTTTCTTCATGCCTCCGCCCCCCCCGCGCGCATTCTTCCAGCCACAAGCTGATTCTCCCGCACCTCGTTACTCCCTATTGAGCCACGCCCCGGTCGGATCGATAATCCCCTGCGGCGGGTTTCGGTCTTCCGGGGAGGTGCGACGATACATCGATGAGCTCCAAGGGTCCGCGCCCTGAGCGACGGCTGAGGTGCAGGGTTGCCGGACTGATTCTCCTGATTCTGCTGGGTGCAGGGATCTGGTATGAGGCCCGGACCTCGGCGGCGCAGTCCCTGCTTTTCAGCTATGTAGCCACCAGGCTCTCGTTCCAACCCGGGCCTGGCGCGAGCGATAGCATTCGCTTCCCCGTCGCCGGACCCTACGACGTCCGTCACGGATACACGCTGCTTCCTCAGGTGACCCGCGCCCTCAACGAGCGGGGCTTCGAGATCTCCTCGCAGGCGCGCTGGTCTCCGTGGCTGCTGCGGTCGGTCGATTTCGGCTGCTACACCGTCTATCCGGAGAAAGGCCGCTCCGGCCTCGCCCTCCTCGACCGCCGCAACGAGTTGCTCTACCTGGCGGCCTATCCCCAACGCGTCTATCGCGACTTTGCTTCGATCCCGGAACTGATCGTCGCCACGCTGCTCTTCATCGAGAATCGGGAACTGCTCGAGGTAAGCCGGCCCTATCGCAATCCCGCCGTAGAGTGGGACCGGTTGGCGCGGGCCATGGGAGAACTGGCGCTCTCGACGGTGCGCGTGACCGAGGGGCAATCGGGCGGCAGTACCCTGGCCACCCAGATGGAGAAGTTCCTGCATTCCCCGGGCGGATTCACCGCCACGCCCAGGGAGAAGGCTCGCCAGATCCTCACCGCCAGCCTGCGCGCCTATCGCGGCGGGCGCGGGACGTTGGCGGCCCGGCAGCGCATCGTCCTCGACTACGTCAACGCCGTCCCGCTGGGCGCCGTCCCGAACTATGGCGAAGTGATCGGACTGGGGGACGGGCTGTGGGCTTGGTTCGATGACGACTTCGACCGGGTGAACCACCTGCTCTCCACGCTCTCGGAAACGAACGCGGGCGAGCCCGCCCGCGCCGAGGCCTACAAGAAGGTCCTCGGTCTCATCGTCGCACATCGGCGTCCCTGGACGTACCTCAGCACCGATCGCACGTTGCTCGAAGAGGACACCAACCGCTATTTGCGGCTGCTCGCCCGGGAAGGCCTCCTTCCCGCCGCCCTGGCCGAGTCCGCCCTGCGCATCCCGCTCGAATTCCGGAACACGCCGACGGTTTCGCCGCGCCCATCCTTCATCGACAAGAAGGCGGCCAATGCAGTGCGTACGCAGCTGCTCTCGCTCCTGGAGCTGGACCAACTTTACGCCCTCGATCGAATCGATCTGACCGCCGGAACGACTTTGGATGCCCCCATGCAACGGCGTCTGACCCGCATGCTCGGGCGGCTCAAGGACCCGGCCGTGCTCGATTCGCTGCACATGCGCACCGAGCACCTGCTCGCAGAAGGCGATCCGTCCAAGGTGATCTACAGCCTCGCGCTCTACGAGACCACTCCCCGCGGCAACTTGCTGCGCCTGCAGCTCGAGAACTACGACCAGCCCCTGGATCTCAGCCTGGGCGCCAAACTCGACCTGGGCTCGTCGGCCAAGCTGAGGACGCTGGCCAACTATCTTGAAATCGTCGCCACCCTCCAGCGACTCCATGCCGGCCGTTCCCGCAACGAGTTGCGGGCCGCCCGCGAGAGCGCCACCGATCCCATCCGGCGCTGGGCGCTCGACTATCTTGCCGGAGCCGCGGACACCACGCTCCCCGCCATGCTCTCGTCCGCCCTCGAGCGCCGCTATTCCGCGAGCCCCGCGGAGCAGTTCTTCACCGGCGGCGGCGTGCACACCTTCAGCAACTTCAAGCCGGAGGATGACGACCAGGCCCCTTCCGTCCGGGAGGCCTTCCGCCATTCGGTCAATCTCTCCTTCATCCGTCTCATGCGCGACATCGTGCGCTACTACCAGCAGGAGCTTCCCGGCTACAATCCACTGATTCTGAACGACGCCGATGATCCGCGGCGCAGTGAGTACTTGGCGCGCTTCGCGGACAAGGAAGGCCGTCAGTTCCTGGCGCAGTTCTACAGGAAGTACGCCGACCGCAGCCCGGCCGAGGCGGTGGAGGAGCTGGCCGCGCACACCCGCAACAGCGCGAGGCGCCTGGCCACGCTCTTCCGTTCCGTCCGGCCCGACGCCACACCCGACTCCCTGGCGCGCTTCCTCTCCGCGCACCTGTCGCCCGAAGCGTCGCGACAAGTGTCGGCCGCCGAGTTGTACAAGGCGTACGGCCCGGATGTATACGACCTGCAGGACCGCGCCTACATCCTGCGTGTCGACCCGATGGAGCTGTGGTTCGTCTCCTACCTGCAGGATCACCCGCACCCCGGTTGGAGTGAGACGGTCGCGGCGGGAGCGGGGGCGCGGCAGGAGGCCTATCGCTGGCTCTTCAAGTCGGGCAGCCTGGCGAAACAGAACAAGCGCATCCGGATCATGGTCGAAGAGGATGCTTTCGATCTCGTGCATCAGGCCTGGCAAAGGCTCGGCTATCCCTTCGATTCCTTCGTCCCCTCCTATGCGAGCGCGATCGGCAGTTCCGCCGATCGCCCCGCGGCGCTGGCGGAGCTGATGGGGATCATCGCCAGCGACGGCCTGCATCGGCCCAACCGCCGCCTGGAGTATCTGCGCTTCGCCGAGAACACGCCCTTCGAGACCAATTTCGCCTATCACTCGCCGGAGCCCGAGCGTGTGATGCACCCCGCGGTCGCGCACGCCCTGCGCTCCGCCCTCGTGGATGTCGTCGAGAACGGCACGGCGCGACGGTGCCTGGGTGCATTCCGCCGCGGCGACGGCAGCGTCATTCCGGTGGGCGGCAAGACCGGGACCGGGGACCATCGCTTCGAGACCTTCGGCCGGGGCGGGAGGCTTATCGAATCCCGCGTCGTCAGTCGCGCGGCGACCTTCGTCTTTCTGATCGGCGAACGATACTATGGGGTCATGACCGCGCTCGTTCCGGGAAGCGAAGCGGCCGACTACAGCTTCACGAGCTCCCTGCCGGTGCATCTGCTCGCCGCTTTTGCGCCGCTGTTGATGCCCCTGGTCGATGACGAGAAGCGGGAGGCGGATCGCTCCCTGGTGCAGATCGCGCCCCCCCGCCCCGAGCCGGATGATGCGCGCCTTCCGCAGCTCTAGCCCGGAGGGCTCGGCGGCGCAGCCTGCGCAACCGACACAACCGACGCAACCGACACAGCCGACGCGACCGACGCCGACAGCGCAGCCGGCGGAGGCCCGCAGCTCCAGCGATTGTTCCGCGGCTGCGGGCGCTCGCGGCTGGAAGGCGCTCGCGGGGTGTGTCTACCTCGCCAGTCCGGCCGGCGCCGCGTTTGCCCTCATCTGTTTCTTCATTCCCTGGGGCCGGCTCTCCTGCACCGTCTTCCACGTCTCACGTTCCGGCGCGCAGATCGGCGGGATCCTCTGGGTCGTCTTCGCGGCTGCCGTGGCGATCCTGGCCCTGGGCGTGTCTCTCGCCCTGCTGCGCTGTCTCCCGCGGCTCCGTTTCGTCCTCGCGGCGGCGGCGGGGATCGGGCTGATCGCCCTCGTCGCGGCCCAGATCCGCCTGGCGGCCGGCGTCAGGACCATGATCGGCTGCGTCCGTCCGGAGGACTTGGGGGTGCGGATCTGCTTCGGCGGCGTCGGCACGGCCACCGGGCTTCTGCTTTCGCTCACGGCAGCCCTGGTGCCCATCGGCTGGCTGCACCGGCGTCCGCGTGCGGAGGCCGCGCCGCGCAGCGACTCGCCCAACCGGGGGCTACTCCTGCTCCTTGCAAGCCGGCGGCGGCGCGCCAGGGTCGCGGCGGGGAAAGAGCACCGAGGCAAGCACGGAGAGCGCGAGCGTGGCGACGACCACCCCCAGCGCCCAGCCGATCGGCACGTGATAGTAGCGCGAGATGAGCATCTTCACGCCGATGAAGACC
>JAZDGX010000189.1:0-3334 GCA_043806645.1 Candidatus Eiseniibacteriota bacterium | reverse complement strand
GAAAGCGCGGCCGACGAGCAGGCCTAGACGCCCTCGCGGTGGCGGAAAACAACCTCTTTTCCCGGAAAGGCTTGGAGCGGGTGCAGCGGCGGTCTGCGGCAGGTCGCCCCGGGCGGGCCGCCGGCCTCTTCCCTCCCGCTGTATCGCCTCCACCCGGGGAGAGACTCCTGCGACGGCCGGGGCCGGGTTCGCGCGCCGGGCCGTCCGTCTCAAGCTGCGGGGAATGCCATGGTCTCTCTCGAACAGCTGCTCTCGACGATGGTGGAAAAGAACGCCTCGGATCTGCACTTGACCGTGGGTGTGCCCCCCCAATACCGCGTCGACGGCAACCTGATCCCCTCCGAGGGGGAACCGCTCGACGCCGAGACGTGCCAGAAGCTGGTCTACTCCATTCTGCGCGAGGAGCAGAAGAAGCGCTTCGAGCAAAGCCATGAGCTCGACCTCTCCTTCGGGATCCACGGCCTGGCCCGCTTCCGCGCCAACGTGTTCATGCAGCGGGGCGCGACGGCGGCGGCGATCCGCATGATCCCCCCACGAGATCATGGGATTCGACCGTCTCGGCATGCCGCGCGTCGTGGTCGGCTTCGCCGGGCAGCCCAACGGGCTGGTGCTCGTGACGGGCCCGACCGGCAGCGGCAAGTCGACCACGCTGGCCGCGCTGATCGACAAGATCAACCGCGAGCGCCCCTGCCACATCGTGACCATCGAGGACCCGATCGAATACGTCCACCCCCACCACAAGTCGATCGTCAACCAGCGCGAGATCGGTTCGGACACGCTGAGCTTTCCGGCGGCGCTCAAATACATCCTGCGCCAGGACCCGGACGTGATCCTGATCGGCGAGATGCGCGACCTGGAGACGGTGAGCGCGGCGCTGAACATCGCCGAGACGGGGCACCTGGTCTTCGCGACGCTGCACACCAATTCCACCTACGAGTCGATCAACCGCATGGTCGACGTCTTCCCGACCAATCAGCAGAAGCAGGTGCTGGCCCAGCTCGCCTTCGTGCTGCGCGGTGTGGTCACGCAGCAGCTCGTGCCGCACCGGCGGGGCAAGGGCCGCGTGCTGGTGGCCGAGGTGCTCGTCTGCACGCCCGCCGTCGGCGCGCTGATCCGGGAGGGCAAGGTCCACCAGATCTACACGCTCATGCAGGCGGGTCAGAAGCACGGCATGCAGACGATGAACCAGGCGCTGTTCCATGCCTACACGACCAGCACCATCACCCTGCGCGAGGCCCTTTCGCGCAGCCTGAATCCGCAGGAACTCGAGCAGATGCTGCTCAAGGCCGACCCGAGCTATCAGCCGCGTTATCTCTCTGAAGGCGTGAACGGGACGGCGAGGAGGAGCGCATGAATCGATTCGTCTGGAAGGGGCGCGCCTCGGGCGGGCAGATGCAGGCCGGGGAACTGGCCGCCGAGAATCTGGAAGCGGCGGTCGCGATGCTGCGCCGCCAGCGCATCGTCACGACCCACATCCGTCCCAAGGCGCGGCGCAAGGGCCTGCGCTTGAAGCCCCGCGCCGGGGTGAAGGCCAAGGACCTCGCGGTCTTCACGCGGCAGTTCTCGACGATGATCAACTCGGGCCTGCCGCTGGTGCAATGCCTGGAGATCCTCAGCAAGCAGACCGAGAATCCGACGCTGCGCGAGGTGATCATCGATGTCATGGGGCGGGTCGAGGCGGGGGCGACCCTCTCGGAAGCGCTCTCCCGGCGACCCGAGGCCTTCGATGCCCTCTATGTCAACATGGTCGACGCCGGCGAGGCGGGCGGGATCCTCGACAACATCCTGATGCGGCTGGCAACCTACATCGAGAAGGCGGTGGCGTTGCGCCGCAAAGTGCAGAGCGCGATGACCTACCCGGTGGTCGTCGCGGTGGTGGCGTTGGGCGCCGCGCTCTTCATGCTGCTCTTCATCATTCCCGTCTTCGCCAAGGTCTTCGCCGATTTCGGCGGGCAGCTGCCGCTGCCGACGCGCATCGTGGTCGGCCTCAGCGAATTGCTCAAGGCGACCTGGTGGGCCTTCCTGGTCCTCGGCGTCGGGCTGGGCGCCGCGATCCGCCGCTACTACCGCACCGAGCTGGGGCGGCGGGTGATCGATTCCTTCCTGCTGCGCGCGCCGGTCATCGGGGACCTGTTGCGAAAGTCGGCCATCGCGCGCTTCACGCGCACGCTGGGGACGATGATCGCCAGCGGCGTGCCGATCCTGAGCGGCCTGGAAGTGACCGCCCGGACCGCGGGCAACAAGATCATCGAGGAAGCGGTCATGGCGGCGCGCGCCGGCATCCGCGAGGGCGAGACGATCTCGGCCCCGCTCGCCAAATGCGCCGTCTTTCCGCCCATGGTCGTGCAGATGATCGCGGTGGGCGAAGAGACCGGCGCGCTCGACTCGATGCTCGAGCGCATCGCGAACTTCTACGACGATGAGGTGAACTCGGCGGTCGAGACGCTGACGTCGATCATCGAGCCGGTCATGATCGTAGTCATGGGCGTGATGGTCGGCGGAATGGTAGTGGCGATGTACCTGCCGATGTTCAAGCTGGTCAACGTGATCGCCGGGGGGCACTAACCTTGCCCGCGGCCCAGGGCCGTGGCGCGGCCCCGGCTGTGCGTAGCCTCTGTGCGGGGGGGCGCTTTCTGGCTGCGCGGGCCGCCGTCGGCGCGCTGGTCGCGCTGCTGGTGCTGCTCCTCGGCGAACCGGGCGCCCCCGTGCCGCGTCATGGCGTCAGCGTGGGGGTTCTCGCCTGGGTCGCGGCGGGCACGTGGCTGCTCGGCGCGGCGGGGCCCCTGCGGCGCCGGCCGGAGGGAGCCTTCGGCCTGCTCCTCACGGGCGACTCGCTCGCCGCCGCCGCCGCCGCCTGGGCTGCCGGGGGCGTCGCCGCTCCCGCGCTATTGCTGATCGCGCTGCCGGTCCTGGCGGGAGGCCTGCTCTTCCAGTGTCGCGTCGGCCTGCTGCTGGGCGCGCTGGCCGGAGTCCTTTGCGGCGTGCTGGCCTGGAAGGAAGGCCTGCCGGCGGGGCAGGGACTGTGGACGGCGATCGCCTATCACGGTGCGGTCTTCATCGCCGTGGGGCTCGGTGCGGGGCTCCTCGGGCGCCGGATGGCGGCGAGCCTGCGCGAGGCGGCCGCGACGCGGCGCGAGTTGGAGGAGGTCCGGCTCAGCACCGATTGCATCGTCGAGAGCCTCGCCAGCGGCTTGATCGCGATCGATGCGCAGGGACGGATCGGCACGGTGAACGCGGAGGCGCGGCGGCTTCTAGGCTTCGGACGCTTGGAGAATCCCGGCCCCGCGTTGGAGAGCCGCAATGCCGCGCTGCTCGACCGGATCCGCAAGGGCGA
>JAZDGX010000188.1:0-3106 GCA_043806645.1 Candidatus Eiseniibacteriota bacterium | reverse complement strand
TTCCACCCCACTCGCAGATCCCTCCGCCGCCTCCGCCGCGCGCAGGTCCTCCTCCGCCAGCGTCCCGCTGCTGCGCAGCAGCACCATGCGCCGGCAGAGATTCGCCAGCTCGCGCACGTTCCCCGGCCAGGGCCGGCGCATAAGCGCGCGCATGAGATCGGGCGCGGCCTGCACCGCACCTTTGCCGAAGCGCGCCAGGAAGTGCTCGCAAAGCGCGGGGATGTCCTCAGGACGCTCGCGCAGGGGCGGCATGCGGATCGGGATCACATTCAGCCGGTAGAAGAGATCCGCGCGGAAACGACCATCGGCGACACGCGCGTTGAGATCCGCGTTCGTGGCGGCGATCAACCGCGCGTCCACCGCCACGGGCTCGCGTGCCCCGACGGGATCGACCTGCCCCGTCTCGATCACGCGCAGCAATCTCGTTTGCAGATCGAGAGGAAGATCGGCGATCTCGTCCAGAAAGATCGTTCCGCCGTCGGCGCGCCGGAACTTCCCCTTCCGTTCGCGCACCGCCCCCGTGAACGCGCCGCGCTCGTGGCCGCAGAGCTCGCGCTCGATCAACTCGCGCGGGATGGCCGCGCAGTTGACCGCCACGAAGGGTCTGTCCCACCGCTCGGAGAAGGCGTGCAGCGCCTCGGCGACGAGTTCCTTGCCCGTGCCCGACTCGCCCGTCACGAGCACGGTCGCGTCGGTAGGCGCCACGCGGCGGATCATCTCGACGATGCGCTCCATCGCCGGGGCCGCATAGACGAGCCCGATCTCGCGCTTCTGCTCGTGCAGGCGATCGCGCAGCGAGCGGTTCTCCTCGAGCAGGCGGCGGCGTTCGAGCGCTTGCGCGACGGTGAGTTTCAGCTCATCACGGTTGTAGGGCTTGGTCAGGTAGTTGTGCGCGCCCGCGCGCATCGCTTCAACCGCATCCTCGATCGAACCGAAGGCGGTTAGCAGGATCACCTGAAGCACGGGATCGAACTCGCGCACGCGGCGCAGCACTTCCATCCCGTCGATCCCCGGCATCTTGAGGTCGGTGATGACGACATCGGGGCGCAGGTGTGCGAGCATGCTCAGGGCGGCGGCGCCGTCGCCGGCCGTCTCCACGGCATGTCCCTCCTCCCGCAGGGTGAACGCGAGGACCTCGCGCAGATTGGCGTCGTCATCGACGAGCAGGATCTTCGCCATTCGCGTCACTCCTCCAGCGGCAGCTCGATCTCGACCCATCCGCCCCCGTCCGGGTGATTGGACAGCCGGATCTCCCCGCCGTGCTGCTCCACGATCCGATGAGACACCGCGAGCCCCAGTCCCGTTCCCTCGGCGCGGGTCGTGAAGAAGGGCGTGAAAGCGTTGGCGATCGCCTCTGGCGTGAAGCCCGGGCCCGCATCGTGCACCGTGACCAGCACATGACGGTCCGCGCGGCGGCAGTGCACCCGGACCGCCCCGCGTTCGCCCCCGGCCTGCAGCGCATTCAGCAGCACGTTGAGCAGCACCTGGCGGATCTGTTGCGGATCGGCCCGCAGGGGCAGTTCCGCGCAGTCGGCGTGCTCGACACGGATGCACCCGCGGTCGGCGGCTGTGCGGCTCTCGAGCAGCGTGACGACCGCTTCGATCCCGGCCGGCAAGGAGAAGCGCTCCGGTTTGGGAGGCGCGGGCCGCGCGAAGGTCAGGAAGCGCGAGAGCACTTCGTTCAACCGCACCGCTTCGTCGATCAGCACCTGCAGCATGCGCCGCTTGGGATGCGTGGCGGGAAAATCGTCGGCCAGGATCTCGGCGGAGCCTTTGATCGAAGCGAGGGGATTGCGGATCTCATGGGCGAGGCCGGCAGAGAGCCGGCCGACCGCGGCAAGTCGCGCCTCCTGGACCAGCTTTTCTTCAGCCGCGCGCAGGCGATCCAGGCTCGCGCGCAGATCCAGCGCGGTGTCCTCGAGTCGGTGCTGTGTCCCCTTCAGACGCGAGACCAGCCCGCCGGTGATGAGCCCGACGGCCAGATAGAGCACCATCTCCAGGATCTTCTGCATGCTCGAGGCCGGATCGTGCGAGATGTAGCCCATCGCGTGCGGCACGTAGGCCAGGCATACGATCACCGCGGCGATGCCGCCGCCGCGCAGTCCATGGAGAAACGCGGCCAGGATGATCGGCAGGTAGTAGAGGCGCCGGTAGATGTCGTGCTGTTGATGGGCATGCGCCCCGGTCAGGTAGTGGAGAGCAGTGACCGCGGCGATGCCGAGATAAATCCCGACCAACTGCACGAGCTCTCTTCGCTTCACGCCTCGTCCCTTCCGGCGCCGGTCCGCGTCATGGGCGGGCGGCGCGGCCCTACATTCCCGCGCTCAGCATCAACCGCAAGCGCGTCTCGCTCGTCCAATCCTCGCTCTCGCCCGCGTCGCCGGCGTGATGCCGCGCGACATGCTCGACCGCCGCCCCGGCCCAAATCAGCGCGCCAGGACGATAGCGCGCCTCGCACCCGACCGTCCAGGCTTGCGCGGGATCATCGAACGACCAGGCGTCGGCGTCGTCGCAGGCGCAGTCCGCTTCCGCGGGGCGCCAGGGCCGGCCGATCGCACCATCTCCCCGGCGCAGGTGCTGTACCCACGTACTGAAGCTCAAGCGCCGCGTGGGAGCGAGCCCCGCGCGCAGCAGCATCAGCTCGGCGTCGGGTCCGAGCGCGTATCCCAGCGGCTGTCCCTGATGTTCCCAGTCGCAGCGACAGAGATCCTGATAGTACACCGAGTAGGTGTAGTCGGAGACGCGTGTGTATTCCGCTCCCAGCGTCCAGTCCCACCCGCGCCAGCGTGGGGCATAGGCCAGTCCGAACTGGACCCCGCCGCGCGTCGGCATCGCGGAGCTCTGCGTGGCGATGTCGTCGGCGAGAAACTCAGCGTAGAGCAACAACCCCGCCCGCACCCGCCAGCTCACATCGACACTCCAAAGCACGTTGTTGCGCAGGTAATTCTCCGTCGAGTCCGACGGTTCATCCTGCATCTGCAATCGCTCGACCAGCGTGTAGGGCAGGATCCCCGTCAGATAGAGCACGCCCGGAGCATCCGCCTGGTAGCGCGCGCCCTCCGAGAGACCCAGCGCCAGATCCGGCGTGAGGGTCCACAAGAGTCGG
>JAZDGX010000187.1:0-9164 GCA_043806645.1 Candidatus Eiseniibacteriota bacterium | reverse complement strand
CCGACCAGGATCAGGTGGGGTCTGCGGGAGGGCGCGGCCTCGCACGAGAGCGCCTGAAACGCATCGAGCAGCACTTCCAGCCCCTTGCGCGCATCGAAACGCCCCACGTACAGGATGCGCGCCGCTGCCCGCCCCGGATTTCCTTGGCCGTGCGGCGGTCCCGCGGACGCGGGTCGCGCGAAGCGGGACAGGTCGACGCCGTTGGGGACGATGCGATAGCGGCCGGGCACGTGGTCGGCCACGAAGCGCGCCGCTTCGGCCGAGACGGCCAGACGCTCGCGCAGGCGACTTGCGCTGCGCCGCAGCCAGGGGCCGAAGCGGCGATACCCCCAGTGGCTCGCTTCTCCCCCCGTGTGAAAGGTGCCGATCTTCACCCCATCGATGCGCTCGAGCGCCCAAAGCGGGAGGAAGGGCTCGAGCGGAGACTGGAGGTGAACGACCGCGGGAGGCTCCAGTCGTGCGAGGCGCGGAGTCCAGCGACAGCCGAAGGTCACGCAGGCCTGCGCTCCGTGGGAGGGCAGGCGCATCGTGCAGCCGATGCGCGTGACCTGGACGCCCGGGGGGTCGGGGTCGCTGGGGTGGAGATCCCGCGAGAGGGGACGGCCCGTCAAGAGGTGCACGCGGTGGCCGCGGCGCGCGAGGTGCTCGGCGAGGTGCCAGACATGTTCGGTGATGCCCCCATAGTAGGGCAGATAGGACTGACTGACGATCCAGATCGTCAAGCGGCCCGCCGGTTCGCATCGCCAATCCGTCGCCACGCGCATCGAGCCCCCGCGGGGCCGCGCTCGCGATGGATCCCGAAGACCCGCTCTGGA
This sequence comes from Candidatus Eiseniibacteriota bacterium, assembly GCA_043806645.1. Classification (GTDB taxonomy): domain Bacteria; phylum Eisenbacteria; class RBG-16-71-46; order CAIMUX01; family WJJG01; genus JAZDGX01. Next base: position 8,349 of record JAZDGX010000187.1, on the reverse strand, counting down.
GGATCACGCCGGCCCGCCGGGACGATCCTCCATGCCTGCGTCCCGGCGGCACAAGCACTTCTTGCGGCAAGAGTGTGTCAAGGTTCCGCTTGCACGCCTCCGGGGGCTTCACTACCTTTTCCGGGAACGTGAGGCGCGGGGGTTGTGCATGGATGTGATCCGTCTGAAGGAAATCACTGTGTTCCCACGACTTGGCGTGGGCGATCTCGAGAAGGAGTGGGTGCAGAAGGTCACTCTGGACGTCGAGCTCTTCCTCGATCTCTCCGCCGCCGCGCGACAGGACGATCTCCATCGGACCATCGACTACCAGCGCGTTTACGAGACGGTTCGGGAAGTGAGCGAGGCGGGGGAGTACCATCTGATCGAGGCCCTCGCGCTGCGCATCGGCGAAACGCTGCGGGAGCGCTTCGGCGTCGGTCGCGTCGTGGTGAGGGTACGCAAGTTGTCGCTGCCCTTCGACGCCAACCTGAGTTGCGTCGAGGTGGAATTGACGATCCCGACGGTCTGAAGCTCCTTGGGGATGCGCGCATGGGCTCTCCCGAGATACGCGATGGATCGTAGCGCAAGCGGGGCGTCGCTCAGGACCATTGTGCTGGCGCTCGGGAGCAATCTCGGCGCGCGCGCGTGCCATCTCGCCCGCGCCCGCGAAGGGATCGCCGCGTTGTGCGGTCCGCCGGAGCAATGCTCGCGGATCTACGAGACGGAGCCGGTGGGGGGGCCGCCGGGTCAGTCGCCGTTTCTCAACCAGGTACTGGTGCTGCGTTCGGCCCGCCGAGCGGCCGAGATGCTCGCCCCGCTGCTGGAGCTTGAAACGCGCCTGGGACGGCGGCGCGAGGAGACGTGGGGGCCCCGGGTGATCGACATCGACATCCTGCTCGAGGACCAGAGCGTTGAAGCCGGGCCGCGGCTGATCCTGCCGCATCCGCGCATGCATGAACGGCCCTTCGTGCTCGTACCCTTGGCGGAGGTGATGCCCGAGTGGCGGCATCCGGTGCTCGACCTGCGCGTGCGGGAGATGCTGGAGCGCAGCGGCGACGGGGGCGTGCGGGTGTGGCGGGAGGGGGAGTGCGGTCGTGCCGGGGGACGCCGCGAGGGCGGATGCAGCGGGCGGAGCGAATCGTGACAGCGGGTGAAACCGAAAGGCCGGCCGCCGCGGGCGGCGTGCAGTTCATTGCGGTCGAGGGAGTGATCGGAGTCGGCAAGACGACGCTCGCCCAGCGTTTCGCCGAGCTCCTCGATGGCTACCCCCTGCTCGAGCAAGTGGAGGAGAATCCCTTCCTGAGCGACTTCTACCGCGACCGCCGCGCCTACGCCTTCCAGACCCAGATCTTCTTCCTGCTCAGCCGCTACCGGCAGCTGCGCGCCTTGCTGCAGCGCGACCTCTTCCGCGGGACGATCGTCAGCGACTACATGTTCGAGAAGGACCGCATCTTCGCGCACATCAACCTCGACGACTACGAACTCGAGATGTACAACCAGATTTTCGACTTGATGGAGCAGAAGCTGCCGTCTCCCGACCGGGTCGTCTATCTCCAGGCCAACGCGGACCTGTTGATCGAGCGGATCGCCCGCCGCGGCCGCGCTTTCGAGCGCGACATCGATCCCGAATACCTGGAGGCGCTGGCCGAGGCTTACACGTATTTCTTCGCCCACTACCGGGCGGCCCCGGTGCTCGTCATCAATGCGGCTGAATGCGATTTCCTGGCCCAACCGAAGCTGGCGTCGGAGGTGCTGGCCACGTTGCTCGCGCAAGAAGAAGGCCACGCGTTTTTCCATCCGAGCGGCGAGTCCGGGGAGGAACGATGATGCGTTCCAAGCGGCTGACGGTGCCCGAGATCAAGGCCTGGAAGCGGCAGGGACGCAAGATCGCCGTGCTGACCTGCTATGACTTCAGCATGGCGCGCATCCTCGATCGATGCGGGATTCCGATTCTGCTCGTCGGGGACAGTCTCGGGCAGGTGATGTTGGGCCACGACCTCACCCTGCGTGTGACCCTCGCCGACATGATCCACCATACCCGGGCGGTCACGCGCGCCCAGCCCCGGGGCCTCGTCGTCGCGGACATGCCCTTTCTCAGCTTCCAGCTGAGTCCGGAGGGGGCATTGGAGGCCGCCGGGAGTCTGGTCCGCGAGGGGGGTGCGGACGCGGTCAAGCTCGAGGGGGGCGCGCGGTCGCTCTCGGCCGTGCGCAAGCTTGTGGAGGCGGGCATCCCGGTGATGGGCCATCTGGGCCTTACGCCGCAGTCGATTCTGGTCCTGGGAGGCTACGGGGTGCGCGGGCGTCGGCCCGCCGAGCGCGACGAGATCCGCGCGGACGCTTCGGCGCTCGAAGCGGCGGGGTGCTTCAGTCTGGTGCTGGAATCGATTCCGGCGGCGCTGGCCGGGGAAATCACTGCGGCGCTGTCGATTCCTACGATCGGAATCGGGGCGGGTCCGGCCTGCGACGGGCAGGTGCTCGTGCTCCACGACATGCTCGGGCTCTACGACGAGTTCCGCCCCCGCTTTGTCCGCCGTTTCTTCGAGGGCCGGCGCGAGATCGAACGGGCCATTCGGGGGTATATGGAAGCGGTGGCGCTGGGCGAATTCCCCGGTCCCGAGCACAGCTTCGGCCCCGATGGGCGGCCCCTGGCGGAAGCCGCCGGCGCTCCCGGCGAGGGGGGACCGGGGGACGACGCGGGGGAGTCCGGCCGAGGGGCGGACTGGGTCGATGGAAACGATTCGCCCGCGCGGGAGCGGGGGCTGGGAGGCGACGGATGACCGAGGACCGAGGCGCGGGAGCGGACGGGGCGCGGGCGAAAGGCCGGGCTTCCGGGCGAGGCGCCAGTAAGGGCAAGAAGTCTGCACCGCCCGAGGGCATGAAGCGCCTGCAGTCGCCCGGTTCGATGCGGCGCTTCGTTCAGCAGAAGCGCGCGGCCGGAAGACGGATCGGCTTCATTCCGACCATGGGCGCGTTGCACGAGGGGCACCTTTCCTTGATCCGCAAGGCGCGCGGCCAGAATGACGTCGTCGTGCTCAGCATCTTCGTCAATCCGCTTCAATTCGGGCCCCAGGAGGACTTCGAGCGCTATCCGCGGGATCTCGCCCGGGATATGGATCTGGCCCGGGAGGGGGGAGTCGATGCGGTCTTCGTTCCCGAGGTCTCCGACCTCTATCCTGAAGGGTTCCTGACGCGGGTGAGCGTGGGGGCGCTGGGCGAGAAGTTGTGCGGCGCTTTTCGCCCCGGGCATTTCGACGGAGTCTGCACCGTCGTGATGAAGTTGCTCGGCATCGTCCAGCCGCACCGGATCTACCTCGGGGAGAAGGATGCGCAACAGGTGGCCATCCTGCAGCGCATGATCACGGATCTCGATGTCGACGTCCGCATCGTGCCCTGCGCCACGGTGCGGGAGAAGGACGGACTCGCCGTTTCCTCGCGCAACCGCTACCTGGACGAGGCGGAGCGCGAAATCGCTCCGCGGCTCTACCAGTCGCTGCGCCTGGCGCAGCGAGAGATCCTGATCGCGCATGAGCGGGACCCCGAGCGGCTCGCGGCGCGCATGCGCGATCACATTCTCGCCGGGGGGGGCATCGAGATCGAGTACATCGCCCTCGTCGATCCCGAGGCTCTGGTTACGCGGCCCGTTCTTACCGGGCGCACGTTGATCGCCGTGGCGGCGCGGCTGGGCGGGACCCGGTTGATCGACAATCTGCGCATCAATGTTCCGGGGGGGCGGGTGGCCGAAGGGCTCGGCCTTTCGGGGAGGAAGCGTTGAAGGATCTGGCGGTCATCGTTCTCGCCGCGGGCAAGGGTACGCGCATGCCCTCCGACGTGCCTAAAGTGCTGCAGCCCGTCGGGGGCGAGCCGCTGCTGGCGCACATCCTGAGGACCGTGCGCTCGCTCGATCCCGCGCGCATCGTGCTCGTCCTCGGCCATCGGGCGGCGGAAGTGCGGCAAGCGGTCACGGGGCCGGATCTCGAGATCGTGCTGCAGGGAGAGCAGCGGGGCACCGGACATGCGGTGATGCAGGCGGCCCCACTGCTGGACGGATTCCGGGGTACGGTGCTCATCGTCTACGGCGACGTGCCGTTGCTCGGGCGCGAGACGTTGCTGGAACTGCGGGAGCTTCACGAACTCGAGCGCAACGCCGCCAGTGTTCTGAGTGCCACCGTGCCGCAGCCGGAGGGCTACGGCCGGATCGTGCGCAATGCGCAGGGCCGCTGCGTGGGGATCGTGGAGCAGCGCAATCTGAGCGGCGATCAGGAAGGCATTGCCGAGATCAACTCCGGCATCATCGCTTTCGAGGCGACGCCGCTTTTCGAGACCTTGCGTGAGGTCGGCCCGAATGCGGTGGCGGGGGAATACTACCTGACCGATGTGATCGCGATCTTCTGCCGTGCGGGGCGCCGGGTCGGAACCTACCATCTGAAGGATCCGGCCGAGATCCTCGGCGTGAACACCCTCGAGCAGCTCCACGATGTCGAGCGGGTGCACACCTGTCGGACGCACAGCAGGGCCGGCCGTTGCGAACTCTGCGAGGCTGCCGCGGCGCCCTGCGCGGAGGCGGCCGTAAGGGGGCCGCATGCGGCGACACTGCTGCTGGGAGGCGGGCGCTGGATATGTCTGAAGGTCGCCTCGAAGCCCTTCAACAACGGCCATCTGCTGGTATTTCCCAAACGGCATGTGACCTGTTTCCCGAGCCTGGAGCGGGAGGAGCTGGCCGAGTTGTCCGCTTGGCTGATGAGAGCTGAAGGCCTGCTGCAGAGAGCCTATTCGATGGATGCGCTCAACATGGGAATCAACTCGGGGGCGGGGGGGCACCTCACCTTTCACCTGATTCCCCGCTGGCGGGGAGACTTGAACTACCTGCCGTTGCTGGCGGGACTGAAGCTCGTGCCCGAAAGCCCCCATGGCACATGGGTGCGACTCTGCGGGGTGATGGAATGACCACCCAGCGGCGATCGGGGTCCAGCCGCCGGAGCGGCCGGCGCCGGCGCCGTACGCCGGACGGGGGCATGACCGGCCGGCTGTTGAGGGGCCTGTTCGAGTTCACCCTGATCGTCGTGCTGCTCTTCTTCCTCGCGTCCGCCCTCGGACTGCTCAACGATTCCAAGAAATCGACCAACCGGAGCGAGGATCCCTGGGACCCTCGCCGGACCGAGGTCCTTCCGGCCGTCGTAGCCGAGGTCATCGCCCCGCGCGAGACGGGTGATCGGAGCTGGCCGGAAGGCCGTGCCCTGGCGGGGGACGATCTTGGCGCGGGGGAGGTGCGCGAAAAGCCGCTGCGGCTTCACGTGGCCAACGGCTGCGGGGCCGACGGCCTGGCCGGCCGCGCCCGGGAGATCCTCTCCGAGGCGGGCTTCGACGTGCGCGCCGTTTCGAATGCCGATACGCGCGATTACCGCGAGACGATCGTCGTGGACCGCTCCGGCGATCGGGCGCGGGCCGAGACGGTGGTGGGATACCTGCAGGAGCGCGGGGGTGTCGGCCGGCTGGTCTTGCAGCAACGGGGGGCCGAGCCGGTCGATGCGCTCGTGATCCTGGGGCAGGACATCGCCGAGCGCCTGGAGGGAGAAGCGGGGATCGCGCCGAGCCCCTAGGCGGCCGGACGGATCGGCGGCAGGACGGATCGACGACGGTGGAGTCCCGCTCCCGGCTGTGGTAAGCTAGAGTACTTAACTCGATGCGCCGCGGCGGCGGCCGACGTGATTCGATCAGGAGGTCACCATGGAGCCGATGGCTCTTTCAATGCTCTTCGGCCCTCTCGGGGCGACGGAGATTCTGATCATCGTCCTCGTCCTCGTGCTGCTCTTCGGAGCCCGCAAGATTCCTGAACTCGCGCGCGGATTGGGACGGGGAATCGGCGAGTTCAAAGAAGGCCTGCGCGAGGAGCGGAAAGAAAACAAGCCGGCCAGCCCACCGGCGCCCGAATCGAAGCAGGATCAACCCCGGCCGTAGGTCAACGTCATCTGCGCCAAGCGTTCCGTGACGCCGGGGGCGAGCGCTCCCGGCTGCAGGCGCCATTCCCAATTCCCCTCACCCTGTGCCGGCCGATTCATGCGCGCCTCGTCGCCCAGGCCCAGAACGTCCTGGAGCGGGGCGATGGAGGTGTCGGCGACCGACGCCATGGCCATTCGTATCAACTCCCAGGGGACGCTCTCGCTCGAGACCTCTCGGCCGAGATAGCTGGCTAGTCGCCGGCGATCCTCGGGACGCGCCTCGCGCTCGTACCAGCCTCGCGCCGTGTTGTTGTCATGCGTGCCGGTGTAGACGACGCAGCGGCGGGGGTACATGTGAGGCAGATAGGGGTGCGCGGGCTGGTCCTCGTTGAAGCCGAACAACAGCACCTTCATGCCGGGCACGTCATAGCGCTGCACGACCTCCCGCACGTCGGGCGTGATCAGCCCGAGATCCTCGGCCACGATCGGCAACGTCACGAAGTGTTTGAGCAAGGTGTCGAAGAAAGCCTCCACCGGCACATCGACCCAGCGCCCGTTGACGGCGGTCGACTCGTGGGCCGGAACCTCCCAATAGGCGACCAGCCCGCGAAAGTGATCGATGCGGATCCAGTCGTAAAGCTCGAAGGCGCGCTGCATCCGCTGAATCCACCAATCGAATCCCCGCCGTTGCAAGACCTGCCAGTCGTAGAGCGGATTGCCCCAACGCTGGCCGGTCGCGCTGAAGTAGTCGGGCGGCACGCCCGACACGACCCGCGGGCGGCGGTCTTCTCCGAGTTGGAAGATCTCCGGTTGGCTCCAGACCTCGGCGCTGTCGTAGTTCACGTAAATCGGCAGGTCTCCGATGACCTGGATCCCGTGCCGGCGGCAGTGCGCGCGCAGGGCCTCCCATTGCTGCGAGAAGAGATACTGGACGAAGCGCCCGCGCGAGAGATCTTCCTGCAGTTCGGCGCGGGCGCGCGCGAGGGCTCCCGGATGCCGGTCGCGCAGTTCGATCGGCCATTCACTCCAAACGCGTCCCGCGAAGCGCCGCTTGAGCGCCATGAAGATGACGAACGGCTCGAGCCATGCGGCGTGCGTTTCGCAGAAGCGATCGAAGCCCGGGTCGCGCGGCAGCGTCTGGAAGCGCCGGAAGGCCGCTTCGAGGAGACCCCGTTTGCGGGCCTCCGCAGCCGGGTAGTCGACGCGGGCAGCGGGCAGTGGGGGGAGGACGGAGACCTCCTCCGGAGCGAGCAGACCCTGCTGCACCAGGGTGTCGGGACTGATCAGGATCGGACTGCCGGCGAAGCTCGAGACGCTGCTGTAGGGGGAGTTGCCGTGGGCCGGTTCGGTGGGATAGAGCGGCAGGACCTGCCACAGGCTCTGCCGCGCTGCGGCCAGGAAGTCCACGAAGCGCAGCGCCTCGGGGCCGAGATCTCCGATGCCATGGTCGGAAGGCAGGGCACTGACGTGCATCAGGATGCCGCTCGATCGCCTGTGCATGACGGTCCTTCCCTCAGGGAGAAGAGAACGTGCTACGGCCGTCCGGGCTGGCGGAGGACGCGCGTCTCACCGACTCTACTTCCGGCCCCGAGCCGGAACGGGCCTGAGCATACGCAGGCGGCCCGGCGGCGCGCAAGGCACCAAGATTGTGGTCTGAAGATTGTGGATAGAAGCTGGATCGAGATCGTCTCTTTCTCGTTGGTCGCTTCGATGGATCCTTGGAGTCGGGGATAGTTTCTTCGGGATCGCTTGCGCCCGGGCGAGGTGGGTTCAGACGGCATACCGGCAGGCGTGCTGCGCCTGGCGGCTGCCGTAGATCGCGCTGGGAACCCTGCGCCAGTAGTAGTCTTGCCAGCGGGAACTCAGGCTCTGATGGCCGGGGAAAAGCCTCTGGGAGAGGATCTTCTTCCATGACCAGCGGTGCTTCAAGAGCCCCAGTGCCATCGCTGCCGACGCCTGGTCGTGGTTCTCGCTCTTCTTCTTCACGCAGTTCGACCAGACCGTAAAGATCGCCAGCCGCTCGACCGCCGCCTGCAGGAGCTTGCTGAAGGCGATCGTTTCCCCCCGGTGGTTCGCCTGGCCGTGACGGATCCGCAGGTCCGCGAGATTGACCGGGAAGAGGGGATTCGACTTCGTCCGCCGATCCTTGGACGAGGTGATCCGGTGGCGCACCCCCGGGGACGGCGATGCACGCAGGATCGACCGCAGCGCCCGGCGGTAGGCGGGATGGTCGTCGGTGTCGAGATTCAGCCCTGCGCCTGAAGGCAGCCGTCCCCGCCACTCGCGCACCAACTCGCCGAAGCCGAGCTCTACGGCCTGGGGATCGGGTTGGCCCAGACGCGCTTCAAGCTCGGCGCGGCGCTTCTGTTGCGACGGGGTCATCGAACCCTTGCGGCGCAAGGGGGCGTCGGTGAAGCCGTAGAGGAAGGTGCTT
>JAZDGX010000186.1:0-10974 GCA_043806645.1 Candidatus Eiseniibacteriota bacterium | reverse complement strand
CGGACGCACGGCCCGGGCGGGCCGCCGGGGCATGGCGATCTCGCTCGTCACGCCCGAGGATGCGGGCGGCGTCGCATCGATCGAGAGGTTGATCGCGAAGAAGCTGTCCTGGCTGGACGAGCCGATGTCGGCCAGCGAAGTCTCGGCCTGGGAAGAGGGAGCCGCCGATGCTCACCGGGGGAACGGCGGCCGTGCGGACGGAAGCCGCAGGACCGGAGAGCGGACGAGTAGGAGCCGCGGCGGCACGGGCCGTGGGGATGGAAGCCGCGCCGCCAGCGACCGCCGGCGCACCCCAACTCATGGGCAATCGGGATCGCCCTCGGGGCGGCGTTCGCGCCAGGATCAGCCCGAACAGGACCGGACGGCCACGCGGTGCGGCGAAGCGCCTGCGCGTCCCTCGCGACGGCCGGCGAGCCGGGAGACTCCGCGGGCAGCCTCATCGACGCGCGGTCGGTCGGGTGGCCGGCGCAGCGCGGTGCTGATCGGGTACCACAAGCGTTCGCTCAACGAGGGAACGGGAGAACCCAAGCCGGCAGAAAACCCCGGCCTGGTGCGCAGTGCCCTGCGCTCGCTGAAGTCGCGCCTTTTCTCCTGACAGACGACCTGATTCTTCAAGGCAGACGGGGCGGGATCGCGGGATACCGCCCACGGCGCCTTATCGATTCACCCGCCGGACGCCCAGGTTCACGCGTCTCATCCACGGATCACCCAATCGACATCGCCTTCGAACGCCCTTGTCCCGGCGCAACTGCACGAACGGGCGGCCGGGCCGAAGGTCGATCATGGCTGTGAGGCTCCACGGAATCGAGGCCGTTGCAGAAGACACCGCCCTGCTCGAAGAGCGCATTGACGATATTCATCGGCTCATTGCGTCGCGGCGGTACCTAGAATTGCGCCGGCAATGGTGCGTGGCCGCTCAGCGCGGGCAATGCTAGAATGCGCCCGGATCGGATTGCGGCCCTGCCGGCGTTGGAACTTGGGAGCATGCATGACGCAACGGCTGATCATCATCGGGGGAGGAGCGGCCGGTTCGAGTGTGGCGGCCAAAGCGAAGCGGGTGAAGCCCGACCTCGAAGTCCACATGTTCGACCAGGGCCCGCACGTCTCCTATTCAGCCTGTCCGACGCCGTACTACATCGGGGGCGTGATCCCGGACGCCGAGCAGTTGATCGCCCGGCGGCCCGAACAGTTCGAGAAGTCGGGCATCCATGTGCACCTCAATACGGGGATCGTCTCGCTGGATCCACAGGCCGGCCGCGCGCGGGACAGCCAGGGGCAGGACTGGCCCTTCGACCAGGCCGCCTATACGACGGGCGCCCATTCCTTCATCCCCTCGATCCCCGGAATCGAGCACGAAGGCGTCTTCGCGCTGAAGGACCTCCGGGACGCCATGCGCATCAAGGACTTCATCCGGGAGCATCGCGCGCGGCGGGGAGTGATCCTGGGCGCCGGGTTGATCGCCATGGAGATGGCCGAGGCGTTTCGCGAGCTCGACCTTGCCACGACGATCCTCTATCGCGGCACGCTGCCCCTGAAGAAGCTGGGAGAGGATTTCGCCCGGATCGTGCTGCAGGAACTCGAGTCCCGCGGCGTCGCATTCCTGCCGGGGACCGAGGTGATGGCGATCGAGAGGGGTGAGCGAGGGCTGGAGGTCGTGACGGCCGATCGCCGCCATGAAGCCGATCTCGTGCTGGTCGCGCTGGGGATTCTGCCTGCCACGCGGCTGGCGGCCGCCAGCGGTCTGCGCCTGGGTGCGTCGCAGGCAGTCGCGACCGACGCGCAGCAGCGGACGAATTTCGAGAACGTCTACACGGCCGGCGACTGCGCCGAGGCCTTCGACCGCGTCGCCCGGCGGCCGGACTACTTCCCCTTCGGCGATGTCGCGAATCGGCAAGGCCGCGTGGCGGGGGCGAACATCGCGGGGCAGGCGGCCGCCTTCCCCGGGGTCGTCGGCTCGTGGTGCTGCAAGGTCTTCGGCTTGGAAGTCGCGCAGACCGGCTTGACCGAAGAGGCTGCGCGCGCGGCCGGCTTCCAACCGACAGCCGCGCAGGTCACGGCCCGCAGCCGTGCGCATGCCTATCCGGGTTCGCAACCCGTTCAAATCCGGCTGATCGCGGAACAGGCTGCGGGACGACTTCTCGGCGCCCAGGCGGTCGGCGCGGAAGGCGCGGTCACGAGAGTCAATGTCGTTGCCGCGGGGCTGCACTGCGGCATGACCGTGGCCGATCTGGCGCAAATCGATCTCTGTTATGCGCCGCCCTATTCACCCTCCTGGGATCCGCTCCATCTCGTGGCAGCGGAATGCCTGAAGAAGCTGCCGGCATGAAAACCGCACTCATGGGACTCCCGCAAGGGGGGAAGCGCACGCTGTTCACCCTGCTCACCGGACGCAAGGTGCCGGAGAATCGCAAGCCCGGGGAATGTCTGGAAGGGATCGCTCCGATCCGCGATCCGCGCGTCGAGGTGCTGGCCCGCATCTTCCAGCCGCGCAAGGTCACCTATGCGGAGAACAACATCGTTCTCTGTTCCGACCTGGTCGAGGGGGCGCCGACGCATGCGTGGCTCGACGCCGCCCGGCGCTGCGACCTGCTGGGCCTGGTGGTGCGGGCGTTCGAATCGGACAGCGTCTATCACGCCGCCGGTTCCGTCGATCCCGGGCGCGATCGAGCGCTGCTGGAAGCCGAACTCATCCTGGCCGATCTGGAAGTGGCCCTCAACCGATTGCTGCGTATCGGCAAGGAAAAGAAGGCGGGCCGCGCCACAGCCGTGCAGGTGATCGAGGAGCACATCCTGGAGAAATGCTCCGAGGCCCTCGAGGCCAGCCGGCTGTTGAGCAGTCTCGATCTCGGAGCGCAGGAGCAGACGGTGCTGCGCAGCCTGCGTCTGATCACGTTGAAGCCGGTCCTGTGGACGTACAATGTCTCGGAGAAAGACGTCGCCGCGGCGCATCCGTCCGGCGTGTTCGCTGTTTCGTGTCGGATCGAGGAAGAGATCGCGGCGATGGAGGACCCCGATGAACGCCAGGAATTCCTGGCGGCGCTCGGCCTCGAGGCCTCCGGTCTGGACCGCCTGAACGCCGCCGCCTACGAAGCCCAGGGCCTGATGTCTTTCTATACGACGGGCAAGGACGAAGTCCGTGCCTGGACCATCCGCAAAGGATCCACCGCGCCCGAGGCCGGCGGCAAGATCCACAGCGACATCGAACGGGGCTTCATCCGCGTCGAGATCATCAAGTACGCCGATCTCATCGCCGCCGGCTCCGAACGCGCCGCCAAGGAGCAGGGCAAGGCGCTCCTGAAAGGCAAGGACTACACCATCGAAGACGGCGACACCGGCCACTTCCTCTTCAATGTCTGATAGGCGTTGAGTTACTCTCTTCCTCTTCAATGTCTGAAAGGCGCTGGCTTACCCTCTTCCTCTTCAATGTCTCAAAGGCGGTGGCCCAGCCGCAAAGGGCGACGAGGTCCCGTGCTTGTCCCGCGGGATGTCTGCGCACACGCACTGCAAAGCAAGCGGAGTGATTTTGAGCCCCCACGCGTGTGCGCAGTCAAGGCGCGCGCCCCAGAGACCGGAATGCCCCAGGCGCGGGCCGGTCCCGCGGGGCAAGCACGGGACCTCGTCGCCCCCCCCCCGAGCTCTCCTGCTGACGCCGAAGTGTCTTTGTGAGAGAATGCCGCCCGACGGAGCCCCCCCGTCGCCGCGTCGATGGGAACCCCCGTCATGGAGAGCCTGACGTGGCCCAACCAATGATCGTCGGTGTCCCGAAGGAGACCTTCCCCGAGGAGCGCCGCGTGGCGCTCGTGCCCACGGTCGTGCCGATGCTCGCCAAGGCGGGGATCGAGGTGCTGATCGAGCCGGGCGCAGGGGAGGCGGCCGGCTTCTCGGATGCGTCCTTCGCCGAGAAAGGCGCGCGCATCGCGCCGTCCCGGCCGGAGGTCTTCGCCCAGGCGCGCATCATCGTGCAGGTGCGTGCCTGCGGAGCCAATCTCGTCGCGGGACGCGACGACCTGGGCGCGCTCCGCCGGGGCCAGACCCTCATCGGACTCTGCCACCCCTTCTCCGCCGCCGATACGGCCCGGCGCCTGGCCGAGTGCGGAGTGATGCTCTTTTCCCTCGAACTCATGCCGCGCATCACGCGCGCCCAAGCGATGGATGTGCTCTCCTCGATGTCGACGATCGCGGGCTACAAAGCGGTGGTCATTGCCGCCGACGCGCTGACACGGATGTTTCCGATGCTCGTCACTGCAGCCGGTACGGTCATCGCTGCGCGCGTGTTCGTAATCGGGGCCGGTGTCGCGGGCCTGCAGGCGATCGCGAGCGCGCGCCGCCTGGGCGCGATCGTCGAGGCTTACGATGTCCGTCCGGCCGTGCGCGAGCAGGTCGAAAGCTTGGGGGCGAAGTTCGTCGAATTCAAACTCGAGACGGCCGAAGCCGAGGACCAAGGCGGCTACGCCAAGGCGCTGGGGGAGGAGTTCTACCGCCGCCAGCGCGAGATGATGGCGCAGGTGGTCGCGGCCAACGATGTCGTGATTGCCACCGCCGTCGTTCCCGGCAAGCCCGCTCCGGTGCTGATCACACGCGCGATGGTCGAGGGCATGGCGCCCGGCTCGGCGATCGTGGATCTCGCGGCCGAGCAAGGGGGCAACTGCGAACTGACCCGTCCCGGACTGTCCATTCAGCACCGGGGCGTGACGATCGTGGGGCCGATCAACATCGCCTCCACCGTCCCCTTCCACGCCAGCCAGATGTACGCCCGTAACATGACCGCTTTCCTGCGGCATCTCGTGAGAGACGGCGAAGTGAATCTGGACCCCACGGATGAAATCGTCGCCGCCACCTTGGTCACCCGGGATGGCGAGATCGTCCAGCCGAAGGTGAAGGAGTTCCTCGCGAGCCTCAAACAGGAGCAGTAGATGGATTTCGTGACCGCGCTCACCGTCTTCGCCCTCGCGATCTTCGTCGGCTTCGAGATCATCACCAAGGTTCCGCCCACGCTCCACACGCCGCTCATGTCGGGGTCGAATGCGATCTCGGGCATCACCCTGCTCGGCGCGCTGCTGGCCGCGGGGCTGGATCGCGGCGGTTTGAGCGCCTGGCTCGGCTTCTGCGCGGTGTTCTTCGCCGCGATAAACGTCGTGGGGGGATTCCTGGTGACCCACCGCATGCTGGGGATGTTTCGGAAGAAGTAGACCGGGAAGACCGCGGCCGGCGCGCGGCAGGACGAGGACGGATCGGGAATGCCCGCATACTTGATCAACCTGGCCTATCTGATCGCTGCCGTGCTCTTCATCCTGGGGCTGAAGGGGCTCACGCATCCGCGCACGGCGGTGCGCGGCAATTTCCTCGGCGGCATGGGCATGCTGATCGCGGTCGTCGTCACGCTGCTCGATCGCAAAATCATCGATTTCACGCTGATCATCGCGGGATTGGTCCTGGGCTCGGGCGTGGGTGCACTCCTGGCCCACCGCGTCCGGATGACCGCGATGCCTCAGTTGATTGCCTTGCTGAACGGTTTCGGCGGCGTCGCCTCCGTGCTTGTCGCTGGGGCGGCGTATCTCGCCGAGCCCCTGACGAACCTGGTCGGAAACGCGCAATTCACGATCGCCACTGCCGCCTCCGGCCTGATCGGCGCGGTGACCTTCTGGGGCAGCCTGGTCGCCTACGGCAAGCTCCAGGGAGTGATCACCGAGAAGTCGGTCGGCTTCCGCGGGCTGCAGGCGCTGAACGCCCTGCTCCTCCTCGGCGCCCTGGCCGCCGGCGCCTATCTCGTGATCGCCCCGCACGTCTCCCTGACCTACTGGGTGCTCGTGGGCTGCTCTTCGCTGCTGGGAGTCCTGCTCGTGCTGCCGATCGGCGGCGCGGACATGCCGGTCGTGATCGCGCTGCTCAATTCCTATTCCGGCCTGGCCGCGGCGGCCACCGGGTTTGTCATTTCCAACAGCGCGCTCATCATCGCGGGCTCGCTCGTCGGGGCCTCCGGGATCATCCTCACCCGCATCATGTGCAAGGCGATGAACCGCTCGTTGACCAACGTGCTCTTCGGGCGTTCCACGCCGAGCGTGGCCGGTCCGGCCGCCGATGAGGTCTACGCGGGCCGGATCAAGTCGGTGACCGCCGATGAGGTCGCCATGATCCTGCAGGGCGCGCGGCGCATCGTCTTCGTGCCCGGCTACGGCATGGCGGTCGCCCAGGCGCAACACGCCGTCCGGGATCTCGCCAATCAGCTCGAGCGCGGGGGGGCCACGGTGGAGTTCGCCATCCACCCCGTGGCCGGGCGCATGCCGGGCCACATGAACGTGCTGCTGGCCGAGGCGGATGTACCGTATGACAAGCTCGTCGAGATGGATGCGATCAACCCGCAGATGGAGCAGGTGGACGTTGCAATCGTGATCGGCGCCAACGACGTCGTAAACCCCTCGGCACGCGACGATCCGCAGAGCCAGATCGCCGGGATGCCGATCATCAATGTCGACCAGGCGCGGACCGTGGTCGTGATCAAGCGCAGCCTCAGCCCGGGCTTCGCCGGGATTCCGAATCCGCTCTTCGCGGGCGACAACACCCTCATGTACTTCGCCGACGGCAAACAGGCGATTCTCGATCTGCTGGCGGCGCTGAAGGAAATCTGAATCCGGCGGGCAGGCTTGCGCGGACCGCGTGCGGCGGAAACCCGCGGGACGGGTGCGCGCCTGCTAGCCCTCCGCGCCGAGATACGCCCGTCGCACGCGCTCGTCCGACAAGAGGTCGGCCGCGGGGCCGCCGAGAACGATGCGTCCGGTTTCGAGCACGTAGGCCCGCTGCGCGAGGCGCAGCGCCGCGCGGGCATTCTGCTCGACGAGCAGCACGGTCACGCCGCGGGCGTTGATCTCGCGCACCGCGGCGAAGATCGTCTTCACCAGCAGGGGGGCGAGCCCCAGCGAGGGTTCATCGAGAAGCAGCAGCCGCGGGCGGGCCATGAGCGCGCGCCCGATGCAGAGCATCTGCTGTTCGCCACCCGAGAGGGTGCCGCCGAGCTGGCCTCGGCGCTCGGCCAGCAGCGGAAAGAGCCCGAAGACACGGGCGCGGTGCTCCTCGATCGCGGCGCGATCCCGGCCTAGCGCGTAGGCGCCCATGTTGAGATTCTCGGTGACGCTCAGCGTTCCGAAGATGCGCCGCCCTTCCGGAGCGTGAGAGATGCCGGCGGCCACGACCCGGTGGGCGGGCCGACCGCGGATCTCGGTTCCCGCGAAGGTGATCCGTCCCGTCCGGGAGGGCACGATGCCCGAGATCGCGCGCAGCGCCGTGGACTTGCCCGCCCCATTGGCGCCGATCAGTGCGACAATCTCGCCCTCCTCGACCGTGAGGGCAATGCCCCGCAGCGCCTCGATGTGGCCGTAGGCGGTTACGAGATCCTGTATCTCCAAGAGCGGCAGCCTACACCTCCTCGGCCCCCAGGTATGCCTCGACAACCGCCGGATCGCCGCGCACCTCCGGGGGCGTACCCTCTGCGATTTTCCTGCCGTGATCGAGCACGACGATGCGTTCGCACACCCGCATCACCAGGCGCATGTCGTGCTCGATCAGAAGGATCGTGATGCCGTCCGCGCGGATTCCCGCCAGCAGCGCGACCAGTTCGTCGGTCTCCTGCTCGTTCAGTCCGGCGGCGGGCTCGTCCAGGGCGAGCAGGGTCGGTCCGGTGGCCAGCGCGCGCGCCAGCTCCAGGCGGCGCTGATGCCCGTAGGAAAGGTTCTGCGCCGACTCATGGCGGGATGCGCTCAGTCCTACGCGATCGAGAAGCTCCTCCGCCCGCGCGACACACCGGTGTTCCTCGTCGCGCTGGGCGCGGGAGCGGACCAACGCGCCCCAAATGCCGGTGGTCATGCGGGGATGCAGCCCGCTCATGACGTTCTCCAGCGCGGTCAGGTTCTTGAAGAGCCGGATCGTCTGAAAGGTGCGGGCGATGCCGAGGGCGGTGATGCGATGCGGCCCCGGCGGCGCCGGATGACCCGCGAGACGGCCGAACAGGCTCGGCGCGGGATGGACGATCGTCTCGCCGCGCAGGCGAATGCAGCCCGCGCTCGGCGTATGGAAGCCCGTGATCAGGTTGAACACGGTCGTCTTGCCCGCCCCGTTGGGGCCGATCAGACCGAGGATCTCGCCGCGCCGCACATCGAAATCGAGCGCCTCGACGGCCGTCAGGCCGCCGAAACGCTTGGTCAACCCACGCAGCTCGAGCAGCGTCTCCATCACGGCACGCTTCCTCCGCCGTCGCCGGCCGGCGCGGCTTGCGCGGGCGGCCGGTGATCGTCGCCGCGGATTTCGAACCGCCCGCGACGGCTCGGCCAGATTCCCTCGGGCCGCGCGATCATCATGACTACCATGGCCACCCCCAGCCAGGCATCGCGCCAGTCTCTCAAGGGACGGAAAAGCTCGGGCAGCGTGACCATGCCCAGCGCGCCGACGAACACTCCCGGAACCGACCCCGTCCCGCCCAGCACGACGATACTGAAGAGGATCACCGATTCCATGAACTTCGCGAGGTCGGGAGAGATGACCGTGAGTTTGCCGGCATACAACGCACCGGCCAGGCCCGCCCACGCCGAACCGATCACGAAGGCCTGCATCTTGACGTGCGTCGCGTCGATGCCGACGGCCGCCGCGGCGTCTTCATCCTCGCGAATGCAGTTCCAAGCCCGCCCCAGCCGCGAGCGGGCGAGACGGCGCACGGCGACGAGGGTCAGCACGAGGAAGAAGAGCATCAGGTAGTAGTGGGAGATCGGCGCGCGCAGCTCGAGTCCGAACAGGCGGGGGCGGTCGATCCCGCTCAGGCCGTTCGCGCCGCCGGTCAAACCGAAGATGTTGTTGACGAGCGAAAGACGCACCACCTCGCCGAAGGCGATCGTGACGATCGCCAGGTAGTCGCCGCGCAGGTGGAGGACCGGCCGCGTCAGGAGATAGCCGAAAGCGCCCGCCACCAACATGCTCGCGGGCAAGGTGAGCAGCAGCGGCAGCCCCAGCTGCAAATTGAGAATCCCCGCGGTATAGGCACCGAGGGCGAAGAAGGCCGCATGACCGAGCTGAAAGAGCCCGGCGTAACCGACGATGATGTTCAAGCTGAGGCCCAGCATCGCGTAGAGCCCCGTCCGCCAGGCGACCGTCCGATAGTAGTCGTTCAGCGGCAACGGCAGGAGGATCGCGAACAGCAGCAAGGCGAGATGAACG
Organism: Candidatus Eiseniibacteriota bacterium; assembly: GCA_043806645.1. Lineage (GTDB taxonomy): Bacteria > Eisenbacteria > RBG-16-71-46 > CAIMUX01 > WJJG01 > JAZDGX01. The sequence continues at coordinate 1,776 of JAZDGX010000186.1, read as the reverse complement.
AGCCAGCCTCTTCCGAACGCCGGGGATGTCGGATTCAGTCGCCGGAACATCCGTTCACACCTTTGCCGCCACCCGTTCGCCCAGCAGCCCGACCGGGCGGACGATCAGGATGACGATCAGGGTCGCGTAGGCGATCACGTCCTTCCACATCGGCGACACGTAGCCCGAGGCCAGCGTCTCGACCACGCCCAGCAACAGACCGCCCAGCATCGCCCCGGGGATGTTGCCGATGCCTCCCAGGATGGCTGCGATGAAGGCCTTCAACCCGAAGGTCCAGCCGAGGGTGAAGTCGAACGAACCGTAGTAGAACGCGACGATCAAGCCGGCCACGCCGCCCAGCCCCGGTCCGATCAGAAAGACGAGCGCGATGATCCGATCGACATCGACGCCCATCAATCGCGCGGCCACCGGATCGATCGACACGGCGCGCATGGCGGTGCCCACGCGCGTGCGATGGACAAAGAGCGACAGACCGGCCATGAGCAGGAACGCGATCGTCACGACGAGGATTTGCAGGAAGGTGATGCGCAGCCCTCCGGCCAGCGTGAGACCGCCCGTCAGTCCCGGGAGCTGCGGGTAGGTGCGCCAGCTCGCGCCGTAGATGTTGCGCGCAAGGCTTTGCAGGATGAAGGCGACGCCGAGCGCCGAGATGAGCGGTGGCAGCCGACCGGCGGAACGCAGCGGGCGATAGGCGATGCGATCGACCAACACCCCCGCCCCGGCGATGCACAGGAACACGAGCACGGCCACCGGCGCGATCACCCAGGCTCCGGCCCCCAGCATGCCCGCCGACAGCACTGTGAGCCCGGTCAGTCCGAGGTAGGCGCCCCACATGAAGAGGTCGCCGTGGGCGAAGTTGATCAGCTTGAGCACGCCATAGACCATCGTGTAGCCGAGCGCGACCAAGGCGTAGAACGAACCGATCGTCAGTCCGTTCACGAGCTGTTGCAGGAGCTGCAGCGTCGATTGCATCGAGGTCTAGTGCCCCGGCTGCCGGGGGTGGACGATGAATTGGCCCTGGCCGTCGATTTCATAGGCGAGGTGGATCGTTCCCATCCGATCGCCCCGCTCATCGAAGCCGAGGATCGGTCCGGTCAACCCGTTCAGGTCGTGCAGGGAGGTGTGCAGGTAGTTCGCCAGGGCGCCCGGGTCGAGCGAACCGGTCTTCTCGATCGCATGCCGGATCACATTGAAGGCCTCGGCCGCCATGATCGTCCAAGTGCTCGCGGGGGCCTCTCCATAGCGTTTCGTGTAGGCGGCGATGAATTCGTGCGCCTCCGGGTAGTCGAGGTCCTTGGGCAATGGCTCGGTGACGACATACGCGCCTTGCGCATTCGCGGGCCCGGCGATCTCGATCATGACCGGATTGTTGCAGGCGTCTCCCGCCACCCAGTCCACGGAGAGATCGAGCCGGCGCGACTGTTTGAGCAGCAGGCCGCACTGGGAGTGGTAACCGGTGAAGAAGACCGCATCCAGGTTCTGCGCGCCGATGCGCGTGAGAATGGGGGCGAAATCCTTGTCCATGGGGTTGATCGCATCGTAGAAGGCCACCTCCGCGCCGAGCCGCTCGAGATGCCGGCGGGCTTCTTCGCCCAGCCCCTGGGCGTACGTGGAGTTGTCGTGCAGTATGCCGACCCGCTTGGCCTGCAGAGCCTCGATCATGAACTCCGCGGCGAATTGCCCCTGGCGATCGTCCACGAAGCAGACGCGGAAGAAGCGTGGGAATCCCTTCTGCGTGAGTCGCACCGCGGTCGAGGAGGGCGTGATCTGCAATAC
>JAZDGX010000185.1:0-6551 GCA_043806645.1 Candidatus Eiseniibacteriota bacterium | reverse complement strand
GGTATGCTCGTCGACAAGCGGGGGCCGCGCTTCGTGGCCACCCTCGGCGGCATTCTGTTCGGCGTCGGCACTCTGCTGGCCGGCCTGGCCGATCAACTCGGCAGTATCTGGCTGCTCTACCTGGGCTACGGCCTGGTGGGTGGATTGGGCAATGGGTTCGGCTACGTGACGCCCATCGCCACGCTGATTCGCTGGTTCCCGGACAAGCGCGGCCTGGTCACCGGACTGGCGGTCATGGGATTCGGGGCGGGCGCATTCTTCATGGGCCGCATCGCTCCCCAGATGATCAACGGTTTCAAGACCACGGGCGCTGCGGGCGAGATCCTCTCCTCCGGGATTTCGACGACGTTCTACATCTGGGGCCTGGTCTTCCTGGTGCTCGTCATCGCCGCGGCCCAGATGTACAAGAACCCGCCCAAGGGCTGGACCCCGGCGGGCTTCACTGCGGCTGCCGGAAAGGCCCTAGCGGCCGCCGACTCGCTGACCTTCGCCCAGGCGCGGCGCACGCCCCAGTGGTGGATGCTGTGGGCGATGCTGTTCCTCAACATCTCGGCCGGCCTCGGCGTGCTGTCCCAGCTCTCCCCCATGGCCCAAGAGGTCTTGAAGAAGACCGTCACCGATCCCGCGAAGCTGGCGATCGCCGGCGGATGGGTGTTGGCCATCGCCTCGGTCTTCAACGGCCTCGGACGACTGTTCTGGGCCTGGACATCGGATCTGATCGGCCGGCGGATGGTGTTTCTGGTGATGTTCATCACCCAGGCGATCCTGCTGGCATTCCTGCCCCAGGTCGGGCAGTGCACGCTCTTCACCGTCATGGTCTGCTATCTGCTCGCCTGCTACGGCGGAGGATTCGCTACGATGCCCGCCTTTGCCGCCGACTCTTTCGGCTCGGGGTACATCGGCCGTGTTTATGGCATGATGCTCACGGCCTGGAGCGCCGCCGGGATCGTCGGGCCGTTGGTATTTGCCAAGCTCAAGGGCGCGCTGCCGCTGTACGTGGCCGCGGGCCTGGTCAGTCTCGGCTTCCTGATCACGTTGTTCTTCAAGCGACCGGCCCTCACGAAGGAGACCTGACGTGGATGTCCGCAGGATTCTGAATTACGCCCTCGAGCGCGAGCGTGAGGGCTACGAATTCTTCAACCGCCATGCGCAGAAGGCCGGGCACGCCGCGGTGGTCGGCGTGTTCCAGCGGCTGGCCCGCGAGGAGTTGGGCCACATCCGGTACATCGAGCAATTGCTCGCCGCGGAGGCGGGCCGGGGTGGACCGGTGGTGGAACCGGCCCTCCCCCCCGCCGGCAGCGATGGTTTTTTCAGCGCGCGAGCCGCATCCGAGATGATCGAACAGACCACGGCCGAGGCGATGGTGCCCGATCTACCGGTGCTGCGCATGGCCTTCCTGATCGAACGCGACCTGGCCGAGCTTTACGAAGGGTTTGCTCCCCAGGCCGAGGGCGAGGCGCGGCGCGCGCTTGAGCGGCTCGCCGGTTGGGAGCGCGAGCACGAGCAGTTGTTCAGAACTCTCCACGACCGCGTTTTCGCCGAGTACGCCGGCATGCCCTGGGGCGGTTGAGGGTCGCACGCGCTCGGCCCTCTCCGCCGATCTCGACGCGGTCGAGGCCGCGGACCGGCGGGGCCTTGGTGTCGACCGTTCCCTGGACGAAGGTCCGCGTGTATATTCCCACGGGCCACGGCGAGGGGCGGATGGAACGAACAGCGAACCGGAGCACGACAGTGGGCGCGGCGCGCGCACTCGCCCAAGTTGAGCGTGTTCATCCCAGCGGATGGGACCGTGCCGCATCCTGGCAAGTCGGCCTCCGGTGGTGGGTGCCCCCGGCGATCGTGGTCGCGACGGCCCTCAGCCGGTGGCTGGAATTCACGATACCGGCCCCGGCGATCCTCCTGGTCGCCCTAGGCATCCTCGCCTACAACACCGCCTTCGCGCTGATTCTCGCCCGGGGACGATCGCGCGCCGGCTCCGCTGCGGCCGCAAGCTCCGCGCAATCCGTCGCCGCCAACGGCCCGCTGCCGGCGACGCTGCAGGTCGCGTGCGACTACGCGGCAATGCTCCTGTTGATCCAGTTCACCGGAGGTCCCGGCAGCCCGTTGCTGCTCTTCTTCGTGTTCCATGTCATCTTCGCGGCCATTCTGCTCAGCCCCCGGCGCGCGTACCTCTTCGCCGGGATGGCCGCCTCCGGCGTCGCCCTGCTCGCGCTCGCCGGAATCTTGGGTTGGTGGGCGCCCGACAGCGTGCGCTTCCGCGGACAGGCCGTCCTCCAGCCGGGACCGGTCCCCCTGCAGATCGCGCTCGTCCTGCTTTTCGCGGCGACGGTCTTTATCGTCGCCGCGCTGACGACGTCGATCATGGCGAGGCTGCGCCGGCACGTTGCGGCCCTGGCCGAGGCGACCGCGCGTGTCGCCGAATCGAACGACAAGCTCCACGGTCTTTATGCGATCGTGGGGGCCATCAGCCGCGAACCGCGCCTCGCGCCGGTTCTGGAACGCATCGCTGCAGATCTGGCGCGCGTGATCGAAGCGCCCGCCTTGGCGGTGATGGTGCTCTCGCGGGACGGCCAACAGCTGCGGATCGCGGCGGCTCAGGGACTGCCCCTCGCAGGCCCCGCCGGTCCCCAACACGCCGGTTTGACCGCCGATCGCTGCCCCGCCGCATGGCGTGCGATGGCCGAGCGCCGGCCGGTCCTCGTCGCGAGCGACGACCCGCAACCGGCCGAGCTATGCGCGCCGCCGGTCGCGGCCGGTGCACGCGCGGCGCTCTATCTGCCGCTATCCGCCGACGAGCGGATCATCGGTGTGCTCGGGGTATACGGGGAGGCGGGGCAGCTCGCCGATCTCGATCTGGAATTCCTGGGCCTCGCCGGGGATCTCGTGGCCATCGCCATCGAGAACGCCCGGGCCTTCGAGGCGGTGGAGAAACAGGGTCTGGAGGGCACACGCTTCATGCTGCAGGTCGCCCACAACCTGCGCGCTCCCCTGAACGCATCGCTGAGCATGCTGGACGTCATCGCCGGCGGCTATGCGGGAAGCGTGCCCCCCGACCAGCAGAAGTATCTCGAGCGAATCGGCGCGCGCCTGAAGCGCTTGAGCGAGACGATTGGTGAGCTGCTCTCGATCGCCCAGGTGCGGGCGCAGGGCCCGGAACTGGAGGCCTGGCCCGTCGAGGCTCGGACCTTGGCCCTCGACATGGAGCGTACATTCCGCGATGCCGCGGCCGCCAAGGGGCTGCGGCTCACGGTGACTGTAGCCGACGACCTCCCCGACATCCTCGGTGACACCGACAAGCTGATGCAGATGCTCGAGAACCTGGTCTCCAACGCCCTCAAGTACACTCCGAGCGGCGGCGAGGTGAACGTCTCCTTCGCAGGCGGCACCGACGACGGTTGGCTCATCGTCGTCACCGACACGGGCATCGGCATCCCGGAGTCCGATCAGCCGCGACTCTTCACCGAGTTCTTCCGCGCCTCCAACGCGCGCAAGCTCGAGGAAGTCGGAACCGGCCTGGGTCTCTCCATCGTCAAGCAGACCGTCACTTGGCACGGCGGCACGGTGCGGCTGACCAGCACGGAAGGCCGGGGCACGCGGGTCACGGTGGAGCTTCCGCGCGAGGGCGCCCGGCGGGACCACAATCAGAACCTCAAGCCACCGAAAAGATAGATCCCCCGCGTCTTGATCGTCGGGGTGTAGCCCAACTCCTCCGCATAGTCTTCGTTCACCAGATCCGTGAATCCCATCGCATAGCGTCCCTCGACAAAGAAGCCGGCGCCGCCGGCAGTCGAGGTAGAGAAGCCCATGCCGAAGCTCGCGCCGATGTCGATTTCCTTGTAGTTGTCGATGATGTCCACGTCGTAGCCGGAATCGCCATGGCTGGACGTGCTCGTCGCTTTGACCAGGTAGCCGAACTCGGGACCGCCGAGGAAGTAGATGCCGGGGCCGGAACCGGCCGGGGCGAGGCGCAGCAGGGGGCTCAAGATCACATAGTCCAGCTTGGTCTCGAAGGTGATCGTTTCGCCCTCGTCCATCCCCGAGCGGAACTCCTCCTGGGCCCCCTTGCGCATGTAGAGCACATCGAGGTCGATGCCCGCGGCCGGACTGATCGCCGTGCCCAGCGTGATCCCGCCGCCGAAACCGAGAAGATAGTCCGGATTGTCCGAATCGGAATTCTCAACGTTCAGGTTGGCGTAATCGATGCCGCCCTTTAGACTGAAGCTGATCGATCGCGATTGCGCCGCGACGGAAGCGGCCATTCCCAGAACCAGCAGCGTGATGACAGCAGCTCTCCTCATGTCGGGATCCTCCATTGACGGCCCTCGAACGATGGCCGGAAGCAGCCTTCGGTGCGGGGCCGTTGCCCGGGAGCGCTCGGTGGGGCCTTTCCTGGGAGATTCGGCAGGCGGGGAAGCTTCCTTCAGCAGAAGGAGTGTAGCGGGAGTGGCTGGGGCAATCACCACGTACGGGCGGCCGAGCACGTCGTCCCCCGAGATCGGAGCAACGCCCTCGGATGACGCGGACAATCTGGACACGGATCTGCCTCTGGGCGGCGACCGTCGCAGTCGCGATCGCCGTGCAGATGCTGTATGCCGCCCCCGGCGACAGCATGTTCTGGGGGGTGGTGTTCGATGCCGGCCACGCGCCCCTCTTCGGCGTCGTCGCCCTCGCGTTCCTGCAGGGCCTGCTCCTATTCCCCTGGACGCGATCCCTGCCCCGGCCCTGGATCTATGCGGCCGCGCTGGCTCTGGCGATCGGCAGCGGCGGCATGGCAGAGTTCGGACAACACTTCGGCCCGCGCGATGCCGATCCGCAGGACCTTGCCCGCGATGCGTTGGGGGCCATGTCGGCTTTGCTGGCGGCTTACGGGATCGATCGGCGCGCGACAAAGACCCTGCGCGGCCTGCGCATCCCCCGGGCGGCGTTTGCGGGCGCCGCGCTTCTCGTACTCGTCCCGGTGATCCTGCCGGTGGCCCGCATCACCTACGATCTCCTGCAGCGCGACCGCGCGTTTCCGGAGATTTGCGAGTTCAATTCAGCCTGGGAAGGGCGCTTCCTGCACCTCAGCCATGCCACGCTCGAACGGGTTCCGCCTCCTCCCGGCTGGGTGCGTGAGGAGCGTGATCGCGACGCGCAACCCGCAGGAAGTGGACCGCGCGGGGCAGGCGACCTCGTCGCGCATCTGACGTTCTATGCCGCCGCCTACCCCGCGCTTCTCATCACGGAGCCTCATCCCGATTGGAGCGGCTACGATCGCCTCGCCTTCGATGTGTACTCCGAACTTCCGGTCCCGATCCGGCTCGCCCTGCGCATCCACGACACCCATCACGAGCGGGCCTATTCCGACCGCTTCAATCTGTCCTTCACGATTCAGCCGGGCGTCAACGCCGTCGCGATCGATCTCTCCCAGGTGGAGCATGCCCCCCGTGGCCGGCTCATGGACATGCAGCACATCCACAACGTGACTCTCTTCGCGGTACGCCCGGCAGAATCCATCTCCCTGTACCTGGATTCGTTCCGTCTCGAGAGGGATTGACGGCGCACTCCGCGGACGGCAGGGCCGCGCTCGGCGCTCCGGCTGCGGATCACGCTGCATGCGGCGCCCGGCTCTTCGATGCGGCGCCGGGCCGATTCCAGGCCGGCCGCCCGATCCGCAGTCCGCGCCGTCCTTCCGACACCCGCAGAAAGACCACGCCCGCCAGGATCATCACGCCCCCCCCGATCTGCATCGGATCCATCCTCTCGCCGAGCACGAAGTATGCGGTCACTGCCGTGAGGGCCGGCTCCGAGGTCACGATCAGATTGGCCATGCTGGAGGGCAGGTATCCCAGGCTGATGTTGTAGAGTCCGAAGCCCGCCACCGTCGGGCCGGCTGCAAGCAAGAAGAGCATGGCCCAGCCACCCCACGCGCGCCCGAGCCAGAACAGCTCCGCGGGACGCGCCGCCGTTGCGGGCAGTAGTCCTCCTGCCGACAGATTGGCCAGCAGCAGGAAGATCCCTGCGAACCCGAAGATGTACACCAGCGTGGTCCAGGGACTCAGGCCGCGGAGCGCCGCGGAGCGTCCCAGCAGGCTGTAGAGCGCGTAGCTCAAACCCGACAACAGGCCGATCAGGACGCCGACCGGTTCGCTCGGCGAGATCAGATGCCAGCTGAATCGATCCAGCGCTCCCGATACGAGCAGGCAGCCCCCCAGAGCGAAGGCGAGCGCCGCCAGTTTGGCGAGGTGCAGGCTCTCCCGGAGAAACAACCAGCCCAGCAGGACCGAGAAGGCGGCCGAGGAATAGACCAGCACGGTGGCAATCGCCGCGCCGTTCAGGACGACCGACACCGTCCACAGGGCATTGAAGACCGCCAGGACGAAGCCGTACCCCAGGAGAAACAGGAGGTGCCTCCTTCCCGGCTGCAGCAAGAGCGGCCGCACCAGCGCGAGAATGGGCAGGAGCGTGAGGACGACGAAGGCATCGCGCCACAGGGCGAGGACCAGGGCAGGGATGCCGTAGCTTCGCGTCAGGTACCGTATGAAGATCCCCGTCGTCGACAGCAGCGCCGC
>JAZDGX010000184.1:0-17566 GCA_043806645.1 Candidatus Eiseniibacteriota bacterium | reverse complement strand
ATGCCGACATGCTGCGCAGCCGCTCGGTGCGCCGCTACGCCATCGACAAGCTCGGATTGATCGAGGCCTACGGCATCGATCCGGGCGATTCGCTGAAGGCCTACACCTTCGCCCTCGATCAACTCGAAGGCGACATGGAAGCGCGCCACTCGCTGAATGGGATGATCAGCGTCACGACACTCGCGCACACCGGTTTCTTTCCGTCCCGGAATGACAAGCTGAATGCGCGGCGCCTCGCGGCGGCGATCGGCAACGCGCTGGCCGAGGGGTTGGATGTCGTCAATCAGGAGAAGAACACGAATCAGGCGCGCCAGGCGCGGATATATCTCGAAGGCCAGGTCGCGCAAACAAGCGCAACGCTCGAGACCGTCAGCCGCGCGCTGGCCGAGTTCCAGCGCAAGCATCTCGCCGTCAGCCTGGACGATCAGATGCGCGTGAGCATTGAGACGGCGGGGACGCTGGAGGGCGAGTTGCTCGCCAAGCAGGTCGCCCTGGGGGTGGCGCTGCAGAGCATGCTCCCCGCCAACCCGATGATTCAGAAGATCGAAGGCGAGATTCGCGCGCTGCGCGCTCAGATTGGGGAGCTGCGCAGCGGCGAACCTGTGGCGGGCGTGGATGTGGGCGACCAGACTCTGGGCCTGGGCCTCGAGCAGCTTCCTGAGATCGGCCGCCAATACGCCTTCCTGGTGCGCGATCTCAAGATCCAGGAGACGGTCTACGAGTTGCTGACCGAACAGGTCTACCACGCGCGCATCAAAGAGACCGAAACGCTGCCCGTGGTAGAAGTCCTGGATGAAGCCGCCGTGCCCATCTGCAAGAAAAGCCCGATCGTGCGCAAAGTGACCCTGATCGCCGCAATCCTGGGCCTCATCGCCTCAGTCTTCCTCGCCCACGCCCTGGAATGGTGGCGCCAGTACCCCTGGGCCGAAGCCGATCTGGCCGCCCTCCGCAAACTGTGGCGCCGCGGATAGCCCACCGTCAAGGGTAGCCCGCCCGGTCAGCGCGGGCACTGGCGCCGGATTGCTCCTCTTCATGGGTTGTCCAGGACGCCGGGGATGGATGGGGTCTGCGGGATGTAAGCGGCGCGCACCGTGCACGGCCCCCAGGCAGGCCCGGAGATCCTCGCGCGCCGCGCTCAAGGCGCGCGCCCCCCAGTAACTTGCTCCTTGCGCGCGCCGTTCCCGCAGACCCCATTCATCCCCGGCGTCCGTCCAGCCGTGCACCACCGCCGGTCCTCTTGAATGCAGCGCATCGTCACCCGCGCGCATCGTCACCCGCGCGCATTGTCACCCCGCGCGCATCCCTATCCCCGCGACGTCAGCCGCGCAAGCAGCTCGAGATAAACCTGCTTGTGCGTGCTCCACCGATACTGATCGAAAAACTGTCTGCGCGTCTCTTGTGTCACTGCCCGAAGTTCCGCGTAATGCCCCCGCGCCTCGCGAATCCTCCGCGCCAGCCCCGCCGGCGAGTCGTCCTTGATATACAGTGGATGATCCTCCCCCAAATAGCGCCGCACCGTGAGCGTCGGAGTGACCAACGCGGGCACGCCCAGGGCGAGATACTCGAGCAGCTTCGTCGGCAGCATGTAGTCGGTGCTCGCCTCCGCGCGCGTGGGAAGGATCGCCAGATGCGCGCGGCGCAGCTCAGGGATGATCTCCTCGATCGGGCGGAAGCTGTCTTGGATCGTGACGCGCTGTTCGAGTCCCGCTTCGCGCACCATGCGGGAGAGCGTGGGAAGATGATCGCCCTCGCCGATCAGCGTCATCTCGATGCCGGGCAGCTCGTCTCTGAGCAGCGCCATGGCCGCGATGGCGCGGTCGAGGCCGTAGCGGTAGGCGAGGGTGCCGTGATAGATGAGGCGGAAGGGGGCATGCGGATCCGCCGGCGGGTCCGCCGCCGCGGGCGCGCTGTCCGGGTCGAAGAGGCGGTCGTCGGGCAGGTTGAGGAGCACGCTGATCTTCCGGCGGGGGATGCCATGCTCGATCAATCGTTCCGCCTTCGTGTGTTCCGCGGTCAGAACAGCATGGGCCAGTTTCGCCGAGGCCACCTCTACGCGCCGGACGAGCGTTGGCTTCCAGTGCTCGGCGGGCAGGCTGAACTTCGCCATGTAAAGCTCGGGCATGACATCGTGGATATCGAGGATGACCCGCGCGCCCAGCAGTCGCGGCCAGAAGGCCGCCCAGACCACGAAATCGGGCATCGTGTTGACATGCACGAGCGCGAAGCGATGGCGCAGATGACCGGCCAGCAGTGCGATCTTGGCAAGGATGAGAAAGCGCAAATAGCTCAGCAGATAGAGCCCGGCGCTGCCGCCGCGATACCGGTCGAGGGGCAGCTCGTGCAGCGTGATGCCATCGATCTCCCGCCGCCGGGCGCGTCCCCCGCGGCCGAGGGCGTAGAAATGCACCGGCCACCCGGCGCCCGCTGCGGCGGTCGCCTCGCGACGGCAGCGCGGATCGGTCGCGTAGTGCGTGTAGGCGACCATGGCGATCGGGCGCCTTCGACTGCGCCGCTGGTCGGTCAACGCGTCCCCCTTCACACAGGCGGCGGGTCTCATGAGCCCACCGGATTGCCCAAGCCGCCGGCGACGATCCTCTCGTATAACTCCAATACGCGTCCCATGCACGTTCGATAATCAGCCCGCTCGCGAATCAGAGCACGGTTGCGCCGGCGGAAGTCGTCATGACGGCCCTCCTCCCGCAGCGCGCGGGCGAAGGCCGCGGCAATCGAGGCCGGGTCACGCATGTCGAAGAAATAGCCGTTCTCGCCGTCGACGATCCACTCGCGAATCGACTCCAGATCGCTGCAGATCGGAATGCCGCCGTACCACATCGTCTCGAGCATCGAGTTGGGCGTCCCGTCATGGTAAGTGGCCGAGAAGACGAAGCGGTTGCGGACGATGAGCTCGGGAATGCGCGCGTGCTCGACGCGGCCAAGGAACTCGAGAAACCGCTCCACGCCGAGGCGGTGCGCTTCGGTCCGCAGCAGCGCGCCATACGGGACCGTCGAACCGGCGAAGCGAAGCGCGAGACGATCTCCGACCTCACCTAGCAGCAGGGGAATCGCGCGAATGACCGGCAGGTTGTCGGTGTAGCGACCGCCCAGGCCCCGCAGGGTCAGGAAGGCGGCGCGCCCGGGTCCGTCTCGAGCGGGCTCCGGCGACCAGGCCGTTGCACCCTCAGCCCCAAGCCGGTCGGACGCCACCGGTGAGGCGCCGGCCGAGACGACGGCCGTGGCGTCTTCATCCGGATGATGCTCGTGCGCATCCGTCTCCAGCCCCCCGCCGCCCGGCGTCACCAGTGTCGGTGTGCCGCGCGGCAGTCCCCATTCCGGCGCCAGCCGCGCGTCCCGGCGGCAATCGGTCAGGAAGGCCGCGCAGCGCGACAAGGCCTCGCGCGTCCGCTCCCCATACCTGGGATAGCGGCTTGCATAGAGGGTGAGATCATTGCCCCAGCAGAAGTGCAGCGTTGGGTGATACTCCGCGCACGCGCCCAGATAGCCCTCGACCGGCAGGCGCAGGCACTGCAGGAGATCAGGGTGAAAGTCATGGACGAGTTCCCGCACGCGGGCGCGATGCGTCTCATAGAAAAGCATCCGCTGTTCGAGGCCGCGCGCGAGATCGCGTTCGATCGTGCGCTGGATCGCACGTAGATATAGATCGGGGTCCCGCGGAGTCGCGATGGATCTAACGCGAGCGAGCCGGTCACCCAAGGCCCGGCGGGCGGCGGAGTGTGAAACGGTCAGGGCCCGACGGGCCGCGGCGAGGACCGCCGGCGGCGCGCCACCCGTGGCCTCTGCCGGCAGGTTGATCACGCGCGCGCCCGAGAACTCGTTCCCGGCAAACCGTGTCGTCGAGAGGACGAGAACTTCATGACCGCGCGGCGGGAAGAAACGGATGAACTTCCGGCTATGGATGCTGTTCAGGTCGGCGATGAAGCAGAGACGCATGGCCGTGCTCCTCAAACGGTCTCGCCGGGCTTCGTAACGCTCCCCCGGTCGTCCGCGAGGGAGCCCCGCCCATCCGCCGCGGCGTCACCGCTCTCCACGCCATCGTCGTGGCGCTTCACGGCGTCTGCGCGGCACTTCACGGCTTCCGGGTGGCCATCTGCGGCGGCCTCCCGAGCCTCCACGACGATCACCGCGCTCAAGATCCACACATAGATCGTCGAGACCATCGAAGCGCCGACCACATTGGCGAAGGCGGCCGCGGCGAGGCAGACCTGACAACTCGCCAGGGCGAGCAGAAGCGGAGTTCGGGCCGCGGAGGCACGCCGGCGCGCGGTCGTGACGAGCCGCCAGAACACCATCCCCTGAAACGCGATGAATAGCATGGCCGCGATCGCGCCGCTGGTATACGCGAGCTCGAGGTACGTGTTGTGGAGCTGGCGGCTGTCCTCCCAGTAGTTCTGCACGATGTCGAAGTAGACGAAGGGCTGTCCCAGGCCCAGGCCGAGAATGGGGCTGGCCTTCAGTTGCTGCAGCGCTTCGTTCCAGACGAAGAGACGCCAGACGGTCGTCAGATCTTCCGGCGCGGCGATAAGGCTGGTCGCGCGTGTAGCGATGCCCTGCACGAGGTCCCCTTGACCGGAGATGCTTCCGAGCAGGACGAAGAGCAGCAGCACGGCCGCAGCCGGCAGGACCAGACGTGCGAGGCTGCGCCGCCAGTGGCGCGTGATGAAGACCGCCGTCAGCATGCCCAGCAGCGCGCCCAACCAGATCGACCGCGCCTGCGAGATCAGGATGCCCGCGACGTAGAGGGTGCCGAGAAGCACGACGCCCAGGGAACGACGCCTGGACCAGATCGTCCCGGCGAGCAGGCTCAGGCCGCAGAAGACCGCCAGCGCCTGCAGGCTCGATAGATAGCGATACGTATGCGAGCTGGTGCGCCCCCCGACGAAGCTCCCGGTCGCGACATTGTAGATCCCGAGGAGCGAGATCCAGGCCGCGCCGATCAGTACCGTGACAAAGAGGCGGCGCCGGCTGCGGCGGTCCGCAAGCACGGGGAGCGACAAGAAGAAGAGCAGCCCGTAGAAGTACTGCACGCGAAAGGCGGAAAACGAGGCGCTGCCATGGATGGGCAGACTGCGGGCCAAGGTGAAGAGACCGTACGCGAGATAGCAGAGCAGCACGATCGAAATGGAATCGCGGGGCATGGACGGAACGCGGCCCGCCCGCAGGGCTTTGAGCAGCAGGGCGCCGGCGAGGAGTAAGAGCAGCAGATCGTTCGGATAGAGATCCAGGCCGCCCAACGAGATACTCTGATAGGCGAAGCGGTAGGGTTCCCCGGCCATGTTGAATAGAAGCGTGGCGGAGACCAGCAGCGAGAGATCCTGCAGCGCGAGGCAAGCGAGGATGGCACCGCCGATGATCATGGCGGCGATGACCGGACTGAGCACGGTGGCGAGGCCGATGAAGAGGGCGCCGCCTGCGCCGATCAGCATCCCCGCGCGCGCGGTGCGCCTGCGGACGCCGGCAGATGGCATGGCGTCTCCGGTCGCGCTTGCGTTCATGGTCGGGTCCTGCGCCGCGAGTTTGCCTCCGGCGCGTGGGGGGCGGGCCGCTGAAGCAATTCGCGGAGGGCTTCGCGCAGCGCGGTCACATCTTCACGGCGCAGACAGAACATGGCCCTCCAGGCAAAGCCGGGCTCGCGTTTCAATTGCAGCGCCATGAGGCCGCCGACCAGCAGATATGCGCAGGTCGACGCTCCGGCCGCGCCGCTTGCTCCGTACGCCGGAATCCACAGCACATTCAGGACGAGATTGACCAGCAGTCCGAGCGCGGCCACGCCCGCGTTGACTCGCGGACGGCCCTTGTACTGCGTGAAATAGAGTGCGATGGGCGAAGCGATCGCGCCCGCCACGATCCCCGGCAGCAGGAGCATCAGCGGCCGGAAGGAGGCGGAGAAGGCCTCGCCGAAGACCAGGCGGATCAGCGGTTGCCCGATCAGCAATAGCGCCAGCGAGGCGGCGACGACCATCCAGAGGGCGATGCGCACCGCGCGCAGGGAGAGGCGCATGACGTCGGTCTGGCAACCGGCGGCCACGCGCGGATTGAGGGCGACGGTGAGCGAGCGGGGAAGATACCAGAGGGTTTCACCCATCAGGATCGCGATCGAGTAGATGCCGACCGCGGCAGCGCCGTTGAGATAGGCGAGCATGAGGCCGCCCGCCCGCAGCAGGATGGTCCAGACGAGATTGGCGAGGTAAGCCTCCGCGCCGAAGCGCAGCGAGGCCCGGGCACACTCCGCGATCGACTGCCAACGTGGGCGCACGAGACGAACGATCCAGACCAGGGTGAGTAGCGGGGCGACGGTCTGGGCGATCATCCAGGCGATGGCGGCTTCGCGCGGGCCGCCGGCGAGCGCCCACAGCGTCACGACCGCGCCTACCATCCAGGCCGCCGGGGTCAGCGCCTGGAGCCGGTTGTTCGCTTCGATCCGTCCGATCCCGATCAGGACGCCGGAGAGATTCAAACGCTGCAGCGCGAGGATGACGACCGGCAGGAACAGGAGCAGCATCCAGTGCGTCAGCTGCATCTGCTCCTTGAACAGGGGAAGCATGAAGAGCAGGCCCGCGGCGCACACGGCGCCCGCGAGGAGACCCAGGAACAACTGCGTGGCGGCCACCGTTGCGGCCGGAAAGCGGCCCTTTCCGAGATGCTGGATCGCCGCCGGCTGCAAGCCCAGACCGGCGATGTTCGTGGCGACGAAGAGGGCGTAGCCGAGGAACGAGATCAGCCCTTTGCCTTCCGGGCCGATCGTGCGGGCGACCACGACGCTGGTCACCAATCCGGCGAGCAGGGTGAACATCTGCACCGTGAACGTGCTCATCGCATCGCGCCGAATGCTCATGAGCGGCTCCCGCGCACGATCCGTCGACCCTGGGTGTTCATGAAAGGCTCCCGCCGATCCTCTGACCCTGAGTGTTCATGCTCGGCTCCAGCGGGCGTGGGCTTCCTCGAGCGTAGTCTCGACGCGGGCGGCCAGGGCTTCCCAGGCGTAGGGCCGCACCGCTTCGCGCCGCGCGGCGATCAGCTCCGGATGGGACTGCGACGCGAGCGCATCGTGGATCGCGCGGGTGAAGGCCGCGGGACCTTCCGCGAAGCGGATCCAACGCGCGATCGGCTCGCCGGTCAGCGATTCGAGCGGCGTCGAGACGACCGGGCGCCCGGCGGCGAGGTACTCGTAGATCTTCAACGGATTGACCGCGCGGCGCACCGCGCCCGCCTTGAAGGGACTCAAACAAACGTCGAACGCCCCGACGTAGTCCGGCACGCGTTCCTGCGGGCGGCGCCCCAACATTGCGACATTCGGCTCGGCCGCGAGGCGGGCGGCCCCCGCCTCGTCTTCAACCGGGCCGACCATGACGAGCGTGCCCTGGGGAAAGGCGCGCGCGGTCGCAACGAGGAGATCGTAGTCGAGATAGCAGAACACGGCCCCCATGAATCCGATCCAGGGCCGGCGCAGGCGGCGCAGGTCCGCGGGGATTTCTGTCTCGAGATCGATCCACTCGCCGCGCACTCCGTTGGGGATGATGTGCATGCGCCCTTCGCGGGTCTGCGCCGCGTAGCGGTCTGCCAGCAGAGGCGAGGTGGCGAAGACGAGGTCGGCCTCCCTCAGCGCGGAGTTCACGCAGCGGCGCATCGTGGAGCGGCTGTGCGTGCGGGTGGCATAGGCTTCCAGATCGTCGACGAGATCGAAGATGATGCGCTCGGGCTGCAGGGTCGCGCGGGTCTGGATGTGGAGCGGATTGTACAACCACAGCCAGACGCGGCGATGTCCGAGCCGGGCGGCGGCGCGGCGCAGCAACGTGCCCCACCATTGGTATTGGATCCGGCTCACCCAGGGATGTGTCCACAGGGGCAGCCCGCGCGGCGGGGTCAAGATCCAGCAGTTGGGTTGAACCTCACGCAGGCGCGGGCGCCAGGGATGATTCGCATGGCCGGCGGGACATCGCGCGGGCGGACGGCGCAAAATCGAAAAAGGACGGTTCGACATAGAGGATCGGATAGCGCGCGGAGAGCCGCGACATGAAGTGCTGCTTGCGGAACCAGGCTTCGTCCCAGTATTGCGTCGAGGCGCAGATGATCAGGGGCGCATCCATGTCCGTGGCTCCATGTGTATCCGACGATCCATGCATCACGCCCGCTCCACCAGCCGCTCGATGAGTCCCTCGATCCGCCGCGCGCGAGCTTGGATGGAGAATACCGCTTCGACCCTGCTCCTCCCACCCTCGCCGGCAAGCCGCGCCCAGGATGGGTCGGCAAGCGCCCGGGCGAGGGCGTCTGCCAGTTCCGCTGGATTGCCGGGCGCGACCAACAGGCCGGTCTTGCCATCCTCGACCATTTCCGGAATGCCTCCCACGCGGGTCGCCACCACGGGCAACCCGGCGGCCATCGCCTCGAGGATCGCGATTGGCTGTGCCTCCGAGCGGGAGGGGAGGCAGGCGAGATCCGCGGCCGCCAGGAAGGGGCGTGTGTCCTGGCGGGTCCCGGCGAAGTGGACGCGCCCCTCCAGCGCCTCACCCCGGGCCCGTTCCATCAACGCGCCCTTTACGGGCCCGTCTCCCAGGAGGAGCAGATGGGCGCCGGTCTCGCGTAGCGGCGAAAGCGCCATGGCCGCCAGCAGAACGTCGAGATTCTTCACCGGCACCATGCGCGCGATGCAGAGGATGAGCGGGACCGCCCCCGGGATTCCGAATTCCGCCCTGACCGCGGTTCCGGAAGGCAAGTTCTCGAACGGGCCGCAGTCCAGCCCGTTCGGGATCACTTCGATCGGCGCGGTCCGCTCTCCGTAGTACTCGCGCAGCCACTCGGCCTGCGTCTCTGCCACGGCGATGATCCGGTCGGCGCGCCGCAGCGCCCAGCGCCGGGCCGTCACGAGAACCCTCCGCGAGGCGGTCGGCACCCGGTAGGAATGCTCCGTGGCCAGGAGCACGAGACGACCTTGCGGCGCGGGCGGTCGCATCCATCCCTTGAGCAACGCCGAGAACACGATCGACCAGAGGTGCGTCGTGTAGATTGCCCGGAATCTGCCGCGTCGCATCCATGCGGCGAGCGACGGGAGGACGCGCGCGTCGCACCCATGACGCATCCCGATCACAGTCGTGGGAACCGTGAGTCGCTCGACGGCGGCGTTTTCGGCGCGCAAGACGGCTACCGCGCATCGAATGCGGGAGGGGTCCAACGCACGGGTGAGGGCGACAAGCTGCGCCTCCGCTCCGCCGACGCTCAGCAGGTCGGTAACGAAGGCGACCGGGATGGGTTCCTTTGAAGACCGCTCGGGCATTCCAGCAGCCTACGGAAATCGGGGCGGGCAGGCAATCACGGGAATGGGGAGTCCATGAACTACGCGGGAGCGGCGTGAATCGACGCGGGGGCGAACCCACATGCTGCCGACGACGGCGGTGGTAGTGCTGTAGGAAGCGTTCGATCCGCCCAGGTCCTTATGGAAGTAACGGACGCCGGTATCCAGTATGGCGACGATGATTGCGGGGTCGCCGGTCTCGATGTGCCAGGCCTCGGAGGCGTCGACGTCGTGATCGCTCGAGCTGTTGAGGTGCCCGGGAATCCGGCCCGGCCCGGGGTCCCAATTGGCTACCACACGGGTCCCGGTTGGCCCTTGCCGCCCGGGGAGCGGAGAGCTACGATCTATGCGAGTGTGAGCGGCTTCTTGATGATGGGTGAAGTGCTGCGCGTGGAGGCCCCTCGCGGAGCGGGCGCCTCGGAGCGACCCTCGGGAGGTGAACATGAACCACTCACGGTCCTCGGAGTATCGGCTGCGGGCGCACGCGAAAGCGGCCACGGTTCTCCTCGCCCTTGCGTTCGCGGGCGTCCCGTTGGGCGCGGGGGCCAACCCGCTCCCCAATTCCATCTGCCAAGTCCACGTCCAGGCGCCCGACCCCGCCTATTGCGATCATCCGATCACATCCTGTGAACAAGTCGTTCCCTACACGCACGCGACGGGAATTCTCGAGTTCGACGTGCTCATCATCAACGCCGAAGGACACACGACCAGCCTGCAGACATCGGTGAGCTGGCCCGCTTCATGGGAGCTGATCGAGTACGAAATCTGCATACCCGCCCAAGGGGATGTTCAGGTTCAAGGCAATGAGTTGCTTCTCGATCTGGCGTGGCCGGACTGTCTGGAAGCCTGGATGATCCCGGTCGCGCGGGTCGTGCTGAATGTGACGGAAAACGGATTCTGCACCGCGGGCGGCGGGGAAATCTTCGTCGGCTGCGAACCTTACACATTTCAGGACTTTCCCCTGCCCGGACAGGCCGAGGCGGGGGCAGGGTGCGCGCATTGCGTCGCGCCCTGCGCGCTGGATCCCTGCCGGCCCAGCCTCGATCCGGCCTCCCTGGACATGGAGACGGCGCGGGGCGAGATTCTCGTCGAGAACATTCATGTCGATATCAGCGGCAGCTACGGCATGGAACCGTGCACGGAGATGATCTTCTACGGCACCGAGAGCTGGATGGAGGTCATTGCGCACTGGGATCCTTCGTATTGGTCGGTGGAGCTGGAGCTCATCGTCGATGCGACGTTGCTCGAGCCGGGGACCTATCACGGATGGGTCAAGGGCGAGGATGCCTGCATCGATTGCACCGAAGTCCTTCTCACCGTGTTCGACAATGCCCTGAGCGTCCCGGACGAGCGCGACCACCCCGATCCCGCGCCCGGAACGCTCGACTGGGGATGGATCAAGGCCCTCTACCAGGTTCGCTGATCGAGGGGGCCGTCGGCACCGCGGGCCCTTTCTGCAGGATGCCGTGCCACCCGCCCGCGGGTAGACCGGCGGTCCTGCATGCGGAGGTCGCATGCCCGACAGCCTCTTGACGGCGCAGCGCCTGTCGGCGGGCTACGGCGACCGCCCCGTCTTCCAGGATGTCAGCTTCTCCCTCGGACGCGGCACGTTGGTCGGGCTGGTGGGGCCCAACGGGTCCGGCAAGACCACGCTGCTCCACACGCTTTGTGGGATCCACCCGGCGCTGCGCGGGGAGGTCCGCTGCGACGATCGCCCCCTGACCGCGCTGTCGCGCAAGGAGATTGCGCGACGCATCGCGCTCGTGCCGCAATCGGTTGAGATCGACTTCCACGTGACGGTAAACGACACGATCGCTTTGGGCCGCTATCCCTGGCTGGGGCCGCTGGCACCCCTGAATGCGGCCGACGAACGCGCGGTGGGAGAGGCGCTCGATGCATTGGAACTGCGCGGTCTGCGGGATCGCTCCCTGCAGACCCTGAGCGGCGGCGAGCGTCAACGCGTGTTCCTCGCCCGGGCGCTGGCGCAGGATACACCGCTACTCTTGCTCGACGAACCCGCGGCCAGTCTTGACCTGCGCTATCAACAGGAGATCTTCGCGCGGCTGCACCGGCTGGCGGCCGAGCGCGAAGTCGCCATTCTGGTGGCGGATCATCACCTCAATCTGGTCGCCGCCGTCTGCGATCGGCTGCTCGTGCTGCACGAAAACGGATTGTGGGCGGACGGGAAGCCGGAGGATATCATCAGTGCGGAGATGATCCGCACGGTCTTCGGGGCGCGCATGCGCGTGTATCAAGAAGCCGGAGGAAGGCCGCAATGCGTATGGGATTTCTGAGGGGCGACCATACCCGGACCGGATGCCGGTCCGTTGGCGCGGCACCGACGTCAGGTCGGCGGATCCATGGGGACGCTGCGCGGCGAATTTGCGGGGGATTCGCACGGGTCGCCCTGTGGAGCCTGTGCCTGTCCGTCCACGCCGCCGCCGCCCAGTCCTTTTCCGGATCCGTGGCGATCGGTCGGTCGGCCGGTGAGAACGAGCGGATGCCCGATCCCCGGATCGTCTCCTACACGGACGTCCTGGGTCACGACATCCAATGGAGCACCCCACCGCAACGGATCGTCTCGCTTTCCCCCAACATCACCGAAATCCTCTTCGCCCTCGAGGCTGGAGAGGCCGTCGTCGGCGTGACGCGTTTCTGCAACTACCCGCCGCAGGTCGACCAACTGCCGAAAGTCGGCGGGGTCGTTGACCCGAGTCTCGAAGCGATTCTCGAGCTCAATCCCGACCTGGTCCTCGCCACCCGCGGCAATCCGCTCGAATTCATCGAGTCGCTCGTCGAGTTGGGCATCCCCGTGTTTGCCCTGGAGACGCGAGGCACGATTGAGCAACTGATCGTGAGCGTGCGCGAGATCGGGGCGGTGACGGGCCGCAATCGCGAAGCCGCGGTCCTGATACAGGATCTTCAGGAGCAATGGCGGGTCGTCCTGCGCGTCACGCGGGACTTGCCGCCGGAATCCCGGCCGCGGGTTTACTACGGCGAACTTGACGGGGCTTTCTGGACCGCGGGACCGGGTTCCTACATCCACAGCCTGATCGAAGATGCAGGCGCCGAGAATGTCGCGTGGCAAGCCCCCAGCGCATGGTGTGCCCTGTCCCTCGAAGTGATCGTCGCCGGAGATCCTGAGGTCTATCTGGGGACCTATGCCGGCCCCGACACTCCGGAAGCCCGCACGGCCGCGGAGGCTGAGGTGCGCACGTTCCTGCAGACCCATCCCGTCTGGAGTCAGACCACGCTGGGCAGGAACCCGCGCATCTTCATGGTTCAGGAGGACCGGCTGCTGCGCCCCGGGCCGCGCGTCTTCGCCGTGCTGAGGGAGCTTGCCCGCTTCCTCCACCCCGACCTGCGCATCTGAAACCCGGCGTTGCCATTCCTCGGGTTCCAGGTGCACCACGACGTCGTTTACCGCGGGCAGCTCATCGAGGATGCGGGAATGGAAGTAGTCGACCGCGGATGTTCTCATCGCTGAGTCTGCGGATGATTGGGGGGTCCATGGCAGTCGGACGGCATGCGAACCTCTGGATTGCGGCCGCCCTTGTCGTGCTGCTTGCGTCCGTATTCTTCTCCCTGGGGCTAGGCAGCACCCGCGTCGGCCTCGATGACGCCGCGGGGGCCCTGTGGCGGGCCTGTGGGTTTGGCGCGGAAGACGGCGCCCCAGGGGCCTCGGTCGACGCGGAAGTCGTCGGGCGCGGCGCCGGGCCGCTCCCCGCGGATCGCATCGTCCTCCAAATCCGCCTGCCCCGGACGCTGCTGGCCGTTCTGGTCGGCGCCCTGCTGGCCCTTTCGGGCCTCATCATGCAGGCCTTCTTCCGCAATGTGATGGCCGAGCCTTACCTGGTCGGCGTCAGTTCGGGAGCCGCGCTGGGGGCGGTGCTCGCCATGCTCTCGGGCTGGTCCTTTCGTCTGGGCTGGTTTTCCACCGTGCCACTCGCCGCTTTCCTCTTCGCCCTGGGCACGGTCCTGCTGGTCTACCTCATCAACCGGCGCCGCAGCGGGCTGCACGCCGGAGGGCTGCTCCTGAGCGGGATCGCGATCGCCTCGGCCGCCTCGGCGATCGTGGCGCTCCTGCTGGTCACATCCGAGCGTTCGATCCAGCAGGTGCTCTTCTGGCTCCTGGGCAGTCTGGGTGCCGCTCGCTGGGAGCATGTCGGCATCATCGCCCCCTACGCGGTCGTCGGTCTGGGCGTCACCCTGCTGCTGGCCCGCGATCTCGACCTGCTCCTCTGGGGCGATGTGACCGGGGCCGCCCTGGGGGTGCATGTCGTGCGCTCGCGCACGCTGCTTCTTGCGGCCGCCTCCCTGATGGCGGCGGCCTGCGTGGCGGTTTCGGGAGTGATCGGCTTCGTCGGTCTCATGGTGCCGCACATCGGCCGCACGCTGGTCGGATCAAGCCACCGGCGGCTGATACCGGCGTCCATGCTGCTGGGCGGATTCCTGCTGCTGTGGGCGGATGTCCTGGCCCGCACGCTGCGGGCGCCCACCGAGCTTCCCCTGGGCGCGATCACCGCAATTGTCGGCGCGCCGTTCCTCGTCTACCTTTGCACCTTGAGCGGGAGGCGGAGTTGGCTGTCCTGAAGATCGCATTCGTGGGAACGCACGGCGTCGGCAAGACCACGCTCTGCTACGAGCTCGCCGCTTGGATGAAGAAGCGCGAGGCGCGCGTCGACATGGTGCGCGAGGTGGCCCGGCGCTGCCCGCTGCCGATCAACCGCGAGACGACCCTCGCGGCTCAGTCCTGGATCCTCCACAGCCAGATCGCCGACGAGATCCAGTTGGCGAACGAGCAGGATATCGTCATCTGTGACCGCAGCGTGCTCGACAACTACGCCTACCTGGTCCATCGCATCGGACCGCAGGCGGCCCTGGACGAGCTGGTCGCCTACTGGATGCGCAGCTACACACACCTCTTCAAGGTCCCGATCGTAGATGTCCCCGCCTTTGACGGCGTGCGTGATACGACGCGCGATTTCCAAGAGGCGATCGACCGGGAAATCGAGCTGCTCATCGACCGCTTCGGGGTCCCGGTGCTGCGTCTCGACCCGGCCGAACGCGCAGAGTGGATCGAGCATGTTGCCGAGCAGATCGGAGTGCTTCCCGTTCCGCCGCAGATGGGGCTCTTCACCGAACCGTCATAACGCAGCGAAGCCCCTCGCTCCGTGGGAGCGAGGGGCTTCGGGGATCTTCAGCAGTCGCGCGGGAACGGTGTTCCCGGCGGCCGTCTTGTTACCAGACCAGCACCTGCTGCAGGACGAAGTGAGTGTACTCGAAATCGTCAAGCTCCTTGCCCTGGCCGTCGACGCCGTTCTGCTCCGTGATCATCTGGACTTCGACCTGCGTGCGGGTGAAGTCCGACCAGCGGTAGGTGATGCCCGGCGTGAGCTTCGTAACCGAATCGTTGACGCCGACGTAGCCATCATCCTCGTCGCCGTCGTTGGTGTTCGGGTCGAAGCTGGCGAATCCGCCATGGATGCCGAAGTTCTTGTTGATCATCAAGAGGGCCTTTACATAGAAGTACTGGAACTTGAACCAGGAGTAGTCTTCCCACTCGTCGTCGACATCCGCGTCGTCCGGCCCCTCATACCCGTTGTCACCCATGCCGAACTCGGCCTGGGCCCGCAGGCTCATCTTCTCGTTGAAGGCCTTGGTGAAATCGGCATCGATTTCGTAGGCGAGCCCGCTGTTGGTCTGATATAAGTCGGGGTCATCGGGGTAAGCGCTCCCGTCGTCGGGGGCATAGTCCCAGAAGAAGCCGTTCCAAAGACCCGGCAGGGCCTTCATCTGCACGGCCGCGCCGATCTGCAGCTCGGGAGTCGGCATCACGATCGCGCGCAGGCCGTAGTCCAGAACCGGGTCCTGGCCGACGACGCCGTTCACTTCGCCTTGCCCGTCATAGGCGCCCGCCGTGAGGCCGAACTTCTCCTGCTTGAGGACCAGCTCGAGGCCGAAGCTGTAGCTGGCGAAGTCCAGATCGACTCGCTCCCCGTCTTCATCTCTAACCTTGAACGGAGTCACCAGCCGGTCGACGGTCAGCAGGTCATAGGTCGGGTGCAACCACTCGCGGCTGAACTGCTCCTTGACGTGTCCGAAGCGCGCGGAGAACATCTCGTTGAAGTAGGCTTGGACGTAGGCGTAGACCATTTCGTACTCGGACGGGTGCCTGAAATCCGCCTCGACCTTCCAGCCGATCTTCTTCACGACGGGTCCGACTTCCTGCATTCCGCTGAACGTCACGCGATTGAAGGCCATTC
This sequence comes from Candidatus Eiseniibacteriota bacterium, assembly GCA_043806645.1. GTDB lineage: Bacteria > Eisenbacteria > RBG-16-71-46 > CAIMUX01 > WJJG01 > JAZDGX01. Next base: position 1,996 of record JAZDGX010000184.1, on the reverse strand, counting down.
CGAAACCGAGATTGCTGTTGGTGTCCTCGCCCTGGTCGATCATGCGCAGGTTGGGGGCGAGGTAGCCGCTGACGTCGATCCCGCAGCCGGCACACTTGTCCTGAGCCCAACAAGTGCCGGCGGCCATGAACAACACCACAAACGCAGCCAGGATAGTCCTCTTCATCTCTTTCTCTCCTCAGGTTCGGGTCTTGCGATCCCCCGGCGACCCATTCCCCTCGTATCCAGGCCCGAGCGGAAGGGGAACCGCCTTGCCTCACCGAAGGAACCCGTAAGGGCGCCTTCCCTGACACCATCTAACCCCATGTCGAGCGCGATCCCCCGGACTTTCCGCGGTCCGTCGGTTCGGATGGCGGAACGATCCACGTCCCCATGTTCTTCCGAGAACGGACCTCCGGAACCCCACGGGAAACCCGAGAAGGATCACATCCGACGTACCCACCTTGAGAATGCCGACGCATTCTTGAGGCCCACCCCGGAACAGTCAAGAAAAAAGCCCTGCGTGGAAGGCTTCGCCGGGGGCGCAAAGAGCATTCCCGGCCCCGGGATATCAGTCGCAACTTATTGAGGGATAGCGCGTTGACGGTCTTCTTGCCCGGAGGCGTCGGCCTTCGGACCGCTGGCCCGTCCATCCTCAGGGGACCGGCTGGGAAGCGACCGTGATTCTCCCCGGCCGGGTGGATGGGGTCCAGGACCCGGAAGGAAGGGGGCCCATCGATGGGTCGCAACCGGCTCACCAGGGCCCTGAGCCAGGGGACGCTGGGGCGATGGGCGCTGAGGCGATGGGCGCTGAGGCAAAGGGCGCCGCAGCAACGGGCGCCGCGGCAAAGCCGCGCTTCAACCCGTGTGCCGAGGTCGCTAGAATGGTGGCTCGCATTGTCCGGCTGCCGCGGGAGGCCCCCAGGGAGGCGCCGTCGCGCCGAGCCGGATCCAGGGTCCCGGGGAAGGAGGCCGAATCTTGGGCATGCGTTTCAGCAACACGATGTCCGGAAGGGTGGAGGAGTTCGTCCCGCTCGAGACGGGCAGGGTGCGGATGTACAATTGCGGACCCACGGTCTATTTCTATGCCCACGTCGGCAACTTCCGGGCATTCCTGCTGGCCGACCTCCTGAAGCGCCTTTTCGAGTTCCAGGGCCTCGAGGTGATGCAGGTGATGAACATCACCGACGTCGGCCACATGACCGTCGACACTCACGATGCCGGAGAGGACAAGCTGGAGAAGGCGGCGCGGGCCGAGGGGAAAACCCCCCTCGATGTCGCTCGTTTCTACGAAGGCGCCTTCTTCGAGGACATGAAGGCGCTCAATATCCGGCCTGCCATGGCCTATCCGCGGGCCAGCGAGCACATTCCAGAAATGGTCGCCCTCGTTCAGGCGCTCCTGGAGAAGGGCTATGCCTATCAAGAGGGCGACACCATTCTCTACGACATCTCCAAGTTCCCCAAGTATGGCGAACTGTCCCACAAGAAGATCGAGGACCTGCAGGCCGGCGCCGGTGGGCGCGTGACCGATGAGATGGTTGCGGAAAAGCGGAATCCAGGCGACTTCCGTCTCTGGAAGGTAGATCCCAATCACCTGCTGCAGTGGGATTCCCCGTGGGGCCGCGGATATCCGGGGTGGCACCTCGAGTGCTCGGTAATGGCCCGCAAGTACCTGGGAGACACGCTCGACATCCACACGGGTGGTGAAGACAACATCTTCCCGCACCACGAGAGCGAGCGGGCCCAGATCGAGCCCGTCACCGGCAAGCCCTTCGTGCGCCACTGGATCCATACCCGGCATCTGATGACCGAAGGCACCAAGATGTCGAAGTCGTTGGGCAACTACTACACGATCCGCAGCCTCATGGCGGAGGGGTTCGATCCGATCGCGATCCGTTATCTCTTGATCTCGGCCCACTACCAGGCGCAGCTGAACTTCACCAAGGAAGCCCTGCAGGGCGCCTGGGAAAGCGTGGTGCGCATTCGCCAGTTCGTGCGCCGAATGGAGGAAGCGGCC
>JAZDGX010000183.1:0-7109 GCA_043806645.1 Candidatus Eiseniibacteriota bacterium | reverse complement strand
TCCGTCGCCGCGGAATCGACGGTCGCCTTGATGTAGAGTTCCCCCACCACCACGCCCGCCGTGTAGGTGGCACTGGCCATTCCGCTGCCGTCGGTCGTCACGGGGCTTGTCACCGCCCCGACGGCATCCCATTCACCGTCGTCGTCGGCATCCGCCAGCAGTTCGTCCCCTGCGCCGAAAAGCCCGTCGCCGTCGACGTCCTCGAACAACTCCCCGGCCGTCAGGACGACGCTCTTGCCGCTCAGCCCGACACCCCCCTCGGTCACGCTTACCGTCAGTTGCAGCGTGCTTGTCCCGTCGGCGGGCAAGGAGGTTTCCTCGGCGTCGATCACTACGGCAAGTCCGCTTTGTGCGGGGCCGTCGGTGCTGATGAAGAGCGAAAGGTAGCCGACATCGCTGCCGGTCATCGCCTTCACGTCCAGTTGTCCCACCTCGCCCTGGGGCGGCTGATAGCTGGTATGCGCCCATCCCTGCTCGTCGGTGTTCGCAGACGACGGGACGAAGAGCCCCTGGGTCTGCCGGCCGACTTCCGCGAAATCTACACTCACCCCCGCCACAGGTGACTGGGGGTCTGAGGCCCGCACGACGCGCACCGCAATCGCGGCGGCCTCTCCGGGAATGAGGTAGACCGGATCTGCCTCGACCTGGGCGATGACGGGACCGTCGTTTTCCTGTCCGCCCGGTTTGGACGCCTGATCCTCGTCGCAGCCGCCTGTCGGGAAGAGCAGCAGCATTGCAGGCAGCAGCCATACCAACCAACTTCCCATCTGATGTCGAAGGCTCACGGCGACCTCCCGGATTCGATCGATAGGGCCATGTGCTGGGCGGTGGGCAAGTCCTCGGACTTGCCGGCGGGCACGGGTTGCCCGCGAACCGAACTGGCTTCCCTGGATTCATCGACGTGGGGGGCGGGGCTCTTCAGCAGGGAGATCCGCCGGCGGCGAAATCCGTCCCGTCCGCGGACATGGGAGGGCAACGGAGTGTTCGAAATCAGCCTATGGGGTCCGGATCCCTTTACGAGGCCTTTTCCCGCAGGCGGTGGGGACGCTCCGCGCCGGAGGCACCCTCGCCTCCTCCCTCGTGCGCGAGGCGGTGCACATCTGTCGCGTAGAGGCCGCGGCGGCCCTGGCGCACGCCGTACCGGACCCAGTCGCCTGCATGAAGCGACTTGAACCCGTCCCCCAGGATCTGGTCGTGATGGAGGTAGAGTTCAGATCCGTCGGGCCGTTCGATGAAGCCCCATCCGGCCCGATTGTTGAACCACTTGACCCGGCCCTGTTCGACCATCGCGCCTCCAACCGCACCCGCGTGGCCCGGTACGCACGGAACGTCAGACCGCTTATGGGAATCGGCGCCAGAGGAGCGCTCGTGGAGGGAAAAAGAGTTGGCTGGGATGCGCCTTCCCCCTGCGGGTGCGGCGCACATTGCGCTGCACGCCGGGCCAAGCCGTCTCAGGGCTCGATCATTTCCACGTTGGCCCGCGGCACGAGCACTTCCGTGCCGTCGGAGAGACGCACCTTCAGAATGCGCACCTTGGCTTCCGATTCGACGAGCGCCAGTTCCGGCGGAAGGGAAACCACCTCTCCCAGACGACCGAAATGGGGAGCGCGGATGACGCGCACAGGACTGCCCGCCTGCAGGCCCTGCGCCATGTCGAAGGCACGCTCGCGCTCTACCCCCGCTTCGGCGCGGGAGATGCAGATGACGATCTCGGGACGCATCACGCCGGCGCGGATCTGGGTCGCGCCGTTGACCGAGCAGGAACGCCCCTCGTGGCGGCCGAGCAGCTCGAACGTGCGCTCGGCCATGGCCATCGTGCCGAACCCTTCGGTGATGACCACCGTCACACCGAGATGCTCGCTGCCCGTGATCGCCACGCCCAGGTCATAGCCGAGAAACTTCTGCAGGTCCGCGGCGTCCAGCCCACCGGCCACCACCGCCCGCACGTTGCGCCTGGCCGCTTCGCGCAGCACGGGTTCGGTGACGAGCGAGCCCCCCACCAGCACCTTCCCCGCCACATTTCCCTGGAGATGCTCGAGCGTCAGCGCCTGGTCGGGGGTCGAGACAGCCATGTGGATCTTGCCGTGGGTCTCGCCGCCGATTCCGAAGATCCCCTGGATGAAGGCGCCTTCCGTCTCGATAACCACGCCCTCGCGTGGGATCACTTCGACCACGCGTCCGTCGACGTAGGCATCAACCTGCACCGGGATGGGGGGCTCCCGCACGATGACCTGTCCCGTCACGGTCGAGATGCTCTCGATGGTCCCGTCCGTCGGCGACAGGCAGTGCGACTTGAATAGCCCGAAGAAACTCCTCGCCGTGGCGATCACCTCGCCCTTCTTCACCGGATCTCCCACTTTCTTGAGCATGTACTCGAGAAGATCCGATTGATGCTGACCGAGGATGCTCGCCGCCTTGACCGGCTGCACGTTGCCCGGCAGCTCGGTACGAGCGACGACCTGCTCGGCCGTCACGTGCGCCCCGGCGGCGACCAGCACCTCTCCCGCCAGCGGCAGCCGCCGCTCCTTGCGAATCGCCGCCCAGGGACTCACTCTCAAACCCGGCGTGTATGCGTGCGCCACCTGTCCGAATCTCCTCTCCTCGGTCCCTCGTCGTTACTCGCGGCTCGCGACTGCCGTCGCGCGGCCTTCGCGCGCCCTTCGCCCGCGCCGGACTACCCGATGGTTCGGGGATCCCGCGGATAGAGCTCCATGGCCACCGCCCACTCCGACAGCTTGCGGATGCGCTCTTTGGCTTCTTCGGGCAGCGTCAAGGGTCGGCCGCGTGCGTCGAAAATGAGGCCGACCACGCCACCGCGCAGCCTTCGCTTCAGCGGGCGCCCTCTGCCGGCCCCGACGTCGAATGCCCCGGCCGGCTCCACTTGGACCTCCGCCTCCTCTTCGCGCGCCAGAGGCAGCCTCCGGATCGCACCCACAGACATTTCAAAGACCTCCGTCTTCCCGTCCGGCAGGGCCACCTGCACCTTCATGCACCGCCCGCCTTCCTTGCCGCTCCCGACCGGCGCCACCGCGGTGCCCAGGTGGATCAGACAGTCCTTGACGAAGACGTCGGTGGCCGCCTTGCGCGCCGACTCGTTATCCACCTCGGCCAGCACGCCGAGTTGCGGCATCATGAAGATCGAGTCGACCGCCAGTTCGGTGACGCCTTCGGGAACGAAGGCATCGAGCAGCATCATCGCCGCCTGGACCCGCCGCGGCGCGTGCGAGAGCGCACCCCCGCTGCCCACGAGCAGATCGAGCGTCATCAGATCGATCAACGTCTCCCCACTCGCCGTTTGCTCGAAGGTGTCGGAAATCGTCCGCTCTTGCTGCACGCCCTTCAGACCGACGGCCAGCGACTTGTGCTGCTCGAAGGCGAGGCGCAGCGCCTCGCGCGCCAGCGCCTGCTCGATGATCAGCTCCTCGAGCGATTGCGGAATCGTCGTCGGACGGATCATCTTGTTCTTGATCCGGTTGCGCACCTCGGCGTCGTCCAGGGCAAAGGGCACCCACCGCATGACGTTCTTCATCCCCGCTTCGGCAAGCACGTTGGAAACCGAGTAGCTCATGCCCAGATTGGCGCTCACCGTGCGGTTGAAGACCTCCTGGAAGACGCTGAAGACATCCGTGGTCGCGCCGCCGATGTCGACGCCGATCACCCGCAATCCCTCGCGCTTGGCGATGGTATGGATGATCGAGCCCACCGCGCCGGGGGTCGGCATGATCGGGATCGGCGACCAGCTCATCAGTTTCTTATAGCCGGGGGCGTGGGCCATGACGTGCTCCATGAAGAGATCATGGATCGCGTGCCGCGCCGGCATCAGGTTTTCCCGCTCCATGGTCGGACGGATGTTGTCGGTCACGGTGAGCGCGGTCTTCTGCGCCAGGCGTTCCTCGATCAGGCCGCGCGCCTGCTGATTGCCCGCGTAAATCACCGGCATCTGGTAGCCGGCTCCCAGCCGCGCCTTGGGATCGGCGGCGGCGATGATCTCGGCGAGCTCGACGACGTGGGTCGTCGTACCCCCGTCGATGCCTCCCGAGAGCAGGATCATGTCGGGCCGCAGATCGCGGATGCGGCGGATCTTCTCGTGCGGCAGCCGCCCGTCGTTGGAGGCGATGATATCCATGACGATCGCACCCGCGCCCAATGCGGCCCGCTCGGCGCTCTCCCCGGTCATCGTCTTGACCACGCCCGTCACCATCATCTGCAGGCCGCCCCCGGCGCTGGAGGTCGAGACGTAGATGTCGACGCCCTCACTGTCGCTCACCTGAGGCGTGATAATGCGTTCGCCGTCGAGAAGCTTGCGCCCGGCGAGTTCTTCGACTTCCATGACTGCATTCAGAACGCCGCGGGTCACGTCCTCGAAGGGGGCTTCGACCGTCGTGGGGGCCTCGCCGCGCACGATCAGGCGGTACTCGTCCCCCCGCTGTTCGATCAGGATCGCCTTGGTGGTCGTCGAGCCGCAGTCGGTGGCCAGCACCGAGCGGATCTTGAGCGACCTGAGATCTTCAATCGCACTCACGATGGCTCGTCCTTTCCGCGCCGACGGAAACGGGGTTCCCTCCCCTGCGCCCGCGCTCGCGATTCCTTGCGCCGCAGGCGGGCTTCTTTCTCTTCGGCGCGCCGATCCTCGTCCCGTTCCTCGAGGCGCTGGATCAGTTTCTCGATGTTGCCGCGATCCTCCATCAGCTCCGCGAAGCGCTGGTAGTGGCGAACGCTCAGGAACGCCTCCACGAAGGGCTGCAGAAAGATCAGGGCTTGGCTGCCGACGAAGGAAAGCGGCTTGGTCGATTCCAGGAAGAATACCGCCGGCACCGCGAGCCCCATTCCCACGAGGCGTTTGGCGATCGCATCCAGCAATTCCTCATCCGTTCTCTCCCCGGCCGGCCGCTCTGGCGCGGATGCGGTGGGCGGCGGATCGTCCTTCTCCCGTTTCCAGAAGCCCACCGCTCCCCCTTCGCCTCTGCGCGTCCGTGCTGCGAGGCCCACCCCTTCTCCGCGGGGTCGCGCCGCTCGGGGCCTTCGTGGGCAGCTCGACCGTTGCGCCCTGGGCTCGGCTACTCGCCGGCATCCCCCGCGCGTGGCCCGGCCGCCGCCACCCCGGCGCCTTCGATCCGGACCCGGGCCGCATCAAGGTGGGACAGCAGGAAAGCCACGACTTCCTCGCGTGAGGGCCCGGCGCCCGCTCTGGCGTACCGCAGGCGCACCCCCCGGTAGGGCTCCAGCCAATGGCGCCGCCCGAAGGGGCTCAGAGTCACGCCGAGAGGATCGAACCAGGCGCTGCGGAAGGCGCTCCAAGGCCGCTCGAGGCGCGAGAAGGGCTTGCTCACGCCGACGCCGTCGTCGCCCAGCGCGAAGCGCGTCGGCAGAAAGTAGCTCTCCAGCGACAGGAAGAGCACGCCCAGGGCGAACACACCCCAGTAGACGGCCCGCATCCATGCGGCGACCAGCAGGCTCACGCCCAGGATCAGCAGTCCGACCAAGAGGGTCATTCCCGAGCGCTCGGCCGCCGGATGCACACGCCAGGTCAATTCCGGCTCACCCACGCGCGGGTCCGCCGTTGCCGGCCTCTCCGGGCGGGGTCCAACGTACCCTCAAGCGGCGCGCCGCCTCGGCCTCGTCCAGCCGGCCCACCCGCGTGCAGCCGGGCGCCCCCTTCACGAGCTCGGGATGCTCCCGGATCTCGGCCGCAATCGCGTGCAGCGCCGCGGCGAAACGGTCCAGCGAACTGCGCGTCTCCGTCTCGGTCGGCTCGATCATCAGCGCATCGGGCACAATCAACGGAAACGACACGGTGGGCGCGTGAAATCCGTAGTCGAGCAGGCGCTTGGCCACGTCGACGTTACGGACTCCGTATTCGCGGGCCCACGTGGCGGTGGAGACGAACTCGTGCATGCAAGCCTCGGGCTTCGCCACCGGGAAGGCGCCGTCGACCTTGCGCATCAGGTAGTTCGCATTGATGAGCGCCGCCCGGCTGACCGCGCGCAATCCCTCCGGCCCCAAGAAACGGAGGTACGCATAGGCGCGCAGAATCACCCCGACGTTGCCCGCATAGGGGTGCAGCCGCCCGATCGAATGGGGGCGATCCGCCACGAGGCGGTACCCCTGCGCGCCACGCGCGACGAGGGGCACCGGCAGAAAGGGCTCGAGCGCCGACTTGACCGCGACCGGGCCCGCCCCCGGTCCCCCGCCGCCATGCGGCGTGGAGAAGGTCTTATGCAAATTGATGTGCACGGCATCCACGCCCATCTGTCCCGGCAAGGCCATCCCGATCAGCGCGTTCAGGTTCGCCCCATCCATGTAGACCAACCCGTCGACCGCGTGGATCCGAGCCGCGATTTCGTCGATGCCCTTCTCGAAGAGGCCGAGCGTATTGGGATTGGTGATCATGATCCCGGCCGTCCCGGAGTCGATCGCGGCCTCGAGCGAAGCCAGGTCGATGCGCCCGTCCTTGCCCGAACGCACCTCACGCGGCGTGAAGCCGCTTAGCACTACGCTTGCCGGATTCGTGCCGTGCGCGGAGTCCGGGATGAGAACCGTCCGCTTCACGTTGCCCCGGGACCGATGGTAGGCCCGGAATAGCTTCATCCCCAGCAGCTCCCCCTGGGCCCCGGCGGCCGGATGCAGGCTCACGGCATCCATGCCGACGATCGTCGCCAGCGCTTGCTGAAAATCCCACAACAGCGAGAGGATTCCCTGAAGCGCACTTGGCGGAGCGTCGGGATGCAGCGCGGCGCACCCCGGCTGACGGACCAGTTCCTCGTTGATCTTGGGATTGTACTTCATCGTGCAGGAGCCAAGCGGATAGAGGCTCTTCTCGACATGATGATTGAGGGTCGAGAGGGCGGTGTAGTGGCGGGCAACCTCGGGCTCCGTCACTTCCGGAAGCAGCGGGGCCGCCCCGCGCCGCAGAGGAGCCGGAATCGCCTGTTCGAGTGGCAGCTCCGGCACATCCAGCGCGGCAAAACGGTATCCTCCCAGTCCGGGAATGCTACGCTCGAAGATCAGCTCCACCGACCCCTGCAGGTTGCACGCCGCGGCTTCCGGTCGCGCCTCGTTCTTCCCCGCCTGTTCGCCGATCATCCCGCGGTTCCCTTTTCTCCGTTCAT